>DAOVTB010000204.1 GCA_030633305.1 Candidatus Muiribacteriota bacterium
AATGGATTTTTTAGCCATTTCAATTGCTTCTTTGAATGTTTCTGCGTGTTTGGAAACATAGATTGCAGCTGCTGAATTCAAAAGAACAATATCTCTTTTCGGTCCTTTTTTTCCATCAAGTATCGAGAGACCGATTTCACAATTTGTTTTTAAGTCTCCCCCTTTTAGATCTGCAGAGTCACAATAATTAAAACCGTAATCTTTAGGATCAAAATAATAATTTTTAATCCATCCGTTTTTCACTTCTGAAATCTTGGTTTTCCCTGTCAATGTGATTTCGTCCAAGCCATCGCAACCATGAACTACCATTGCGCTCTCAGTCCCAAGATTTACTAGTACTTTTGCAATCTTCTCAGTTAATTCTTCTGCAAATACTCCTATGACCTGATACTCTGCTCCAGCTGGATTGGTAAGAGGACCAATCATATTGAAAGCAGTACGAATTCCTAGTTCTTTACGAACAGGTACAGCATGTTTCATGGACATATGAAGTCTTGGGGCAAACAAAAAAGCAATTCCTATTTCTTCAAGACATTTAATCATTACCTCGGGTGATCTGAGAATATTTATTCCAAGTACTTCAAGTAAATCTGCACTTCCACATCTTGAAGTAACTGATCTATTTCCGTGTTTTGCCACTGTAATACCTGCACCGGCAGTAACAAATGCACAAATCGTTGAAATATTAAAAGTATTACTCCCATCTCCACCCGTACCACACGTATCGACTGCTTTTATATTATCTGGTTTTTTTATTTTAGTTGCTTTTCTTCTCATAACTCGTACAAAACCAGTTAATTCAGAAACTGATTCTTTTTTGAGACTCATAGTTGTAAGGATTGCAGCAATTTGTGCATGAGTAGCATCGCCAGATGTGATCTCTTCCATTACCATTTCTGCTTCACTTTCAGATAAATCCTGGCCTTTAAATACTTTTTTTATCGCAGTTTTCATTACATTCTCTTTTGTTTCATCAGTCAGAAAATTTCGAAGTATGTCATATCCATAACTTGAACCAATTGATTCAGGATGAAACTGAATACCTTCGACACTGTACAACTTGTGTCTGACACCCATTATCTCGCTGTCTACAGTCGCAGTTACTTCAAGAACTTCCGGCAATGTCAGTCTTTTAATGACTAATGAATGATATCGAATTGCAGTAAACGGATCTTTAACACCTGTAAAAACACCACGTCCATCATGATTTATTTCTGAGGTCTTTCCATGAAATATTCTGGATGCCTTAACAATTTCACCACCAAATGCCTGTCCAATACACTGATGACCAAGACAAATTCCAAGTATTGGTATCTGACCACTGAATGTTTTTACCACTTCAACTGATATTCCAGCTGTATCTGGATTTCCCGGTCCAGGAGAAATAATGATATGATCAGGGTTCATTTTACTGATTTCATCAATTGTAATCTTATCATTTCGAAACACCTGTACTTTCTCGCCAAGTTTCAATAAATACTGATATATGTTGTATGTAAACGAATCATAATTATCAATCAATAAAATCATCTTGAACCCTCCGTTGTGGTATTAGTATTTCTTAATGTACTAATCAAAGCTGCTGCCTTATTAGAGCACTCGTTGTATTCATTTTCAGGTTTTGAATCATAAACAATTCCTGCACCTGCCTGAACAGTTGCCTTCCCATCTTTGAGAATTATTGTTCTGATCGTTATACAGGAATCAAGGTTTCCATTGAAACCCAGATTCAGGATCATTCCACCATATGGACCACGTCTGTCGGGTTCCAATTCAGAAATAATCTCCATTGCTCTTATTTTGGGTGCGCCACTTAAAGTTCCTGCAGGAAAAGTAGCTTTAATTACATCATAAACATCGAAGTCTTCTTCCAATTTTGCTTTTATAGTTGAAACAATGTGCATGACATGTGAATATTTTTCTACAGTCATAAAATCTGTAACTTCAACACTTCCAGGCTTAGCTACACGGCCAAGATCATTTCGACCAAGGTCAACAAGCATAATATGTTCAGCACATTCTTTCGGATCATTGATCAATTCACTTGTAACCTCATCATCTTCGGTCATTGTAGCACCACGTTTTCGCGTTCCGGCAATTGGTTTTAGAAGAATCTGACCATTCATAACTTTGACCATTACTTCTGGCGATGAACCAATTATACAAAATTCATCAAAATCCATGAAATACATATATGGTGATGGATTCATTATTCTCAAAGTCCTGTAAAGTTCAAATGGTTTTACCTCAGTCTCCACCATAAACTTCTGTGATAATACTACTTGTATTATGTCTCCATCTTCAATATGTTTTCTGGCTTTTATAACACTATCTTTATATCGTTCTTCAGTCATGTTATTTATAATTTCTGAGACTTTTTCAGAATTCATTTCTGGCTCAATATATTCAAAATTTCCAGCTATTTTTTTAGTTATTTCTTCAATATCACTTATTGCTAAATTATATGCTCCTTCAGGATCTTCTCCCGGTGTTGTACTGGCAATTGCTGTAACAGTTCTTTTGACCGAATCATACACAAGAATCATACTTGGAATAGTTAAAATTCCATCAGGTATTCCAGATTCATTTTTTGCAACAGGTATATTTTCAAAATACTGAACCGTCTCATAACCTAGAAATCCAATTGCACCACCAAAAAATGGAGGGAGTTTTTCATATTCTGGATACTTGAATTTGTTAAAATATTCTCTTATTTTTTCAAGAGGATTATTCAATTCATATTTTATTGTTTCTACAGGCTTCTGATTATGATATTCAGTAAATTCTATTTTATATTCATTTAAAACTATGTTTGTTTTTGTTCCCAGTGCAATTATTGAATATCTGCCAACTATCTCTCCACGTTCAACTGATTCAAGCAATATTTTTGCATCTGATTTCATGAACAATGATATTGGCGATTCAAAATCAGCTCTTATTTCTTTAAATACAGGTATAAGATTATATTTTTCTGAGTCTTCAAGATACTTATTTTTATCTGGATATATCATATATTTCTCCTTAAATTTTTAATAACTATATATACTCTTCGGAAAATCTACCTTTTTTATTATTATATATTTTTGGTATTCTTCAATTTTTATGTTTTTATCACTTTGTATTTTGGATTTTTTTTGATATGCTAAAAATATTTTGAAGATGAAGAGAATACTCAATGAAAACCATTTATTATAAAATAGTCGCTTTCTTAATCATAATAACTGCACTGACTGTTGCAGGTTTCTTTTCTAAAAAAGCTATAAAACTTGAGTTTTCCGGATCTGTATCGGAACTTGTTGTAGTAGAAAAATCAGCTTCTCCATTAACAAGTGAAGCGCAGATGCGTGGTGATGAAGAAATTATTATTACTTTAAGCGGTGAAAAACTATTTACTGTTGAAGGTATAAAAGACCTGGAAAAAATTACAGAGATTATCTCCCACCATAAAATGGATGACTCAGATGCTAAACCAGATTTGAATAAAGGTAAGTTCCTAATAGTGGTACTTTCAGCGGCTAATTCTGCAATTCCCAGACATCGCCCTTATACCGAGCGCAATGTCGATCGGAAAAACCTGATTGGGTGTTGCTATGCGATTAAACAGGCAGAAGATACTTATAAAAAATATAAGGGTACTGATACTAGTAAAATTCTCTTTGATATCCATAATTCACCTGTATTTCCAAATTTTCCAGATGATGGTTTAAATAGAGCTGTCGAATTCCTGAGTGAAGATACTTTCTGGCTTCGTGCTCCTGAAAATATTCCTGAGCTTGAGGATTTTAGAAATGACATAAATCAAGGTATATTCAAACGTAATTTGATATCAACTGATTTCAAAACTGCGGCAATTTATTTAAGAGTGGCACCTGATTTAGAAACTAAAATGCATTCCGTTATCAGCCAGATAAAAAAATCAATCTATCCATTTTCCAAAAAATACGATATCGAATTCGCTGGTTACCCTGTTTTAAAAGAGGAAGTACGGGAATCCATCATTTCAGACTGCAAAATGTTTGCAGTTCTGGCTATTGTTTTCTGGACTATTGCGTTCTGGACCTGTTTCAGAACCATGAGAGGAATCCTTCTTCCTCTGATAAACCTCATCATTTCAGAATTATGTCTTCTGGGTATAATGGCTGAATTCGGACTTAAACTTAATGCTGTCCTTTTCATCGTGCCTGTTTTCCTCGTAGCCGTTGGTTCTTCTGGATCAATTCACATGATGACGAGATTTTACAAATCTATCTGGAATGGTATACCTCCAGTTAACGCGTCATTACAGGCGGTTAAAGAAGTTTTAGTCCCTCTTATTACTTCTGCACTGACCACAGCTTTTGGATTTGGCATGCTTATGATAAGTAACGTAAAAGGACTAAACCAGTTTGCAACACTCTGTATAACTGGACTTGGATTAAATACTATTGGTACACTACTTGTAATACCTTCTTTCAACATTCTTCTACCATCACCAGGAAAAATCGCCTCATCAATTAAGTCAAATAAAGCAAAATGGGGAGCATTTGTAACATGGATCGTTAAAAGAAGGTCTATAATAATCCCAGTATTCTTTATTCTAAGCATCATTTCTTTAATTGGCATAAAATTTATTATTGCGGATAATGACCTGACCAGACTACTTGATCGAGATTCCAAGGCACTGAAAACAATGAAAAAGCTGAGCCTACACCTTGGTGGAGCAACTATTATAAAACTTGATATCCTTGGATCACCTGGTTCAATAATACGTAAAGAATCCCTCAGAAAAATGAGAATCCTACAGAAAAAAATTACTGAAATAGAAGGTGTTGACAAGAGTATGTCCATTGTTGATCTTTTCGATTTGGCATATTCACTCAGGACCTATCCAATGCCAAATAATGTTTCAGATTTTGAAAGCCAATGTGTAATAAACAGTCATGTTCATTTTCTAGAAGAATTGAAAGAACATGATGCATTCACAAAACATTCCGCAGCAATCGATTCTATGCTCAGAATGTTTGCTAGTCGTGACTACTCAACCGCAGTAATGACTATACAATCATCAGATATGTCACTTATCGGACTCAACAGGATAAGAGATTCGATTTTAAACGAAACCAGAAAACTTTTCAAAACACCTTTTACTATAACAGTCCGTGGCGAGATGCTTTCAATAAACAGGGCTGTCGAAAGAGTCATTAAAGGTCAGACAAATGGTGTGATTTATTCTCTTACTGCAGTTTTTTTCACAATGCTGTTAATTTTCCTTTCACTAAAAGTTGCGATAATTGCAATTATTCCCAATATAGTTCCTATACTGTTTTTCTATGGTTATCTAGGTTTCAGCGGAATTGGACTTGATTTAAGTTCCGGACTTATCGCGTGTGTAGCAATTGGTATATCCGTTGACAACAGCATCTATTTCATGACTGAAATGAAACGGAACCTGCGAAAATCTTATAATACAGTAATGGCTATGACTAGAAGTGCCATTACTGTTGGGAGTTCCATGTTTGCGGCCTCTACTGTCCTGGCATTTTTATTTGGTGTGTTATGGTTTTCCAGATTTCAGGTTTTTTCAAATCTGGGTTTTCTGCA
This sequence comes from Candidatus Muiribacteriota bacterium, assembly GCA_030633305.1. GTDB lineage: Bacteria > Muiribacteriota > DAOVTB01 > DAOVTB01 > DAOVTB01 > DAOVTB01. Next base: position 5,581 of record DAOVTB010000204.1, read on the forward strand.
AAGCCAGACTATGCTGATATGCCTGGTTGGAAATCTAATTCTGTTACCTGCTCTGTTAACTACATTTCAAATCGTCCCGCTTTGGGAAATAATCAAGAATATTTCTTCTGAATCTCTGGGGCGCAGTGCTTTGCTGACTAATATGAACTGGTTTTCCCGAAGAATAGTCATCAGTCTAGGAAGACTGATTGAAATGAAAGAAGGATTGGATGTAACCATACCTGGCCAGAAAGTCGACAGTATGTTCATGATTATTAGTGGAACAGTAAATGTGGAAGCAGAAAATTTACCTTTGCAAAAAATCGGACCTGGAGCTGTTTTTTATGAAGAAACTCTTATCGGCGAAACCACACCTGCAAACTTCAAAGCATATACCAGCAGTGATGTTACACTTCTTGAGATTTCACAAAAACTTTTTGACCAGGCTGGTTGGTTATATCCTATAACATGTGGGAAGTTGGCGAGAAATATTATGAACTTAAAATCCCATAAATACAGTCAGTCTAACCAACAAAACAAAAAAGGTGGAAAGACCTGATGAATAAGTCCGTTTCATATCTAAAGAATTTGTTTTTTACTTTTTTTTTATTGTTACTGCTTATAAGTCTGAGTGCTGCTGACACAGAAGTTATTACAATACAAATACCCAAAAAAAATATATCCTTTGAAATGATCAAGATTCCGGCTGGGAGTTTTACTAAGGGATCAAATATTTCTATTGATGAAGATGCCGACGACGATGAAGAGCCACAAACTCAGGTAACAATTGAAAAAAGCTTTCTCATTGGAAAATTTGAAGTAACACAAACCATATGGAAAGCAGTAATCGGAAGTAATCCATCATTTTCAAAAAAAGATAATCATCCCGTAGAACAAGTCACCTGGTGGGAGGCAATTCATTTTGCTAATAAGCTTTCTAACCTTATGAAATTTGATATCTGTTATGATGAAAAAACTGGATTGTGTGACACTTCAAAAAACGGCTTTCGATTACCTTCCGAAACCGAATGGGAATACGCATGTCGGGCAGAAACCAGCACAATTTTCTTTTACGGTAATGATCCAAAATCATTAATTTCATATGCAGTATTCGATGAACTCTCCACGCTCTCGCCATATCCTGTAGGTAGTCTTAAACCTAATGGATGGAATATTCATGATATGAGTGGTAATGTATTTGAATGGTGTCAGGACTTAGAACCAGTATATGAAGAAACTGAAGATGACGAAGACTATGAAGAAGATGAAGACATCGACATAAAAGAAATACCCGTTGAACCAAAATATCGAATCATACGCGGTGGTGGTTTTGGAAGTCCATATTACGACTGTCGACCTGCAAATCGTGGTTATGCTGATCCAAGAGGCAGATATGATGATACTGGTTTCAGACTTGTAAAAACTATTTACACAGCAAGACACAAATGATATTATATTCTATGAAAAAAGACTTCTGGAGTAATTATGGATAAGGGTACAACTTCTTTAATCATACCAGATCTTAAAATTGCAATTCAAAATAAGGATATTGCAGAGGTCAAAAATTTATCTGAAGTATTGCATCCTGTTGATATATCCAATTTATTCGAATCTCTTAAAATCGACGAATCTCTTTTCATTTTCCACAATCTTGAACAAACTACCGCCATTCAAGCATTTGAACTTTTAGAACATGATGAAAAGATCCTGCTTTTAGAAAACGGCAACATTGAATTCAAAAAACTTATAATCAACGAGATGAGTGACGATGATCGTGCTGATTTCTTTCAGGACCTTGAACTTGAAGATATAGATGATTATAAAACCCTTTTAAACCTTGAAGAACAAGAAAACCTTAATCATCTTCTATCATATGAAGAAGACGTTGCCGGCGGAATCATGACCACGGATTACGTCCGACTCAGAACTAAAATGACTGTCCGCGAAGCAATAGAAGAACTTCGAAAAAATGGCACTCATATTGAAAGCGTTTATTATGAATATGTATTAGATCCTAATATGAAACTTGTAGGTGTAATTACACTAAAGGATTTAATCTTAAATGCCCCTGATGAATTGATTGAAAATATGATGATTCCCAGAGTAATTTATGTTTATGAAGATGAGGACCAGGAAAAAGTTGCAGAAATTTTCAAGGATTACAATTTTATATCTTTGCCTGTTGTTTCACGTGATGGAAGACTTGTTGGAATTGTAACTATTGATGACATCATTGATATAATTGAAGAAGAAGGAACCGAAGATCTTCAAAAAATGCATGCGATCATCCCAATCGATGAAACATATACTGAGGCAACCTGTCTTGAACTATTTAAAAAAAGGATTCCATGGGTCATGCTCCTTTTACTTGTTGGAAATCTTTTATGTGGAAATACCATAAAAGCCTTCGAACATACACTTACTAAAATCGTTGCATTAAGTTTTTTTATGCCAATGTTACTTGCAACTGCTGGAAATGTCGGCGCACAAAGTGCTTCAATGATCATTCGTGCTTTAGCTGTCGGCGAAGTATCAATTGATAAATTCTTCAAATCGCTTAAAGCAATCTGGTTTAAAGAATCTGTTGTAGCATTAATGATGGGTCTTA
>DAOVTB010000092.1 GCA_030633305.1 Candidatus Muiribacteriota bacterium
ATTACTAGTAAAGCTTTGATGGATATTGAAGGCAAATATACTTTTCATACTCTGGCAGAATTTTTGGAAACTCAGGGATTGACTGTAAAAATTGTTGATGTTGAATCAGTTGTTCAAAAAACAGTAGGAACTGATGATCAGATGAAAATTAGAAATTATATTCAGAATGCTTACAAAAACTGGGGAACTGAATATGTCCTTCTTCGTGGCGAAAGTGATGCTTCAGGCGGGGGAAAAGGCATTCCAATTAGATACCTTTATGCTGTTTTTGTATGGGAGGGAAGAAAGTTCGAGCAGGAACTTCCGGCAGATGTATATTATTCCTGTCTTAATGGAAGATTTAATCATGATAAAGATAGTCACTATAGCGAGATTGGCGATGGTGAAAATGGCGGAGAAGTGGATCTGCTTGCGGAAGTATTTGTTGGTCGCGCACCTGTATCAAATGAAGAACAACTTTCAAATTTTGTTCGAAAAACAGTTGCAGCCCATTCCTATACAGATAAAATAACATTATTTGTAGGTGAAAATCTCTTTCCAGGTATTTGGGGTGAGTTTTATATGAATGAAATTCGTGATGGTGCTCAGACTCATGGTTTCAAAACTGTTGGATACAATAATTCCTGGGAAAAGCGAACACTATATGATCATGATCAAACCTGGTATGATTCAAAGCTTATAGATCAGATAAATAAAGGAATTACAATTGTAAATCACATTGGTCATTGTAGTTATTCTTATGCGATGAAGCTTACTAGATATGATCTGCCAAAATTTAAAAATACGAAATATTGTCTTATATATTCACAGGGATGTCATGCTGGTCAGTTTACTAAAAGAGATTGTTTAATGGAAATGCTGATGAATCATGAACATGGAGCTTTTGCTGTTATTGCAAATTCATCATATGGTCTTGGTCCTGAAGACCCAGATCCTGATTCAAATGTTGTTACGAGAGGAGCTTCACAGTATTTTCATCGTCAGTTTACCGATGCTATATTCAATGAAGGCATTAACAGGTTAGGACAGGCCAATCATGATTCTAAAGAAGATAATATTCACTGGATGGATCATGGAACAACCCGTTGGGTATTCTGGGAGCTTAATCTAATGGGTGATCCTTTTTTACAAATTAAGTAGTTTTTCTTAAACGTTTTAATGAAAAAATGATTATTTTACTTTAATTGTGATTATGGTTAAATCGTCTGATAAATTTCCTTGAGCATAATCAGTAACACTTTTTTGAATTTCTTCAGTTATTTCTTTTGCCGAAAGTGATGATAATGAAGCGAATAATTGTTCTAAACGTTTTTCACCAAATAAAGTATAACCATTTTCAGTTGTTTTTTTGGCTTCTATTATTCCGTCAGTATACAACAATAAAATGTCTCCTGATGCCAGAGAAATTGATCTTGCAGGAAAATTTACGTCTGGTAATATACCAATTGGTGTAGAAGGTAATTCGATAAATTCTGCTTTACCAGCTTTTTTTATAAAAGTAAGCAAAGGGACATGGCCAGCGTTAACGTAGTTCATAGACTGATTTTGTTCATCCAGCAAAACATACATCATAGTTACAAATGAATAATCATCCAATATTTCTAATGCAGAATTATTAAGTTTTACAAACATTTCATCAAGATTTAAAGATCTGACAGCTGATAATATTTTTCTTTGAAAAAAAGAAATATCTTTTATCGTTTCACTATTGTTTTTAATCGTTTTAAACAATTTTTCAAGGGCTTTTGTATCATAGATTTTATCATTTACAACATCTCTAAATTTTGTCCATATAGATGTGGCCATCAATGCTGCAGGTAATCCTTTTCCAGAAACATCAGCAATGCAGCAACCGATTTTCCCATAATTTATGTTAAATACATTAAAAAAGTCACCGCCAACACTTCCATGGGATTTGTTTATTCCATAAATATCAAAAACATTTGAATCTGGAAAAGATTTTGGTAAAAGACTTCGTTGAATTTTTTCAGCAGCTTTTAACTCATATTCCACTTGATGGAGTTGTTTAAGTCTTTGATTAGAAATAAAAAGTTCTTCAACTACTGAAGTAAATTTCACGACAATTCTGAATAATTTATTCTGTAAGTGTATATTCTCTGAACTGGATATAGCAACAAGGATACCCTTAATACTGCTCTGATTTTTTTTAGTAAATACATTGGAATTGACAGAAGCTATATGAATAGTATTGTTCTTTAAATTCCTTTTAATATAAAGTTCTTTTTCATTAGTAGACTGTTTGATCGATTTTAATAAAGCATTTTTATCGTCAGGAGTGAGAGTTAAGTCATTTTTTAGAAAAAATTTATTTATATGATCTAATAAATCTTCATTGACCATATCAATTTCTAAATGAAAATACTCAGCAAATTTGAATTCTGGACATCCTTGCAATAATAATCCGATTTCTTGAGTAAAATCATGTGTTTCGAGTTTTCCTGAGAGCCTGAGAAAATTAGAAAACAGGTCATTTTTTGTTTCAGAGATTTGACGTTCTTTTTCAATTTGTGCTTTTCCATGTTGGATTTCATGTAACTGTTTTTGTAAAGTGATCTGTGTTTTAACCCTTACCAGTAATTCAGAAGAATTAAACGGTTTTGTAAGATAATCTTTGCCTCCAACATTAAAACCTTTTACAATTGAATCAGTGTCAGCACGTGCGGTTAAAAAAATCACAGGTATTGAATTAGTATCTGGATGTTCTTTTAATTTACCGCATATTTGAAAACCGTCTATTTCAGGCATCATGACATCTAAAAGAATAAGATCGGGAAAAGTATTTTTTAAAAAAGTTAAAGCTTGTTTTCCATTGTTGCATGTAGCAACTTTATAACCATTATTTGTAAGAATACTTTCAAGAAATTCAACATTTGCCGGATTATCATCAACGACTAATATTAAATTTCCATCTTTATAATATTTATTATTCTCTTTAAAATTATTTGATTCAATTTTACTTTTATTAGGAGGCCTTGAACTGTTTAAAGCATTTTCAAAAGCTAATTTAAGAATATAAAAATCTTTATCTAATTCTTTAAATTCATTATTTCCAGCCTTTTCTTCAATTGTTGCAGCAATTTTAGCTATCTCTGTATATCTGAAGTTCAAAGCACTTCCTTTAATTGAATGTGCAAGAAAAGCAATATTATCCATTTTTTCAAGTTGAATAGCAGAATGTAATTTTTCAATAAGTTCATCAGTACTTTGGAAAAAAACTTTTATGATTTCAAGATAAGCCTCAAGCGGGATTCCCATTTCTTTAGAAAGTTCAAAATTTTTATTATTATGATCAGATTCAATGCTCAATGAAGATATCCTCCTGAATAATAATTAAAATATAGCAGATATAGATTGAATTTTACAAGGGAAAACGTAGAACTCAATTAATTTGGATTTGACGATGATCCGTACTTTTGATAGATTATTAAGAGATTTACTAATTTGTTTTAACTTGTATTGGGGAAATAAAATGAATACTACATCAATTAAGAAAAAGGGAATATCTATATCTAAATATTTAACTTTTTTTGTAACATTGATTATTCTTATTCTTGGAATTGCAGTTTATTCAATTGTTATACATCAGGTAGATTTTACGATCAAAGAAAGTCATAAACAACACATTGATAGAGAAATAAAATATGATAAAGAAGCAATCCTTTCATACATTGATATACGACGAATGGAGATTCTTGATCTTGCTTTAAATCCTATAGTTATTCAAGCGGTGAAGGATCCTGATTTACATCATGGATTTATTGAAGAGCAAATGGACAGCTGGAGGATTTTTCAAAAAAAAGAAAAAATTACGCTTCTTGACATAAATGGACATATAATTTATACAACGAAATGTCTGTCAAAAGTAAGACCTGATTGGGAATATGATAGTCTACCACTAATTAAAAAGTTAATAAAAAAGGAAATAATATCCTATACAGGGTATTTTTCTTCGAATAATTCATTTTTTTGGAGAATTGCTGCACCAGTTAAAGTTAACAACAAAGCAAAAGGAATATTGATTCTTGAAATCCCAATAAAGGAATTGTTTACGAAAAATCAGATTAACAGTAGAATGAAAAACATCAAACTTGAATTATTCAACAAGAAAACTCTGATTGCTTCTTTTGGAGATATCCAGAGTGATTGGTGTAAAACAATTAAAATTAATGAATTGGGCTTGTCGTTAAAACTGATTTACAATACTCATAAAAGTGATTTAGTTAGGCAATCATTGCGTTTTAGAATTTTTATGACAATGATCTTTTTAATTTTATTAACAGTTCTTGTCATTCTTCATTTTGGAAATAGATACATTGTTAGACCAATTCAATCTTTAATAAAATTGACTTCGCAATTAGCATCCGGAAATAGCATAGACATACCTAATATAGTTCAAAGTGTTTCGGAAATGTCCGAATTGAAAGAACATTTTATTTCAATGTCGCAAACTATAAAGTTACGAGAACAATCTTTGATTCAGAGTAAAACCAGATTAAGTTCAGTATTATCTAATTCTCCAGTTCTAATAATGGAAATAAGTCGTAATCGAAAAATTGAATACATTAATCGTATTTTTTCAGAAAATCCGGTTGAAGAAATTATTGGCTCTGATCTATCCTATTATGTAATTCCTGAAGTTCGAAAACCGTTACAATCAACGATCGATCAGGTGCTGCTAACAAAGACCCCGGCAATTCTGGAATTGGCTCTATATTTTCCGAATTCTGAAGTAATCTTATGTGAATGTCATATCGGGACATCTTTTAAAACAGTTTCAGATTCGCTTATTGTTGTAGCAACCGATATTACTGAGCGAAGAAGTGCGCAATTGGCAAATATTGCGAAGAGCGAATTTTTAGCCAATATGAGTCATGAGATAAGGACGCCGTTAAACGGAGTTATAGGATTTACAGAACTTCTTTCTAAAACGGAATTATCTGAACAACAACAACAATATATTAAAAATATAGGTTTTTCTGCACATTCTCTAATGAATCAACTTAACGATATACTGGATTTTTCTAAAATAGAGGCAGGGAAGATGGATTTGAATGAGATACGAACAGACATTATAGAATTGATTGAGCAAACAACTGAAATTGTAAAATATGATGCCTTGAAAAAGGGTATTAAATTATTACTTGAAATTCCTCCAAATATGGCAAGATTTGCTGTTGTGGATCCAGTAAGATTAAAGCAGATATTAATAAACCTCTTGAATAATGCTGTAAAATTTACAGAAAAAGGTGAAGTCGGGATTTCTATTGTTTATACTCCTGAAGAAGAGATACCTAATTCTGGTTCTTTTACATTTGCAATCAGGGATACCGGAATCGGAATTTCAAAAGAAAATCAGCAAAAGTTGTTTAAGGCGTTTTCTCAAGCTGATACTTCCATAACTCGAAAATATGGGGGGACTGGATTAGGTTTGGCGATTTCCAATATGCTTGCAGTTAAAATGGGTGGAAAAATTATTATTGAAAGTGAACTAGAAAAAGGAAGCAAATTTTCTTTTACTATTACAACCCCTGTTGAATATCTCGAAAAAGATATAACAGACACTAAATCTGAGAGTCTAGAGATTCCAATTGGCATAAACAAAAAAGAATATAATATTCTTATTGCTGAAGATGTCGAGATAAATATGATTTTACTGAAAACGCTTATTAAACAAGTTATTCCTTCAGGAATAATTATTGAATCCAGTAACGGTGAGGATGCTGTTGAAAAATTTAAAGATCATGTTCTTGATATAATTTTTATGGATATTCAGATGCCAAAAATGGATGGGTATACTGCAGCAACTGAAATTCGAAAACTTGAAAAAAACACTGAAAAACATTGTCCTATAATTGCATTGACTGCCAGTGCAGTTAAAGGCGAAGAGGAAAAATGTATTAATTCTGGAATGGATTCTTATCTTTCAAAGCCAATAATACCTGCTGTATTGATCAAGATTATTAAAAAATTTCTTAAACAATAAACTTTTTTACAAAATAAAAAATATTTATTACTAAATGTTTGACATTATAAGGTTGTCTAAATATAATATGCTGATAGATTAAAATTATTATGAAAAAAACTATAATTTTTACACTTCTTATACTTTTTGTTATACCGCTGCTTGCAGTTGGCAATGATCCATTGATATCAGGAAATTCTGATTATGAACAGGGTTATAAAGATGGCTTTAAAGCAGGTTATGATATTGGCTATGAAGAAGGTTTTTCAGAAGGATCTATTGCAGGTGAAGAAAAAGGTCAAAAAAAAGGATTTGCTGATGGAAAATATAAAATATATAAACCAATTGTTAGATATGATTACGAAGTAAATATCATTGATTATAGTGATGCTGATCCGATTGAAAGGTTAAATAGTGAAGCCAGTTCCTATGATAAGGGATTTGCTGATGGAAAACGTGAAGGATATCGGGAAGGAAATTTTAAAGGATATAGAACTGGACTTGATGAAGCTTATCAGCCAGCATATGACATGGGAATGAAAGATGGAGTCGACTATGCAAGAAAACAGTTACTTCTCAATTCTGAAGGCGAGTTACTTACTGATATAGAACAATTTGAGAAGGCTATTGATTTCGTAGCAGAAAAAAAATACTCTGATGCCCGGAATCATTTTAATATTATCATAATGAATTTCCCTGAATCTCTTCTACGGTCCAGAGCTATATATCGGGCTGGTTATATGCAGATGTTTTTGGAAGAAAACAAAATTGCAGCACAGGCTTTCATCAAATGCATAATGGATTATCCTGAAGCTCCAGAAAAATTCACTGTAATGATTGCAGCAGCAAGATTACTTAAAACACTCAAAACTACAGATTATTTTGGATTTGGAATAAAAACCTATAGATACAAGACCCTTGAACTTGTTGGAATAATCATTAATAATGAACTCGGCCTTGAACTTGTTCCAGAAGCCTGCTTTATCTGTGGAGAATGTCATGAAGCGATGGGCTATATGATTAACGCAATTGAAATGTATCGCAAGATAGTTGATGAATTTCCTTCAAGTATTTTCTATGAACCTGCTTTAAATAAGCTTAATACTATTCGATAATAATTTCCTCTGCGTCCTTCGCGTTCTCTGCGCGATGTCTTCTTTTCTTTTTTTCTTAATGTTTTAATGCATCCAACAACGTGTTCTGATATAATTATTCTGTATTATTTACATTTGAAATTGACAAAAGGAGCTTAATAATGGAAAAGAAAGAAATAAAAGTAATGCAGAAGATAATTAGCGAGAATGACAGGCTTGCGGATGAATTAAGGAAAAGCATGACAGATAAAGGTGTTTTTCTTATCAATATGATGAGTTCTCCTGGTAGTGGAAAAACATCATTAATTGAATCTACTGTTAAATATACAGATACTAAAATAGGAGTTATTGAAGGAGATATTCATACAACACTCGATGCTGAAAGAGTTGCTGCCGCAGGTGTAAAAGCTTATCAGATAAATACTGGTCCTTTTGGTGGAGATTGTCATCTTGAAGCAGGTTGGATAGCTGCAGCAGCAAAAGAAATGGGAGTTGATGATGTAGAACTTCTTTTTGTTGAAAATATTGGAAATCTTGTATGTCCTGCCGAATTTGATGTAGGCTCCCATAAAAACATGATTTTACTTAGTGTGACTGAAGGGGAGGATAAACCATTGAAGTATCCTCTTGCTTTTCGTGAATCACAGCTCTGTATTATTTCCAAAATAGATTTACTTCCTTATCTTGATATTGATATTAACAAAATCAGGGAGAATCTAAAAAAAGTGAATCCAGCTATTGAAATTATTGAATTATCCTCAAAAACTGGTGATGGAATGGAAAAATGGCGTGATTTTCTTGATATGAATTTAAAGAAATAAAACCTAAATAAGAGGGAGAGTTAAATGATTAAAAAGTATTTTGTATTATCAGTATTATTGTTTTTTGTTTTCTCATTGTCACTGGCTGCACTGGATGTCAAATTCTATCTGGCACCAAATGGTGGGTTTTCACCATTTAATAATCAACGTACAATCACACTTAAAGATGGAAAAGTGATTCCAGCAACTTTGAATAATGGAGTTTACGATCTTGTTCAAAGGACTCCAGTAGGTGGTGTTATAAAAATAGTTATGTATAATTTTGATTACAAACTTGTATATGATGAAGTGATCAAAAGAGCTTTGAATGATAATGTTCAGGTAAAAGTGATACTTGATAATGCTGCAGGTTGGACTGGAGCTAATGTAAAGAAATTTGTTGATGGTGTCAAAACAGCTGAAAATAAAGCAAGGAAGGAAGGGAAATCTTTTGATTTTCAGGTAAAAGTATGTACAAAAAAATCATTTGAAGTTTTCAGAAGATGTTACACGTTGAATACTGGAAAAAAGATTTTTGGTACTATGCATGAAAAATTTGGTGTATTTTACGATGATCGTTCAGATGTACCTGTTCATAGCTTCATAGGTTCATCTAATATTTCCAAAAGTTCAGATGATACATTTGCAGAAAACAGGATGTTTTTTCTTGATGCGCCAGTGATATCAAGAGTATTTGCTAATCAATTTGCAAGGTTGTGGAATTATTATACTGTTGCAAGGGCAGGAATCATAACTCCTGAAAGGATTTATCCTATTTCTAGAAAACCTGTATTCGAAACAGTTTTTAATATGGAACATACTGATAGCCTTTTGGATTATAAATACAATAAAATTGATGAAAGGATCCTAAAACTTTTAGATACAGTAAAGAGAAACGGTTCTGTTGATCTTGCAATGTTCAGTTTCACTCATAGAAGGATTGCAAATAAAATTATAGAACTTGCTCGGAAATATCCTCGAGCTAAATTCAGACTTCTTTTTGATCATTCGATGATTGAAGCAGGTCCAGAAAGAATTGGACTAATGGCACCTGTTCTTGAAGGAAAGATCAAGGAACTTAAACTTAAAAATATTGAAATCCGTTATAAATTTAGAACTAATGCTTATGGATGGAATAAGGAAACAAAGAAAATTGAACTTGATCATTTTCGTTCACCTATTTTGCACCATAAAGTTATTATTGTGAATAAAAATGCAATGATATTTGGATCTTACAACTATTCTGGTTCTGCAGAAGTTAGGAATACTGAAAATATAGTTGTTGTAAAAACAGATAATCGTTTTGGTAAAGATGTAATCAAGAGATTTCTGCTTGAGTATGATTTCCTCTGGAACAGACGATTTGAAGATGAAACTTGTTATAAACCATATGTGATTGCTGGTCCATTAGGGCGAGAAATGCAGAAACAAATATGTGAAACACTAACAGATTTTGGTGCATCAAAACTACGTTATTTACTTGACAGATATGGTCCAAAAACAATCCGTCAACTGATTAGAAGCTCAAAAATGACCAGAGCTAAAGTAATTGGAGCACTTGGTAAACTGCGAAACGCAAAACTTATTAAATCTTATAAGTATAATAAGAAACGATATTATGCGTTATTTGATTAACACAAAGAAATAAAAGGTCTCGCGCAGAGAGCGCTGAGAACGCAGAGAAAAAACAAGAAAAATAATTGTTAAAATATTGTAGGGGAGGGTCTGCCTGTGCCCCAGAGGGTATGACCCTCCCGTTTTAATTAATACAGGATTTAATATCAAAACCTTCAACCATTATCAGTTAACCGAAATTTATTATCCAATATTTTGATTGAAACAGAGTTTGAAGTTTTGCCTCTAGATATTTTCTGTTTATTTTTGCCTAAGAGTCTTCTTAACAACAGGCATATGAATTTCAGTAGCATTATCAAATTTTTGAACTGCAGGCGCTATCCAGAGGGCACCGGATCTTTTCTTTGTAGTATCAAATAATTCAATTTCGATGTCGTCGTCACCAGTCCGGTGAATTCTGACCTGTAAAGCTTCTTCCAAACCATTTTTTATAATTACATTGAGTCGCTTGGTCTTTTTTTCTGCTGAACTTTTCTTCTTTTTAACTTTCTTTGATACTTTTCTTTTAAATTCAACGAAATAAGCGAAGTCTTCAATATCTATTTGAAAATAGGTAACTAATCTTTCAAATAAAGATAGGAGATTCTTTATATGGTCATCAACACCTTTTTCCAGTGTCATAAGTGCTGTTGGTGAAAATCTGATTTTTTGTGCAACTTCTTTGACTGTACCACCAGTTTTAAATTTTGACTGAAAACTTTTCCTGATGATTTTGAAACATATACCGATATGCTGATCTTTAATTCTATTTATTAATCTTTTACCATACCATTTTTCCGGAGTTGGATTGTCCATGTGAAACCTCTCTTTTTTCCTTATTCAAGAATATCACATAAAGGCACAGAGGCGCAAAGAAGATAAGAAAACAAGAGCACAGAGAATTCAGAAAATTATAAATGTATATTTTCATGTGATACAATAATATTAATTATAAATTAAGATTTAAAAAGGAGTCATTATGAAAAAAGCAACTATATTTCTTTTGATATTATTTTGTTCACTGCATCTATATTCTAGAAACAAAGTGATTTTGATGCCATATGAAGGAACTGTAACTTATTCAACTGATGGAAATAACTGGAAACAAGCTGGAAAAAAAGTGATATTTGAGAAAACTGTATATGTTAAGACCGGAAAATATTCACGAGCTGCGATTTTTTTTCCAGGTGAATGTACAATAAAATTGATTGAAGACTCATTTGTAAAACTTGAAAACAAGAATATTTTTATTTTCCGAGGGAGTACATGGTTTAAAGTTGTAAAAAAGAAAAGAAAGTTTAATATTTCTACAAAGTCTGTTCTTGTAGGAGTCTGGGGAACAGAATTTGAAATAGAAGTAGATGAACCTGATAATAATTTTCTTGTTTATGAGGGGACTATTGGATTAGATGGTAAAAGTAAGAAGAAAAGTCTTAAACTTACATCTGGATATATTATTTCTTCAAAAAATGGTTTTTTTAAATCACGAAAAAGATTGCTGAGTAATTCACAATTGCAAAGGGTAAGAGGTAAATGGCTTTGGAATGATGATGAAAACCTGGGAGCAAAGTTTGAAAAAACAAAAGAACATTTTGTTACCACAGAAGATAATGATGATGACAAATTTGTAGAATCTGAAAGTATTGATAAAGATAAAAATGAAGTAGCTAAAACTAAATCTGGAGCTCAATGTTATATTACAGGTACGAATCCAGATATTTCAACGGCATTTGGACCTGATTGTAACAGGACTAGATTTTCATCACAATGCAATACAATTACAAGAAGTGGTGCTGCATGCACAAGTCATCAGTCGCGTCCTCCAACACCTGTTCCTACACCAGAGCCAAATCACAGTCATGGTTTTTAAACTGGGAAATGCAGTTTAGTTTTCTTTTTATTTATAGCTTGATTTGATATTATTAAGTTCTTTTAAATAAAGATTCAGGTATTTTGTTGCATCTTCAAGAAGGCTGTTTGCATATTTTATCAGGCTTGCATCACTGGTTTCAATCGCAGTTTTCATTTTCAAAAAAGCTGTGTATCTGGTTCTGACAGAAGTTATAATCATTTGATGGAGCTTTTTTAAACGTGGTGACTTTAATTTTATATAGACAATTTTTTTCTTGAATAATGCAAATTTTGGTATGATCGTATTAGTAAGGGCTCTGTAGAAGGTTTTATCATTTGTATAATTTTTACCAGTAACACTTGTGTATGTATCGAGTGCAATATTTTCTAAACTTGAAAGAGGTTCGATTTTATTCTGGACATAATCTATGAATTCCTGTTTATCAGAATTTACTGTTTCTGTTTTAATTAAATCTTTATAGATATTTTCAATCTCTTTTTTCATTTCTTCTGTATTTGCTTTTTCATAAGCTTTTTCTAGAAGTTTTTCTCCTTTAGATTTATTAACTTGAACTCCTCTTCCGTTAAAGTAAGCAAGTGCAAGATTGATCATTGCACGCGGCTGATCTTGATCAACTGCTTTTTTGTACCAGTAGACAGCTTTTTTATTATCTTTTCCAACACCTTTGCCATGCTCATATTTTACTCCAGTATTGATCTGAGCTATTGAATCCCCTTGAAGAGCTGACTTTTTGTACCATCGAAAAGATTCATATGGATCTTTCAAAACGCCATTACCAGTGTCATAAAGTTTTGCAAGTTCTTTTTGCGCGCTACTATGACCATTTTCTGCAGCTTTAAGATACCATTTGGCAGCAGAGGAATAGTTAATACCAGTTGATTCTCCATGACTGTACATCCAGCCAAGACTGTACTGTCCTTTTAATGATCCTCTTGTTGCTGCTTTTTTATAATATTTGAGTGCTTTTGATTTACTTTTTTTGGTTCCCTGTCCATTGTAATAGCATTCCGCAAGCATATTCAAGGCATTTGCATTTCCTTTGTCTGCGGATTTCTTGAATTTATTAAATGCTTTACTATAGCTTTTTTTATTATAATGCTTCATTCCGTTTTTATAATTCTGTTTGGGACTTGAAGTCTTTACAACTGTTTTTTTCTTGATAACTGTTTCTGTTCCACAATTAGCGCAAAATTCTTCTCCTGGTTTAAGTATCTCAGTGCATTTTTTGCAAATAATTTGCTTTTTCTTTTTAGTGATCTTTTTATCTCGTGTAGTAGATGTTCCACAATTACTACAGAATTTTATTCCAGGTTTTAGTATCTCTGAACAATTTCTGCACTTCATTGGTTCTTTTTTCATTTTTGAACCACAGTTCTGACAGAATTTTCCAGATTCTATTGAACCACATTTAATACATCTGTTAGTATTATCTATTTTTCTTTCAGGAATAACAGATACATTATTCTCAGGTTTCTCAATTTCTGGTTCTACAATTTTTGTTTTCTCAGAAAAATGTTTTTTGTATATGTTTTTCAACTTTGCTTTTAATTCATCATCTTGTGTTTTAATAAACGCTTTATCAAGAATTTTTGATGCGGCATCTTTATTTCTTGAAGTACCTTTCCCTTCAATATGTGCAAGAGCAAGGTTGAGCATTGCTTCAGGATAATCTTGATCAGCTGCTTTTTTAAACCAATCCACTCCAGCTTTATGATCAGGTTTTTTCCCTTCAGAACCGTTAAATAACATTTCACCAATCATATTTTGTACAGGAGGATAATTTTGTTTAACTGCCATTCCATAGTATTGTGTGGATTTTTTTCTATTCTTTTTTACACCTAAACCATTACTGTACATTTGCCCAAGTTTAAATTGAGCTGAAGCATCGCCTTTGTCAGCATACTTTTTAAAAATTTTAAAGGCATCAGTGTAATTTCTATTTTGATAAAAAATGTCAGCATCTTTTAAAATGTCAGCATCTTTTAAACTGTCAGAAGACACTAGTGTCGATTTTGATTCAGGGTTACTGGAAATGTCAGTAGTCTTTGAATCACTAGAGGAAATTTGAATTGGAGGTAAGGAAATAGTTGATTCAGGAGGCCATATATAATTACCATATCGATCATAGTATGTACCTTTAAATTGTGCAAGACTATTTTGAAATCTTCCTGAAAACAAATCACCATAACTGGATCTTCCACCTTCAAAAATATATGGAATTACCAGTCGACCAGTTTTGTTTATATAACCCCAGCAATATTGCCCTTTATCCTCATCTTTTACACAGCATCTTCCATTATGAAAGGAATCGTATATCTTTGACCAGCTGGGCTTAATCACCCATTCCCCAGTTTTATCAATGAATCCATAGCGTTTTGTTTTCTTATCATATGCAGCAGCAAGACCTTCAGAAAAATTTCTAATATTTGACACATTATCTTTAATCTTAAAAACAATCTTACCAGTGGTATCAATTACACACTTGAATTTATCCCAACCTTTTTTATCTGTACAGGTAACAATGGCAAGTCCATCTGAAAATTTGCCGCCATCTACAATATTCAGATTATTAAAGACAGATTTCCCTTTAGGGTCTATATATGCTTGTTTATAGATTTTTTTTCCTTTTTCATCTACGATTTTGTATCGTATAAATGCAAAACCATCTGAAAAATCACTTGTGTCTGTAAAATCATAATTTTCAAAGAGGATTTTACCTGTCTTATCAATATATTTATATTTGCCGTCAATTTTTACTTCACATACACCATAATGAAAATCAGAAGCAGAACTGAACTTTGCAGGGAGGACTATTTTTCCGGTGGTATCGATGAAACCGTAATCATAAGATCCTTTTACTTTTATCCTTGCCATTCCATCAGAAAAATTATTTGCATTGGTGAAAAGCTGCTGAGTTATGTGTTTTCCTGATTTGTTGATGAATGCTCTGAGATCTGAATAAGGATCATCTTCATTATAGGGAGTGACTGAAGCATAGCCTTCTGAAAATCTACTTACATATTTATAACCTTTAAGTTTTAATTTACCCTTATAATTGATAAATCCCCATAATTTCCGCTTTGCTTTATCATCCGTATATTCAACAGGATATAAGGTGTTATCATCATGAAAAATTTTTCCATCTCCATTATCTTCAGGCAATTCGCCATTTGGATCCCAGAGTAATTTTCCATCTTTGTTGAAGTATTTTCCGCCAAAGAAGGCAACTCCGTTTTTAAATGGTTTACTTTTTCTTGCAGAACCATGAATAAGAGGGATAATAACTTTTCCCTGCTTATTAATAACTCCCCACATGTTGTTTCTAACAACACAACATAACCCTTCAGAAAAGTTACCAGTGTTTTTATCAAAAAGAAAAGGGATCACAAGTTTTCCGGATTTGTTAATGTATCCCCATTTTTTTCCATCTTTTTCCTGAACTGCTGCAAATCCATCTGAAAATTTTCTGCCAGTATGAAATTTTTCAGATGTTTTTAATACAAATTCACCAGTTTTATTGATATATCCGCTTTTATGCTGGCCTAGAATAGAGTAATATGCCAGATTTTCAGAAAAAGCACCAGGAATTCCATAACCATTTAGTTTTAAGGCAATAGTTCCTTTCGAGTCAATAAATACTACTGTTTCCTTGAATCCTCTTTTGGCTTTAATTTTGATTACACATTGTGCAAGACCTTCAGAAAAATCATTAAATTTTGAAAATTTGAGTTGTGGAAAGAGACTTGTACCATTTTTATTAATAAACTGATTTCCATTTTTTTTTGATTCTACTCGTGCAATTCCATCCTTAAAAGGATAGGCTTTATTGAAAAAATCATCGATAACCTGTTTACCAGATTTATCGATATAAATATATTCATAACGTCTTTTTTCTACAATTGCCAATCCATCACTGAATGATTCTGCACTGTCAAATTGAGGTTCGATTATAGTTTTACCACTTCCGTCTACATATCCCCATTTTTGTTTTTCTGGTTTATCTTTTAATGCCAGAAGTGCAGGAGCAAGTCCTTCGGAGTATTCTCCAAGTCTAGTTGTACTATCTACTTTTGTGATATTACCCTGCGTGTCGATAAATCCGATACCATAGGGAAGGGTGTAAAAATCACTAGCGGGGAAAAGAAAATTGACTGAAATAAAAAACAGTAATGATACAAATAATAAAAATTTCATAAACACTCCTAATAGATAGTACCTGAGTTGAGCGATTGTTTGAAAACATCTGCACTAATCTCTTTGGCACTAAGACTTATGGCTATTTTTTGAAAAGCCTCGACGTACCTGCTGGGTATGCCTGCGTTTTTCAAAAATCTTATTGCCTAAAGATATCATCACATCTGAATTCCAAACAATCGCTCAGCTCAGGTAGTAATTAAAATATTTGATAATTATAACAGATTGGAGAATAAATTTCGATTTGAATAAAATAATACTTCAACTCAGGTAATAATCAAATGGAGTTATTTAAACTCTATTTCGATTTTTTTCAAAATTTTTATAATCTCAATATTCTGTGGACATTTTTTCTCACAATCTCCACAGCCGCTGCACCTTGATGCATCAACCTTTTGTTCAATCAGAATATTATAAATCTGTTTTGCCTGTTTTATGTCTCCATAAATTTTAAAGTTATTATATAAAGAGAGAAGATTAGGAATGCATACATTTTCAGGACACGGAAGACAATAATTACATTCTGTACATGGAATTACATTATTACTGTTAAAAGCTTTCCTTACGTTTTCATAAAGTATTTTTTCATGTTCTTCAACATGAGTTATATCCTGGTCCGAAA
>DAOVTB010000325.1 GCA_030633305.1 Candidatus Muiribacteriota bacterium
CAAAAACTGTATATAATTCCTTTCTGAGTACTGACGAGAGATCACTTTCTAAAATATCTTTTTTTTTTACAACAACCTGATCATCAAGAATATACTGAAAGTCTCCGCCGCTTTTATCACTATGGAATGCGGTCTTTAAAATTTCATGTCTTGACACAATACTCTGTATGCTTTTGTCGAATGACTGTATGTCTACATCTTCAGGTAGTTTAAAAAAAATAGGCACATTATATGTATAGCTGCCGCCTTCAAACTGTTCGATAAACCACAGCCTTTCCTGGGCGAATGAAAGAGAATACTTTTGGACAGCAGGATCTTTATAAATAACCCTGTTTTTAAAATCATCTACACTTAAAACCTTATTATGATTTAGAATATCAACGATTAAATTTTTATTATCCTTCAACTGTTTTAAAATTTCTGCCTTATCCTCCAGCTGCTTTAACTGTTTGAACCTCAGGTTCCCATTCTCCAGCCATAAATAAAACTGGCTTTCTCTGAGAAATAATAAAAATTTAAACATATTCATCAGATCACTCCTTCATCAAAAACTTCCTTTTCGCTGTCGTCTGGAGCGCCTATACCGCTTTCTTCAACAATACTTTTTATATTTTTCATCTTGAGTATCAATAATACATCTATATCAGTATTAAACTCATTACTCATTTTCTGTGCAAGTTTTATTGCAAGAATAGAATTACCGCCGAGTTTAAAGAAATCATCTTCTATTCCTATTTTATCTATCCTGAGTTCTTCCTGCCAGATAGAGCAAAGTTTCTCCTCACATTCATTTCGGGGAGCGACATAGTTTGCATGATCTGCTTTTAGTTCAGGCTTTGGAAGTGATTTTGTATCGATCTTTCCACTTGTATTCAAGGGCATTTTCTCTAGTTCAATAAAGAATGACGGCACCATATAGTCTGGAAGAACAGATAACAGATAACTTCGCAGTTCTTCGACAGATATTTTACTCTGCTGAAAATTCTTAACCGGATTGTTGGTAAAAATCTCAGGAGATTGATAATTCACATATTCCCTGTTAATGTTTTCTTTAATCTGTTTCAAACCGTTTTTATAAAAAACCATGTCATAACATGATTTATCTTTAAGGGACATGGTTATATAAAGTTCATATTTATTCTCAGCAGCAAGGTTATACAGTTCTTCGATATTATAGATATCTGATTTTTCAGTCTTTAAACGAACGTATTCGGAAATCGCTCTTTCATCACTTTCTGATAAAAGTTCAGTTAATCTGCATTCATTCATTATTCTTGAATTAGGATAACTCTTCAACGCCAGATATTCAGGAGCGCTTTTCAGCAATTCAGCAGGAGAAATCCCTATATCGTAATCTGTCCATGTAATGTCTGTCTGAGTTTCTGAACTTTCTTCACTGTCAATATTAAGGATCACATCATATCTGAATCTGTTCATCTCATGTGACGCGATACCCCTTCTCGGAACAATCTCAATATTTTTTATTTTTTTGTACTTCTTTGCACACTCAATAAAAAATCCTGGATCAATCAGCAGTTCCTTTTCATTTTTAAGATTCTGTTCTATGGCATCGGGAATCTTAGTGCCTTCCGGTAATAATCCATTAAGATTTTTGTATACAATAATTGAAGAATGAAACTCGTTAAAAAGCCTGTAATCTCTTATATCTCCCAGAAATATTCTTCCCTTTTTGATTATTTTAGCCGCTTTGGATATCACATCATCCATATATTCAATATTAGGAAAATACTGTGCAACTGAGTTTACAATGACCGTATCAACTTCAGCAATATTCTCTAAAATCCTGGAACTGTCAAGTTCATCAGCTCGAGCATTAAACACTTTTGAATTTTGTATATTTTTACTTGCCAAACTTGCTCTCACTCTGTTCAGCGTACTTTCAGAAAAATCAATACCAACATAATTTTTTATATGTTTTACCAGAGGATGCATAAGCAGTCCTGTGCCGCAACCGATCTCGTAAACAGTTTCAGGTTTAAGAGACAGGATCCTATCAATTGTAGAATCCCTCCATTCCTCCATTTCGTTCAAAGGAATATCTTTTTCAGAAAACGAACTGGCCCAGCCTGAGAAATCAGCATCAGCATCCAGCGCTGTTACAAACTGCTTATCGTAGAGAGATTGCCATGATTCAATAAAAACTTCATTATCCTGCTGTTGTCCTTTATTCTTATGCGACTTGGAAGGAGTATAATAAGCGGTTAAAAACCGATCACCTTCATCGCGTTCCTGACATCGCACTACGGCCTGTTCTATAAGGTCAGAATCTGATATCTGCGATTCAATTTCTCCAAGCTCGATTCTGAATCCTCTTATTTTAACCTGATTGTCATTTCTGCCTATATATTCAATATTTCCATCTGGAAGCCACCTGCCCAGATCACCTGACTTATATATATACAGATTATGACCGTTCTGTTTTTCTTCTTCAGTAATGAAAGGGTTTTCTATAAAGCGCTCTTTCGTTAAATCCGGACGTTTTAAATATCCTCTTGCCAAACCAACACCGCCAATATACATTTCACCGTTTACGCCGACAGGCACGGGACTATGAAATTCGTCTAGGATGTATATTTGTCCATTTTTTATCGGTTTACCTATTACTCTGTTTGATTCACCCTTATTAAATCTGTGTATCGTTGCACATACTGTTGCCTCAGTTGGCCCATAGGCATTTATCAACAACCTTCCGCTACTCCAGTCGTCCATCTGTTTCTGAGTACACACATCCCCGGCTACTACTAATGTTTTCAGATATGGTAATTTTGTTTCTGGCGGAAAGCTTTCAAGCAATGCCGGTGGAATTGTAGCTACACTTACTTTCTCTTCATCTATAAGTTGAATCAGGCTACCTATATCCTTTTTTCTTTTTGAAGAAACCAAAACAAGCACTGCACCATTGAATAACGCAGTAAAAATTTCAGAAACGGCTGCATCAAAACTATCCGAAGCAAACTGCAGAATCCTGCTGGATGAATCAATATTAAAACTATCAGTTTGACACATAACCAGGTTAGGTACACCTTTGTGTTCCACCATTACACCTTTAGGCTTTCCTGTTGAACCA
>DAOVTB010000256.1 GCA_030633305.1 Candidatus Muiribacteriota bacterium
GATCTAGGTAAAAAAATTAATTGTTTAAGAATATTTGAGAATATTCTATATGGACTTAGTAATGGTATTATATATAAAATTGTTGAAAATAAGTTAATTAAAGTACTTTCAGTTGAAAAATATCGTGATAAAATCATTGATTTTTATAAATCTGGAGAAGATTGGTATATTTTAACTAATATAGAAAATGGAAAAGTATTTAAACTTAACAGTAATTCTGATGTTTTACTTTCTTTTCCTGATTTTGTAGAAGAATCTCCTCTTTTTAAATTTCCCGGAATGTTGTTTCTATCAAATGAAAATAAAATGATTTGTGTACAGGATTATTATTTTGGAAGAGCGGTTTGTATTGACTATGAAAATGGAATTGTAAAATCTGTGATATCTGATAGAAGTAACGGTATTTTGATTCCAGAATTATTTTTTATAACATGTAGTTTCAATTCGAAACAATATTTTATAAATATATGTGATGCTAATGGAAACACTTATGATAAAAAAGGTCCTTTTGAATTGGAAAATTCAATTTCTATTGTTCGTCTTTTTCATAAGGTATCTAAAAATGGTGATTTTATGATCTACCTCGAAGATGTTTCAGGAAATGGATACATTGAAACATATGATTCTCAGGCAAATCTTATTAACAGAATTTCTAAAACAATTTCAATATCTGTTATAAGGGATAGAAAGTTTGATTTTGATTCAAAGGCCTTATATTTCATAAGAGGAAAATCAAAACTTGTTACTATTGACTTGTTTTAAAGAGAGAAAATTTTATGCTTCTTCATCAAGAGAATAATTTGATTTAAAACTGAACCATTCGCCTGTTATGGCTTTTGAAATATTTACTGAATGAGTATTGATTCTTTTAAAGCAGTTTAAGAGATCAAGATGAAGAGTTGAGGATTCAAGCGATTCTCCTTTGCCATCAAGGACTCTTTTCATGTGAGATGTTCTCAGCTCTTTTTCAAGTCTGTAGATTCTGAAATGAGACTTTAGTACTTTTTCAGCCAGAGTATGATTCCCAGTAGCAAAAGCATTGATAGACAGCATAAACAGTTCATTTATTTTATTAAACATTTCTTTTAATTCGTCAAAGCCTTCCTGTGAAAATCTAATATCATCATCTTCTTTATTTCTGGCAAAGGGGACAATAATTTTATCAATAAGATCAGCCAGTCCTTCCAGATCATTTATAATGTGCATGTATTTCACCATTATTGCGCTTTGTTCTTCAGTCAATGTTCCCTCTGACAGTCTAGAAAGATACTTAGTGATTTCGTATTGAAGAGAATCAACTTTTTCTTCGCGAAACAGGATATCTTCGATTACTTCATCATCTGATTTTTCAAGAATTGGAAAAACATTGTTCATCATATATTCAACATGACCCGCCATTCTTGAAATTTCTCTAGCCACATTACCAAGAGCCAGTTCAGGCATTTGAATCAGATTTTCACTGAGATATTTTGTTCGTATTTTAGGCTTACCATGAGCCGAATCATCTGTAATGACTTTATTTGCAATATTTATGATTTGATCATAAAACGGAACTAGTAGCATGACCTTTATGATCGCTGATATCATATGTGCATTTGCAACTTCTCTGGCCGCGGAAGTAGAAAAAGGAGAAGTAAACATTCTTACCAGACTTGAAAAAGGTGCAAATTTATAAAGAAATGGAATAAATAACAATGTTCCCAGTAAATTGTAAATCACATTCAATAAAGCTGTTTTTTTTGCTTCTACACATCCTCCTATAGATGCAATCCATCCAGTAATACAAGTCCCGGTATGTGCGCCAAGAATTAATGGAATAGCTGAATTCAGATCGATGAGTCCCTGGCTGGAAAATGCAACAACAAGTCCGATTGTTGCACCACTACTTTGAATCAATGCTGTAAATAACATTGAGCCAAATATTGCGCTTATCGGATATTGGCTTATGCTGACAAGGAGAGATTTAAATGCGGGATAACTTCTTAGAGGCGACATGGATAAACTCATCACTTTCATGCCATAGAAGATAAAACCAAATCCTAGAATAATGTTTCCAATATATTTTGTTTCCTTTTTAGATGAATATTTCAGAAGAAATCCTATACCAATCATAAGCAATGCATAAGTCGAAATATCAAAAGCAATCAGCTGAACTGTAATTGTTGTTCCAATATTTGCACCCATGATGACTCCGAGAGTCTGAGCAAAGGACATAAGGGATGCATTTACGAATCCAACCAGCATAACAGTTGTGGCCGAGCTACTTTGTGTTACTGCTGTAATCATTATTCCAGTAAAAATTGCCATAAATTTATTATTTGTAATTTTAGAAAGAAATACTTTCATCTTTTTACCAGCAATTTTCTGTAATCCGTCACTCCCCAGATTCATCCCAAAAAGGAACATTCCAAGTCCGCCTGCAAGTCCGAAAAGAATATACATTACCCAGGAGGCTTCTTTGACATTAGCTGACAACTTTACGTATGTTTCAGGTTTTTCAGACACCAGGGCGATAATTGAATAATTTCCATGTATTTCATTACTTTTTATGCTGTATGAAATATATCCTTTATCATCTGTTATTAAAAAAGCCGGTTCTAATTGAAAGGCTTTATCTTTAGAAGGCTTTTCGCCTATTATAAAGCTGATTTTCTGTCCTGCAATACCTTTTCCATTGTGATCCATTACTTTTACAATAAAAGGCTCTGATGTAGAATTTACGAGCATGGACTGGTTATTTCCTTTTTCAACTGATAAGGTT
The DNA here is from genome assembly GCA_030633305.1 of Candidatus Muiribacteriota bacterium. GTDB lineage: Bacteria > Muiribacteriota > DAOVTB01 > DAOVTB01 > DAOVTB01 > DAOVTB01. Next base: position 2,762 of record DAOVTB010000256.1, read on the forward strand.
ATCTTATTACTGTAAACAGGTGCGCTTATTGTTATTATTAGTGTGAGTATTAAAATAAATATTTTTGAGTTCATATATTTCTCCGACTGTTTTTCTTATGTTTCTATTGATCTACATCTGTTACTAGATTCTATTAGACTATATTATAAGAGAATCTTTGCCAGTAGTAAAGATTACTTTTTTCAATGAATCTGGGAGTATATAAATTTGACATAAATATAATCAGTACGTTACTCTATAAAATCTAATAAAAAAATGAAAATGGTATTAAAATATGAAATTTGAACTATCTGACCTGCATGAATCCAATAAATTCCTGAACACCGTTCTGGATAATATTCATTCTGCTGTCTTTATTACAGATACTGACCTTAAGATGTCTAGATTTAATGATCCCTTTCTAAAATTGTTTCAGCCACTGGAAAAAGAACTAATAGGGAAGATGTGTGGCGAGACTATTGGTTGTATGTATTGTGTTGAAGAGGGAAAAGAATGTGGTCATACAAGTAGCTGTGATATTTGTCAAATTCGAAGTGGATTGATCTCAACATTCAAAGATAAAGAGCCTGTAACAAAAGTACAGATTGATAGATCATTTTATATTGATGGAAAAAAGATAAGCAAACATTTCCAAATCTCAACCAGAAATATTTCATTTAGAGCTAAACCTATGATTCTTGTGATAATTGATGATATATCTGAGTTAGTTGAAAAACAGACTCTTCTAGAAGAAAATAATAAGTTACTTTTGGATTTGAATAATGAAATGGACCAGGATTTAAGGATGGCCGCTCAGTCCCAGCAATCAACAATGTCATATATTGGTACTTTGCCGTGGTTGAAAAGTGCTCTTTTATTTGAACCGTATCAGAAGGTCTCTGGTGATTTTCTTGAAGATATTATTGAGGACAATGATACAAGAAGTATTTTTCTAGGAGATGCAACTGGACACGGAACTTCTGCTGCATTACTTACCATGATGGCGAAAATGGCTTTGCAAAACTGTCGAGGGTATTTCAAAGTAAAGAAAGTAATGACAAAATTAAATGAAGAACTCGCCAAATCCATGCCATCCGATAGATTTATTACTGGTTTGTTTATGAGGATATCAAGCGATGGAACACTAACCGTATCTTCGGCTGGACATCCTCCTGTAATTGTAATACCTTCAGATGGTAAGAAAGCATTTTTACTTGAAAAACATGGTCTTCCTCTGGGATTGATGTCACCAGTACCAATGCCATTTACTATGGAGAAAATCAAGCTTTCTGATGGGGATAAAATTTTTCTTTTTACTGATGGAATTACCGAATGTAGATCGGGAAATAGTGAATTTGGGATTGAAAGATTGATTGCCTGTTTAGAAAAAACAAGAGATTTATCGCTTAAAGAACAGTTGAATACGCTTATGGATCATCTAACACGTTTTTCGGGATCGGAAGATAAACCAAGTTTTCGGGATGATGCAACAATGCTTGCCCTGGAATTTCTGGGAGAATGAGCGATTGTGAAAACTGGTCTACTTCATCATATTGAACTTTATGTCAGTGATTTAATAAAAAGCAGGAATTTCTGGGAATGGTTTTTAACTGAAATTGGTTATTCACTTTTTCAGGAATGGGATGATGGTTTCAGCATGAAATTGGAAGAAACGTATATAGTCTTTGTACAAACCGGAAGTAGATTTAAAAAACCTTCATATCATAGGTGTCGAACCGGGCTCAACCATTTGGCGTTCCATATAGAATCAGTAAGTGAATTAGAAAAAATTAAATCCAAACTTGAAAAAAAATGCTGTACCTTTTTATACATGGATAGATATCCACATGCGGGTAGCACGGATTATCACGCTATTTTTTTTGAAGATCCAGATAGGATTAAAGTTGAATTGGTATGTAGTTTAGTATAGTGGTGCCAGATTTTTATCTTCATAATCAGCATGTTTTAGAATAGCATCTATAAGAGTGATACATGAATGTATCAGATCAATTTCTGAACCTTTAGAATTATCAACAGTTTTGATTTTTTCAGAAAATAACTCGAACATTGCCAGTATTTCAATGTGTTCTTTCTGTATTTTGATAATTATTGAAAGTATTTTTTGTTTTGGATTATCATTAAGGAGTGTCTGAAAAAAATTTTCTTCTTCATTAAAATGAGGGATAATGTGCTCGTGAAAGAATTTTATAAGGTCATTAAACTTTTTTAAATCATATTCCTTCGCCATTAAAGGGAGGATATTTTTAAAAATAGCAAGGTATTCTTTTGCCTCAAAGTGGGCTTCTATAAAGTTATCTTTAATAGTGTTCATTTTTCCATACCTGAATAATGTCAGTTTTTATGTATTTTCAGTATACCATATGTTAAGCTATTCGATTATAATGGTAAAATAATTATCATATGAAGAGGTTAAATTTGAGTGTATAAATCTTTGGATTCATATACTTTGCAAGTTCAACAATGCCACCTTTAAGCATATAGATATTTTTAAATCCAATGTGCCTGAGGCTTATTGAAATTGCAACTGATCTTCCTCCATATGCACATATGACAATGATTTTTTTGTCTTTCGGTATTTTTGAAAGATTCTGTTTTGTAAAAAAAATTATTCCTCTGCATTCTCAGCGTTCTCTGCGCGATGTCTTCTTTCTTTTTTTATTTTTAATTAGTCAACTTGCGGCAAGCTGCAACTAATGCAATTGTTGGAAGTTCCTCAAGTTCTTCAGGAGTCAGATGATCAAGTTTCAGGTGATCTACAGTATTTCTCAAATTGATTTCACGAACAGCTTCAGCTACCTTTGC
>DAOVTB010000174.1 GCA_030633305.1 Candidatus Muiribacteriota bacterium
ATGCCAGCTTTTTATTATAGTCAAAATTTTCTTGAATGACTGCTCACTGAAATTTTCTGGAAGTTCAATCTTGATTTTTTCACAATGAACCATAAACAAAAGGGGTCAGGTCTTTGATTTTAGCATTATTACACGCAATTTATTATCCTGCTTATTGTTGTATAGTGTAAAGAAAGATAGTCAGCAACCTCACGTTGTGAATAACAAAAATCATACACTGCTGTTTTTATCAACCGATTTCTTTTCAAACGATTATTTTTCAATACATTAGAAAAAATTACTTCAAGTGATGGACGTTTCAGCATTCTCTGATTCTTTATCACCTCTGGTGTTTTCCCAATTCCAGCTAAGTAATCTTCAAACTCAGTTATAAAATCATCAGTTCCCAGCATACACTGAGCTTTAACTTCTTCCATTACAGATTCATTTCCGATACCATCAGCAACAAATTCAATATAATTTTTCATTGCTTTCTGTTTTTGTTTGGAAAAGCAACCTAGAATCCAGTCAGGTTTTAAACACTTCTGTGGTTTTTCATAACCTGCCGTGCCACAATAGCTGGACCATTCCCATTTGTCAGCAGATTTTACCATTTTTGCCCGAACTGGGTTTAATACTACGTACCTACATACCTCAAGTAGATGACTATCTCTCTGAACTAATATTGACTTATATCTTCCCTGGAATATGTGACCTGTCCTTCTCCATTTTCTATTGAAAAACTGAGTGTATACTCCATTTAAATGGTGCATTCCTTTTGATAGATTTCCATCCAGTGTTTCAATTAGCAGATGATAATGATTATCCATCAGGCAATATGCATGACATAACCAGTTAAATTTTACATTTACGCAATGAAGTAACTCTAGAAATTTTCTTCTATCTACATTATTCCGATATATTTTCTTTTTATCATTTCCACGACTTGTTATATGATATATTGCTCCAGGATATTCTATTCTTATTGGTCTAGACATGTTCATATTATAGCATAATTTTAGAAATTTTTACATGCTTTTTGCTAACATTAAAGACTTGACCCTTATATTTTCATTTACTTGTTCTGGATGGAAGATCAAATTTAAAGGATCTAGCTAAAGGTACAGAATGTGCTATTACATTTTTAAAGGATGAATTCAGGAAGCTCCAAACTGATAAAGCGTTTTTAGAAGCATTAACAGGCTATCTTGGAAATGATGAAATAGCAGTCCAAAGAATTCAAAGAATTATTTCATTTCTAAAAATTTTTACAAAATAATAAATATCACTTTTAAACCATATGCTCAAAAATTCTCCATATTTAGCAAAATCTCTGAATCAGTTTCTGCACATTACAATTGGAGCTTCCATAACTAACAATTACTACATCAAGACCAAAATTTTTATAAAGATTTTAAAATACTTCCAGTAACAGAAATATCGTTCGATTCCACGTCCCCAGGTTTTATCATTCCAGATCTAAAAAAGGCATTGGCGATATCAGGATTAAACGGTTGTGACGCATGCTTTGCGACCAAGGATTCTACAGTCCAACCTTCAGGGAGAACTCCAGGATTCCATCATATGATATATTTCTAAACTATTATTTACTCAAGTGTTGACCTTTAATACATGTATCCAAGCATATCAAGCTTGCCATCAGCCCATTTTTTTCCTGATACACTTTTTATCATAAAGTAAGCATCTTCAATGTTTTCAATCCCAATTCCATAGTTTACATGCTGATCTATTTTTAACCATGTTGTTTCAAGATTTGTAATTGTATATCCCATCGAGGTGTAGTAGTTAGGATTATCAGTTACAAGGAACAAGAAATCTATCCTGTCACGATTATTAAAAGCAATACTTTCGTATTCTTTTACGAGCATTTTACTGATACCTTTTCCCCTGAAAGTCGGATCTATACAAAGGTCAATTATTCCGAAAACATTAACAGCATTTTCGTTCAGTCTCATAACCCTGAAATCGATTCCAAGATGACCTGCTAAAACCCCCTTGGAACGTGCTAGAATCCTGTAATGAGGTAATTGTTTGAAATAATCTCTGTCTTTATAACCTGTATCCTGAAAGCATATTTTCAAAAGTTTGTTGATTTCAATTGATGTAGTAGATGAGATTTCAAATTCATTTAAATATTCAAAATCAATATGCATACGATAGAACCTCCGAGCTCAGTTCCTGGTTATTTACAAAAAAGGCAGGTGAATTCTTTATCATTATAACATTTTATTTTGTTGTTTGATATTGTAAAACAGTCTTGAAGTATAGGAATCACGGCAGTATTTCATATATTCCAAAACTAATAATCATTACAATTAATGCTGAAAAAACAATTGTTATCAAGATTTCAATAGCATTTAGACCTGAATTTTTACCAATGAAAAACCAAAATATACATGCAATTACTGTGGTAACTATAATCAATAAAAACTTTCCATCCTGATTTTGTCTCCATTCTTTTCTTGCTTTTCTGCCATTCTCCTTTGCTTCTTCATATATTCCATGTTCTTTGCATCTTACAAATAGATTCCAATCCCTTTCTGGATTTCTATTTATCTCATAAGTTTCAAATCTATATGTTGTAGGACATAGTGGTAATCTTTGTACATAACCTCCACTTGAAAGAGCCTTTCCGTACCGACCTATAGATACAGGTCCACCACCTGGGCATACGACTGTTGTTTCAGAAGATTTCTTTTGATTTATTGGATTATCCATTTCGTACATTTCCAATGCATTCTCCAACATTTTAATATTGGCTGCACAAGCTGTAGCTCTCGTTTTTACTGCTGCATGACGTTTTGGGAACTGCATCGCGAATACAAGTGCCAACACACAGAAAGTAAAAAAAACAGCCATTCTGAAAAATGATTTTCCCATGTCTTTCCTTTTACTCTATAATATTAACACCACTAAACTATAATATCATAAATAATAAAAAGTTGAAATTATACCAAATCTCTTTGTGGAGCAAAACATTAACTGCGTAAAATTGAATCTTTTGTTGTAAGAATGCGTAACAAATGTCGCCTTACAAACACATGGTCACCCTTTGCATATAGATGCATTTCAGTCGGAACTTTATGCTTTTTAAGTTGAATACAGTATTCTCGGTTGATTTTCTTTCATCAACCTCCTCATAACAGGAAAGGATGTCTGCTATCAGGATACAAAGTCCCTTGACATAAAGAATCATTTTCAATTAGATTATTGTAAATGAGGATATCATGGGGGAAGAGAATGAAATCTAAAATTTTATCTATTTTTTTTCTACTTTTTGTTATCGCCTTTTCTGGCACAATTTTTTCACAGCAGGAAGAAATTCGAAAGGCCTTGACCTGGAAAAAAACAAAAGAAATCACGGAGCTGGAGATAGTCTATCTCAGTAATGCGGGCGGAAATCCGTATAAAGGGGACATGTCAGTTGAAGAAGCTCTTCCAATTCTGGCAATCAAGGTAACAGATCTTCCGCGACCTGGATATCCCATAAAAAAAAGAGGCGGCGCAATGCATCCTGCCTATTATCAGGGATGGTCCGGAGGGCATGTAAAATTGACTCCCCCGATAAAAGGATATTTATTATCCAGTCGAAAAAAAGCAGATGAAATTGTCAAGAGATATTGCGGAAATCATTATCGTATGGCTGAATTTCATGATGGTAAATACATTACAGGCATGAACGAGCAAAATTACTATGGCGATTCCTGGACAGCAAAGTCTAAATCACTCAATAAAGGGGGTTGGGGATTCTGGGCACATGGCGAGATTCCTGATAATATCCGATTCTGGGTCTGCATTGATGACCAACCAGCAAACCCATGGAACAGGGGTACCTCAAAATCAGATAGAAACTTTCCAAAAGTAAATCCTCTGAAATTCTACAAGAATATTGAAAAGAAAGAAGTCGAAGTAAAATGGTAATCATAATTATTTGAAATAATTCCCTTAACATTTATGAAATCTTGATTAAAAATCAGGGTGTCGATGTTTGCACATAAATTGAAATTGTACATTATTAATCAATACATGATTGTTTGCAATTGCAGAATTTTAATATTATATTTAATATAGGAAAATGAAAATAACTGTATTTTAAGGAGATTTTATGAGTATTTATGATATTGATTCAAGGATTTTAATAGCCGCGTCAAACATTGTAGCTTTAAGACCACCAGGTCAAGGCGTAAAACGACCAGATCTTGTAAAAGCCACTATCCAGATATATCATGAATTGAAAGAAGAATTGGAAAAAAACAACTAAATGTCAGTATTTGTTTTCAAAATCAACGATTAACAAATTTACTGATTGCATGAAGTACTTGGTATAAAAAGAGATTTACTGTATCATATTCCATAATGGAACATCGAGAAATCGAGAAAGCGCTTCAGCGTCTTTGAGTATAATTGATCGATTCCCGTGATCAACGACATTGATTCGACTCGCATCTTTAAGGATTAAATTTATTTCATAGCTGTAATACGAGCTACTACCACCACTACTGGAACTGTTTCTACAGTATTCCCACATCAGCTGAATCGCGTGGATCTCTTTAAGAGGACAGTTTTCCTTGATATCTCTCATATCTACCTGACCTGCATCTTTTTTTCCACGCCAATAATATCCTATCCGGGTATCAAAGACCCTTGGCGTCATTGAACTTCGGAGTAAAAAAAAACCGACTAGAAAAAATATTCCTCCAAAAGGGACTCCAAAAACTACCATTATAAAATTTTTCTGTATACCAACGATGAACATTGCAATCATTGCCACAAGCCCAACGACGAGAAAAACCGAAGGAAAAACAATTCCCATAGTAGTTGCTTTAAATTCCATACGTCCTGGCGAGATTTCCTTAAGCGCATGACTGCAGAAATTTGAGCCACCACCTTTCGCAGGGGTCCATTCTGTCTTCATTGCAATTTCGTCATTCAAACAAGATGGATCAAATTGACTTCCACCTTTATTCACATTATTTATAGCGGTTTTGATATTATCCAAAAATCCCATAATACAACATCCTTTTTATTCGATTATTTAATACTTCAACTCAGGTAATATATTATATCACAGGAAATAACTGTATCAGAATGAAATAAAACTGTATCAACCTGATACAGTTAAAGAATCTTGATTTTTGCAATATCCCTTTTTATAGGTTTTTTCAATATGGCATATAATTTACTTTGATATCTTCATCAAAATCTTTTGGAGGCTCTTATGAAAATCAGTAAGTTATTGTTAAATTTAATTACGATATTTGTTTTTTTTGCCTGTCATGGTTATCCAGGAACTCTGGTTGAAGTAACTGGAAAATGGATCCAATGCGATGAATCACAGAAAATAACAGCGGCCGTGATGGGAACAGATAAAGATGGAATAGAAGAAACAAAATCAATGCCCCTTCCCAGTGATGAATTCTTCCTGAATGGACATCTTTATACGCATTTTCTATTTCAAGATTATGAATGGTACGCATGCCAATTGATCCATAAAAAAAATGGTAAATATCATGTGATCGGATTTGCAGTTTTTGACATTTTCATGGATGGAGACAATATCAACATTGATTTGACACCATCCTTTCTTTTCAACTGGGGTTTTCATCTGGAAGACCAGAAATTCTATCTGGATATAGACTATGGAAAATGCCCTGAGATCAGTAAAGAACAAGTCATCCCTTTTTCATTGAAACTCGTTAGAGAAAAATTCACTTTTGATCAATTACACGGAAACAGTCCACAATCAATGCATTCCACCGAAAAACGCCCAGCAGGTTTTGAAAAGTTTAACGAAATTCAGGATCTTATTAAACAGAACAAAGTACCATAAACTCAATCCAAACTATCATCAGAGGTCGATGATTTGAGAGACACCCATATCTCATGTGTTATACTTGTAATTAATTTAATAAACGTAACTTTAAAAGGACTATTCAATGAAATATATTATTAAAATCATTACAATTTTCTCAGTTTTTCTATTCGTGTGCTCTAATGTTTATACTCAGGAGAAGTTGATTTATCAAAAACCCCCAAAAGAAATACTGGAACTTGTAGATGTGGAATTTCCGCCTCAAGTTCTTCTAGATGATAAAGAAGAATTTATGATTCTATTGCAGAGAAATCAATTTAAGAGTATTGAAGAATTATCACAGAAGGAACTAAGACTGGCAGGTCTTAGGATTGATCCAAAAACAAATATTGGTAGTCGTACAAATTATTACAACAATATCAAGATAAAAAATATAAAGGGGAAATTATCAAAAGCAGTTCAGGTCAAAGGTATGCCAGAAAACGGACGTTTTACAAATTTCACCTGGTCACCCAATCAGCAGAAAATGGCAGTTACGAATACGACTTTTCACGGAGTGGAATTATGGGTAATAGATCTGGAAACCGCCTCGATGAAAAAACTTATAGAAGCAGGAATCAATGCAAATATGAGGGATGTTATAAACTGGTTTGAAGATGGAAAATCTTTGCTTCTTAAAATGATATCTAAAAATAGAAAAACATTGATAGATACTGAAAATGCTATTCCCTCTGGACCAACAATATCTGTTAGTGATGGAAAAAAGGCGCAAAACAGGACTTATCAGGATCTCTTAAAGAACAAAAATGATGAATTGAATTTTGAACAATTAGCTCTTTCAGAAATCTATAAGGTGAACCTGAACGGGTCAAAAAAAATATGGTTGAAGGCTGATATGTATCGTAGCATCAATTTTTCACCTGACGGGAATTATGTACTGGTTAAAACTGTAGAAAAACCATTTTCATACCTGGTCCCATATTACCGATTCCCATCAGAAACCGTGATTTATAGTAAAGATGGAAAAAAAATAGAAACAATCGTTAAAGTTCCACTTATCGAAGATCTGCCAAAAGGTTTCATGGCAGCTAGAAAAGGAAGGCGAAATATCGAATGGAGAAGCGACAAACCTTCAACTTTGATTTTTTCCAAAGTTCTTGATGGCGGAGATCCGAAAAATAAAGTTGATTTTCGCGATGAAGTTTTTCAACTTGATGCGCCTTTTTCTGGAAAAGCTGAAAGTATTTTCAAGACAATCAATCGATACAGGGGAATTGAATGGGGGAACGATTCTACAGCAATAGTTTTTGATTACTGGTGGAATACCAGAAACGTTAAGGCATACTTGTTTAATCCTTCAGATCTCTCAAAGAAACCAGTTATCCTCTGGGATAGAAATTATCAGGATCGTTACAATGCTCCTGGACAATTTGTTACAAGAAGAAACCACTACGGCAGTCATGTGTTGGAATTGAAAGGAGACAATTGTTTCCTCATCGGCGAAGGTTTTACTGATAAAGGTCAGTTTCCTTTCCTTGATACTTTAAATTTGAAAACAAAGAAAACAAGTCGAATTTATCAGTCTAAATATACTGATAAACTAGAAGCTATATCAAATTATGATCTGAAAAAAGATCAAATCCTGGTTCGTATTGAATCTAAGACTGAATATCCAAATCGTTATTTAAGATCTTTAAAAAAGAATGAATTAAAGCAACTTACTTTTTTTGAAAATCCTTTTAAAAGTATTCAGGATATTGAAAAAGAAGTTATCACTTATAAACGTGATGATGGACTTGAATTATCAGGAACCCTGTATCTTCCATTTGGATACAATAAATCAAAAAAGAAAAAAATGCCACTTATCTTATGGGCATATCCAAAAGAATATAAAGATAAATCAAGCGCATCACAGAAAACTCAAAATCCGAACAAGTTTATTTTTCCTTTCTGGTCAAAACCTATATACTGGGTTACTCAGGGTTATGTTATTTTAGATAGAGCAACATTTCCTATTGTTGGCGAAGGTGACGAGGAACCTAATGATTCTTTTAGGAAGCAACTGATTGCCAATGCTAAAGCAGCAATCGATGCGGTTGACAGATTAGGATATATTGATCGAAAAAAAGTTGCTGTAGGCGGACATAGCTATGGTGCATTTATGGTTGCTAATCTTTTATCTCATTCACAACTGTTTGCTGCGGGTATTGCAAGAAGTGGTGCTTATAACAGAACTATGACACCTTTTGGTTTTCAAAGCGAAGAACGATCATACTGGGAGGCACCAGATGTCTACAACAATATGTCTCCTTTCATGCATGCTGATAAGATGAAGACTCCGTTACTACTTGTTCATGGTGCCGCTGATAATAATTCCGGAACATATCCTTTGCAAAGCGAACGTTATTTTAATGCCTTAAAGGGACTAGGTGCAACTGTCAGGTTGGTTATGTTTCCAAAGGAAAGCCATAGCTATCGATCCAAAGAAAGCATCCTTCATCTTTTATGGGAACAGCATGAATGGTTTGAAAAATATTTAAAGTGAAAAATCATATCCCTTGATATTCTTTCACAATTTTTAATACTATCTTGCTGTATTTTTTGAATTTTGCCTTACCAATTCCGGAAATATTCATCAATTCAGCCTCTCCTCTCGGTTGGACTGAAGCAATTTCCATTAGGGTTTTATTTGAAAAGACCATAAAAGGGGCTATTCGTTTTTTCGTTGCAATTTTTTTTCTTTCTTCACGAAGAATATCATACAACTCCTGATCAAAATCAATATCATACTTTACTTTTTGCTTTTTGGACTTTTTAACCACTTCTTCTAATCGAAGACCCTGAACAGATAATTCATTTTTTAAAATTTTCTTGGATTTGTTGTTTAGTTTTATGCTTCCATGCTCAGTATCCTGGTACAACAGATCCTGTGCAAGAAATTGTCTGAAAAAGTAAAACCATTCTTTGCTGGAAATATCAGCCCCTATATTATATGTGGATAATTGATCATGACTGAATCTAATAACTTTTTGAGCTTTGGAGCCACGGAGGACATCTATTATATGAGTTGTACCAAATATTTCCCCAGTTCTTATTACACAGGAAAGAAATTTTTGAGCAAACACAGTTAAGTCTTCTGTCTCTTTTTTTTCACTTGTACAATTATCACAATGCTTACATTTGTTGAATTCAGGATTTTCGCCGAAATACTTCAGAATAGGAATCCGCCTGCACTGCACAGTTTCCACTACGCCGATCAGGTGATTTAAATGAAAATTTGCAATTTTTTTCTCTTCAGGAGATTTTTGATTTATAAAATATTTGATCTTATATATATCAGAATAGGAAAACAATAAAAGACAGTGGGAATTCAAACCATCCCTTCCTGCCCTGCCGATTTGCTGATAATAACTTTCAACATTCTGCGGTAGGTCGTAATGGACAACAAATCGAACATTAGACTTATTGATCCCCATTCCAAAAGCAATTGTTGCTACAATAATCTGAATATCATCTTTTATGAACAAATCTTGATTACTGGTTCTTGCTTTTTCACTCAGACCTGCATGATAGGGTTTTACACTGAATCCCTTTTTTTTCAATTCACTAGAAATAGAATTGACCTGTTTCCTGGTTGTACAATATATTATCCCCGAATCCTTTTTAAAGTTGTTCAAAAAATTCAGAAGTTGCTTTATACCATCCACCTTATCTTCAAATTGAAGATAAAGATTCTTTCTATCGAAGCTAGTGATAAATTCATCAAATTGATGAGAAAGCTCAAGGCTGTTTTTAATATCTTTCCTGACTCTTTCAGTTGCAGTTGCGGTTAAACATAAACAGACTGCATCTGGAAAATCACTCCTGATATCGATTATCTTCCTGTATTCAGGTCTGAAGTCATGACCCCATTCAGAAATACAGTGAGCTTCATCTATTGTAAAACAATCTATTTGTAGTTCTTTCAATAGATTCAATGTTCTGGCTTTTAATAGAGTCTCAGGAGCCAGATAAAGTAATTTTGCTTTCCCGTCTTTTAATTTCTGGATATTTTCAGAATATTCTTCCCGGGAAATAAAACTGTTCAGCATAACTGCCTGGACATCATTCTGCATG
>DAOVTB010000002.1 GCA_030633305.1 Candidatus Muiribacteriota bacterium
ACTGCGAAATCATCACTGATAAAATAGTCAAAACCACCATGAATGTTAAAACATGATATATTATGATCTGTTCTGATCTGAAGAAGTTTAGCATTTGTTACAGTTCTCCAGTAAAAATCTGATGTTACACTATACTGTCCAGCACCAACACCAGCATATGGTTTAAACTTTGGATTGCTGTTTGGAAAAACGTAGCTGAGGTCAAGTTCGATTGGAGTAATATCAAGATCTAGAAATGCATTGTTAGCCTGATAAGTTGTAAGAACACCTGCAGTTGCATCATAAAAAGGTTCAGGATTAGCATAAACATCAGTATCAGCAAGATCATCAATATCCTGTACCATTTCATTCAAACCAAGCTGAACGTTTCCGTCACTTGCAGCAGTTTTTGAATTGTTCATTGTCCATTTTCCACCACCAAGTTCAACTCTCCAGCGATTTTTGAATGTGTAACCAAGCTGTCCTTTGATATAAGTTGAGCTTTCTACAAGTGAATCAAAAGAATGTCTTGTTGTTCCAACTGTTGTGTTATTCCAGTCATATCCATCTGGTTCATACCAATTAGCGATAACACCAAAATGCCATTTATCAAGAACGTTGTATCTGTCATCTTTTAAAGGAGATCTTTTTCTAGCTGTTGTTGCTTCATCATTCCATGTATCGTCTTCATCTTCCCATTTGTCATCATCTTTAACAGCTTTATCATCTTCATCTTCCCATTTGTCGTCTTCGTCTTCCCATTTGTCTTCTTTTACAGCTGCTGTAGCTCTACCAAAAACTTTCTTTTCAAGAGCAGAAATACGATCTTCATGTCCTGAAACTTTATTTTTGAGAATTGCGAGTTCATCAGCAAATTCTTTTGTGAGTGATTTGATTGCATTAAGTTCATCTCCACCCATGGAAGTTCCGCCACCAGTTGTATCAAGAATACGTGCTGTTGCCATTGCAAACTGATATCTATTAAGAATCTGTTTACCTTTAAAAAGGTCTCCTGGGTATCCTTTAAGTATTCCAGCATCAACAACTTTCTGTATTGCATCATATGCCCAATGACTTGTTGGAACGTCCTTAAAAAAATCTGCTGCAGTCAAGCTGCTAGCTACCAATAACATGATTCCGATCAAAACTAATGTCTTTTTCATAATTAAACCTCTCCTGTTTTTATGTTTTTTTGTTATTGAAATTTAATCATATTTCAAATGAAAAATCAAATTTTTTGTCAAATTATTTTTTTATTTTTTTTGTTTTTTTCATGAATCCCTGTCATTCAAAGGTTTTAAAATTTTATGGAAATTAATATATTTAAAATATCTCTTTGAATATTCTAATTACCTAATTCCTGATCCAGAAAATCTCGAAGATATTCCCCGTAAGAACATTTGCTATATCCATTTGTCAATTCTGCAAGCTGGTCAATTGAAATATTGCCCATTTTATAGGAAATTTCTTCAAGACACGCAATTTTTAATCCCTGTCTTTTTTCAATTACTTCTACAAAATTTCCTGCTGACAAAAGAGAATCACAAGTACCTGTATCCAACCAGGCCATACCACGACCCATAGTTTCTACAAAAAGTTCATTCCTATCTAGATATACATTATTTACATCTGTAATTTCCAGTTCGCCTCTTCTGGATGGTTTCAAATTTTTAGCAATAGAAACAACATTATTGTCATAAAAATATAATCCTGTAACCGCATAATTTGATCTGGGTTTTTCAGGTTTTTCTACTATACTTATCGCTTTTCCTGTTGTGTCAAACTCTACAACTCCATATCTTTCAGGACTTTTTACATAATATGCAAATACCGTAGCACCATTTTCTCTTTTAATAGCATTTTCAAGAATTCCCGAGAGTCCTTGACCATAAAATATATTGTCCCCCAGCACCAGAGCAACATTATCTGTACCTATAAATTTTTCACCAATAATAAATGCTTCAGCGATTCCATTCGGATCAGTCTGATGGATATACTGGATGCTCAGTCCCAGATTACTTCCATCTCCAAATATATCCTCAAATCTCGGCAGGTCTTTTGGAGTACTGATAATAAGAATTTCTCTGCACCCGGCCAGCATAAGAGCGGACATAGGATAGTAAATCATTGGTTTATCATAAACGGGTAGAAGTTGCTTCGAAATAGCCTTTGTAATAGGATGCAGCCTTGTTCCGCCTCCGCCTGCAAGAATAATTCCTTTCATGATTCTTCCTCCCCATATAAACTTTTATGTAATTTTAAAGTTTATAAGAGTTGCTTGTCAACTCTTCAAATTTTGAAAAAATTAAAATATTTAATATGATAGTATTTATATTGGACAGGCACAGGGGCCTGTCCCTACACAATTATTTAACTTTCTTTGTGCCTTAGTGCCTTTGTGTGATCTATTCATTTTTTATTTTCATGATCTTCATAGTATTTTTATTTCTTATCTGATAGAATATGAGCCATGTTGTCCATTTTAACTAGGATTCTACATTTTATACTTCTCAAGCTCCCGATATTTTTCCTGAGACTTTTGTTGTTCTTTGGTGTAATTGGTGTAATTATCGGTGCCGGAGCAGGTCTGATTATTTACAGATATTACAGCGAAGGTCTTCCAAAAGTACAGGAAGTCATCTACAAGCCTGAACTTTCAAGCAAGATATATGATTCGAATGGGAAACTCCTGGCTTTACTACATGCCGAGGTTAAGCGGGATACAATAGTTCCGCTTGAAGAAATAACTGAGTTTATGCCATATGCAGTTGTAGCAATTGAAGACAGTAATTTTTTTCATCATCATGGGATTTCCCCCAGAGGTGTGATACGGGCTGCGTTAAAAAATTACGCCGCAGGAAGAAAAGTTGAGGGAGCAAGCACAATTACGATGCAACTTGCTAGAAATGCTTTTAAGGAAATTGGTTTTGAGAGAAAATGGAAAAGAAAAATAAAAGAAGCAATATTATCTGTAAAACTTGAAAGATATTACACAAAAGAAGAAATTATTGAAATGTATCTTAATCAAGTTTATTTTGGTCACGGAATGTATGGCATAGGTGCTGCAAGTGAACATTATTTTAATACAATTCCAGCTCAGCTTTCACTGGCTCAATGTGCAATACTAGCCGGTGTATTAAAGGGACCAGCCAGATATTCGCCTATTTCTAACCCAGAAAGATCTAGAAATCGACAGCTTTTAGTACTTAAAAGAATGAATACAGGCGGCTTTATTACGGATGAGGAATATGACAACGCTAAAAATGAAAAAATTATTGTCACTAAAAAAACAAAACTTGAAAATAAAGCTCCGTATTTCGTTGAATATGTAAAACAAATCCTGTTGGATCGTTTCAGCTATGATGAGGTATTTTACGGAGGACTCCAGGTTCATACAAGCCTTGATCTGGAAATGCAGGTAAAAGCTGAAAAAGCTATTCGAGAAGCAAAATATTTTAAAAACAAACCACTTGACATGTTTCCAAAACTACAGGCCTCATTACTTTCAATATCCCCGTCAAATGGATACATAAAAGCAATGGTTGGAGGAAGGGATTTTAAAACATCAAAATTCAACAGAACAGTGCAAGCAAAGCGCCAGCCTGGTTCTGCTTTCAAACCATTTATATATGGAACTGCTATTAATTATGGGATCCCCCCAAACAGAATTATTAATGATTCTGAAGTTGAATTTATAAATAAATGGAGTAATAAATTATATAAACCACAGAATTATGATAAAAAGTTTCACGGCCCTGCAACACTTATAGATGCACTTGCACATTCCTACAATGTTTCTGCAATTAAACTTTTGAATTATATTGGAATAACAAGAGTGGTTAAGCTCGCATATAATCTTGGAATTAAATCTGATATGGGACTTAATCTTTCCCTGGCATTAGGCACTAGCGTCCTGACTCCCCTTGAATTAACAAGGGCATATTGTTCCTTCTGCAGCCAGGGGGTCAGAATCAAACCCGTTTCTATCACTAAAATATATGATTCAAATAACAATCTATTATTTGAAAATTCTTTTGAATACAAGGAAGTCCTTGATCCAGCAGTTGCTTATGTACTTACCGATATGATGAAAAAAGTAGTTCAATATGGTTCCGGGTGGAGAGCCCGAATCAAAGGCTGGGATGTCGCAGGAAAAACAGGTACAACTAATGAATATCTTGATGCCTGGTTTATTGGTTTTGTTCCTGATCTTGTAACCTGTGTCTGGGTCGGTTATGACAATAATACTCCTCTGGGAAAAAAACAGTCCGGTGGACGTGTTGCTGCTCCCATATGGGGAGCTTATATGAAAAGTGTCGTCAAAGGCAAAAAGGGAAAAAAATTTCCGCTGCCGGCTAACGTAGTAATTACAAGCGTCTGCCAAACCTCAGGACTGAATGCCACGAATTACTGTAAGAAAAAATTTATACAGGCATTTATTAAAGGTACAGAACCAACACTTAAATGTAACATACACAGTTCTTCAGATTTTTTTGAATCTGAAGACCCATTTGATGATGGAAGCAATGATCCAGACTTTCAATTCGAATGATCTGAGAGTTTAATGAGCGAACTACTTCATCATCATAACCTGAACAGGGCTTGAAATAGATTACTATTCCTGTACCCTGTTCAGAACATGCTTCTTCGTATTTCATCTCATTTAACTCCCAGATCGGGAAATTTAAAAATAGAAAATTAAGACACAGGTAAGAAAATAAAAAACTAAATTTTCACAATAAAATACCGAAATAACAAATGATGAGTTATAATCGGTCGTTCTTATTGTTAATTATTTCAGTTTGCAGCCTTTGTCTATGTGGGTGTATGAGTCAGAGTTTCTATGCCAATACTCCGGAAGGTTATCGAACTCTTGCAATAAAATATGCTGAAACTGGCGATGTTGATAAAGCTATCCAATTGCTGAACAATACAATCGAAGCTTATGGAAGTGATGAAACCAATGCTATACTTATCACAACTGCATTAGGTGAAATTTATCGAGATTACAGCAAAGATTATACAATGGCACTCAGGACATTTGAACGCGCTTATCTGGATTATCCCGGAACAACCGAAGCTCCAAATGCAATGTTTCAAGCAGCTAAAATCTCAGAAGACAGTTTCAGGGATTTTTCCAAGGCTAGACAGACTTATAAAAAGATCATGGATATCTATCCTACCGCTCCTATAAGAGATCAAGCATATCTTGAATATCATCGTCTATTGCAGATGGGATATTAATACTTTGTTTTTTTAATCCGTTTTTGATAAAATATTTTACATGATTAATAGAAAAGTTAATAAACTTTTTGTAATATTATTTATATGCTTGGTAATCACAGCTCTGCAATGTCAATTTTTGTATAGTCAAAACTCTCCTGAAAAAGAAAAAAACCCTAGTAACCTGTCCCCGGAAGTCTTGAAAGAAATAAGCCAGTATAAACTAGCCATTATTGCAAATCCAAAAAATGCTATTGCCAGAAATCTTCTTGGTTACGTCTATCATGAAAATAAAATGTATATGGAAGCATTGGATGAATACAGTCTTGCAGTTTTGGCAAAACCCAAAGCACCTCTCTATAGAAATAATCTTGGCAGTCTTTATTTGGAACTCGGAAACGCGATAGCAGCTGTAAAGCAGCTTAAAATTGCAGTTAAACTTGCTCCTCTTGAGCCTACGTTATTAGTAAATTATGCAAAAGCCCTGATTGGAGTTGATAAATATAAAGAAGCTATAAAGCATCTGAAAAGAGCGCGAGCCATCGATGATGAATACGCAGAAGTCAGGGTAGTCGCTAGAATACTTAAGAAAGCAAGAAAAGAATTCAGGATAAGACGTAGAAAAGAAATCGCCGAAAGAGATGCAATGTTGGAAAAAATGAAGGAAGCACAAAAAAAATTAAAAGTAGCACAGGAATTAGAACGGAAAAAGAAAGAAGAAGAAAATAAGCGTTTTGGCAATCTCTTAATAATATCAATCATTAGTTTTACAATTATCATACTCACAATTGCTATCATTTTCTACTGGTGGAATCTTCCTGTAAAAAAAATAAAAAGAGCACATAAAAGAGATGATTTTGAAAGTATTATATATTATTTTGAAAACTCTCCCAAAAAAATTAGTGATATTGCAATAATCAGTTTGTATTATGACGCTATCAAAGAAACTACTTTCTGGAAAAAAAGACTTGATACTTTAAAAACACTTGTTAAACACAAACCCAGCGATATTAAATATTATCCTGATCTTTTTGAATCCCATCTTATGGCAAAATCGAGTGTAAAAGTTGTAACTTCAGAAATAACAAAATTTGAAAAAAACTTTTCTTCCCCTGTTGTTAGAAAAGATATATATAAATACCTTCTCACTCTAGCAACTAATATAAGCGGATATTTAAAAATTATTTCTGATATCAGCAAAAAATATTTTAAATTGGAAAAAGAAGATTTCAGTCTTTATAAAAATATTTTTGCATACAATTTGAAACGGAATGATATTAAAGAAGCAGAAAAAATTCTGATTCATCTTTCGAAAATTCCAAAAGCATTGAATATCTGTGTTGAACTTGAAGTATCTATGCTCAAAAAAAATGAGATTGCTTCTATAGGAGTAATTTCATGCATGATACATGGCTTCAAACATGGAAAAATAACCGATCTAAAATCCATCACTTCCTATAAATCTTCATTACTTAAAGCTTTAAAAAATTATGCGATAATTGAATTTCCATATGATATTAAAGGTGTTTTAACCGAGTATATAAAAATCCTGATATCAAATAAAATGATTTCTGATGCCGAGTCTATTTTTGAAGGTTTGAATGAAATCCCATTTGAAAATACGGAAGAGATCATCGAAATGGCGGCAATTGCATTTAGTATTGATAAAAAAGATATTGGACTGCAACTTTACAATCGTCTTTTTCTTAACAGACCTGAAATGGCTGGATTTTTAATTGAAAAGTTGAAAGAAATTATCGAACAAGACAGCGGCGCACCAAATATCATGGTTCATTTCCTGATCGCTAAATGTTATTATACAATTGGAAACATCAATCAAGCTATTCTGGAAGCTGAAATTGCTTACAATTATAATATTAAAGATACCGCTATTCTAAAATTCTTTATTCAAATATTGATTAAAGCTAACATTAAAGATAAACTACTGAGTACTTTTGGAGATCTGGCTGCAATTGAAGAAGACAATTACTATAAAAGTGTCCATAGCGAAATCCTGCTGCTTTCAAAATACTACGAAAAAGCTACAGATATATACGACATTTTTATCCAGAATTCATACTATGATCAATTTTATTATCAGAAGTTGTTAAAAACAGCAGCAGAAAATCAGGATTGGAAACTGATTGAAAGCACTGTTAATAATTACAGTGAAAAAAATAAATCATTCCTGTTCTTCACTATTAAGATTCTTGAAAAAATTAAAAATACTGAAAATGATGCAATAATAGCTCCCCTTTTACAGAAAATCTATGCTCTAAAAAAAGATGTAATTGCCAATCAGGAGTTATTAAGTCTTGAAGATCAAGTAGAGAAAAATCTCAATAATCCTTCATTTATACAAAACCTGGTTACACTATATCTCAATGAAGGAACTATAGACAAAGCCAACGCAGTTATCATCAAAGCACTGAATGGACCACAATTCACAAAAGAGATTGTTTCACATTTCTTCAATCTTAATCTTATTCTTGGTAATACTACTTCAATCCTGATGTTCATTAAGAATTCACAAGCAAAATTAAATAATTTTGAAGAAATTGTAATTCAGGTTCTCAAATCTATAATCAATATCAATCCATTTCTCTTTGAAGCATATGGTATATTAAGCAAACTTTATCTCAAAAAAAATCATAAGAAAGAATGCATGGATTTACTTGAAAAACTTGTTTTATTAAATCCAAGAGATAACAACAGTTTGATGCTTTTGAGAAAACTCCAGATCGAAGACCTTCAAAATAAGGAGAACATAACATGAAGAATACAATTTTATTTTTTATAATTGCCTTTTTGGCAATTAATCCTTTGAGTGCTGACCTATCAAATGTTTTTGTAGATCAAGGATTACTCAAATATAAAAGCGGTGATTTTTTAAACGCCAAGTTTCTCTTTAAAAAAGCTCTTAAAATGAATCCCGATAATGCAATAGCTTGGGAACATTACGATAACGCTATAATAAAGCTTGATGCACTTGTAAAAAGAACAAAAAATCTTGTTCTGGTTCCTAAATTTGATATCAAATATGATGAAATTAAAATGACTGATATAAGTAGATTCAAACAGAGATATATTAAAATTTCAGGCAGGATCAAAAATATGTCTGATCTTGGGTTCGAAAAAATAGTTGTTAAATTGATCCTTTTGAAAAATGAACGGCGTATAAAGACTCTTGATTACATAATAGAAAACCTTACGCCTGGAAGTCAGAGGACTTTCAGTTTTAATAAGCTAGTACCTGCATTCACATCTTATGAGATTAAACCTAAAGTGATGAAGGAAAGATAAATGACCAAGTACTGTTTAAACACTTTACGGGAGAGTCTTAATTCTTCAGACCGCGAAATAAGACTGAGAGCATGCCTTAAATTATCTGAAGTAACCGAAAATGAAAAGGTATCTCTTCTGATTTCATGTTTTACAGACTCCTACTGGCCTGTAAGAAACAAAGCTTGTGAAATCCTGAGTAACTGCCCGGTAGAGGAAGTTTCTCTGCATTTAGTTCAGGGTTTAAAAAGCGATAATGAAGATATTGCTTACTGGTCCAGTATGGCTATGTCAAGATTCATGTCCGAAGACATTATAACTACTCTTGTTCAGGAAATCAAAATCGGAAACGAGCAACTTTCCAGATGGATTATGAATACTCTTACCTTGATGGGAAGAGAAATTATTGATCTATTGCTTCCATATTTATCAGATGAATGTTTCGATGTACGATTCTGGATTTTAAAAGTTCTAGCAAAATACAGGGAAAAAAGTGTTATTGACAAGGTTACGCCATTACTGGAAGATACCAGATGGCCCGTTCGTAAAAATGCTGTCTTTCTGATAGGCGAAATAGGTGACACCTCAAACTTCAACAGATTAGTAGATTGTTTTTCAGATTCTTCATGGTCTGTGAGAAAAGAAGCCGGTGAAGCTTTAAGCAAAATCGCTGCACGAAATTCTCTTTTAAAAGGATCATCAGAATTTCAAAGTTACCAGAACACCTTTTTGAAAGTCGAAGCTATTAAACCTGATTTAGTTGAAAACATATATATCAATCTTGAAAATGAAAATATTGATATCCTTTCCTCTACTATTAAGCTTATTGGGAAATTCAAACTTGATGATGCATTACCTTACCTGTTGAAATTCCTTAAAGAGCAACAGGATCCCTTGATAAAACTTGCTGCAGTCAAAGCGTCTTCTGCATTTAATGATCCTGAAATCATAGCACAGCTTGAATTAATTTTTCGCGACAGGATAACTTCTGATAGTATTCGATTCGAAATCATCAAGTCTCTTTATGGAATCTGTTCATATCAGACACTTGAAATAATTACTCAGCTTTTTAATGAAGCATCACAGGATATGAAAATTTCAATCCTGCATCTTTTAGCAGATTCTCCACCTGAAAGATTGAAAGATTTTTTTATCAGCATCTTATTTACCTATGATGAATATATTTCACAGCTGGCATTAAAATCACTTTCACATTTCAATGATGAAAATCTAGTCAATGTATATCTTGACTGCTTAAATAAAACTTCGCCTCTTATAATAAGAGAAAGTATTCTATGTCTTGCAAAAACTCTAAAGAATGATTTGAAAATGTTTATTCTTCCATTCATCGATAATTCAAATATCGATATTCGACGCGCTGCATTGATTGCCGCTGGTATGTTAAAAATTAGCGAAATCGAGGAAAAACTTCTGGGTTTTCTTAATCAGGATCCGGATAATAACAGAGACTGTTTCTTTTTAATCGATACGCTCAGCAGAATCGGAGGCGAAAAAACGCTGAAAACTTTTATCATACTGTTTAACTCTACCCAGAATGCAAATATTAAACATTGGTTAATACGTGGTTTTCAAAATTTTGATTTCGATAATGTCAAAGTTCTTCTGAAGAATAGTTTGTTTAAATACAGCCAGAAAATGACATTAAGCGCACTCGTATCACTTTTGAATTTTTCTTCATTTCCTTCAGAAGTAAATATTAACAATCTTCTGCATGACAATAGTTTTGAAATAAGAAATGTTGCCGTTGACATTATCCATAAATTCAGGCTTTCTAAATATTTTGATTCCATGATGGAACTTTATAGAAACGAGTTTTCAATGTTCATACGCAAAAATATTATTAAAACAATTGGTGCTTTAAAAATCGATGATTCAATTCCTTTTCTAATGGAAGCATTCAATGACACCAATTGGCCCATAAGAAAAATTGCCATGTCATCAATTTGCTCAATCATATTAACAAATGATCTGGATTTCAATCAGTACATTAAAGGCAAGGATTTTTCTACTGATCAATTATTCTGGATTATCAAAATTTACGGTGAATTGAATCAAAACATCAAATACATGCAGGATATGATGCTTAAACATCCTGATAATTGTGATATTTTAACAGCTTGTATGGAAAGCATTTCAAAGTTTCCTTCATCTAGCGAATTAGATGACCTGCTTTTACCATACCTTGATCACGAAAATCATAAAATTGTAAAAGCAACCGTAAAGGCATTGAAAAACACAAAAAATATAATTTTTCTTGACAAAATCGAGAAAATATTCGACAATCACACTGGTGAGATAAAACTTTGGGCAGCAATTGCGCTCAAAAACATTGGAAATACAGGGACAATTGATTTATTGAGGTCTGCGTTGAAGAAAAAGGAAGTTTTTCTTTCAAGATATATCGAACAGTCTATAGAATGTATTTCTGGAAATTTAGGATCACAAGGAGTCGCTTCTGATGGTTGACAAGATAAACATCTCGAATGTTGGAAATCTTAATAATGTTAATAAATCAAATAAAACCAACAAAATTCCCAAGGGTACTGATTACGATAAACTAATCAATGATAAAAGCACAAAGGCTGTTGATGGCAAAGGTAGAATTGAAGTTAACAAAGTTAAAATAGATCAGGGATTCACATCGAATAATTTCGATCCTGTAAAAACTTTCAAAGAAATCGAAAAATATAAAGAAGTAGTCAAAAATGCTTCTCAAACCGATCGACTTGCAAAACTTGATAGAATAAGGCGTTCTATCGATGATGGCAGTTATCAGATCGATGCATTTAAGGTTGCTGATAAGATTTTAAAAAGCGGTTTTTTCAGTTAATTAAAATAATTTATAAATAATCCCCCGCATTTACCGATAACGAACTTGATATTAAAATTTATGCGGGGGATTTTTTATGCTCTTAAAAAAAATAGCATTTTGTGCAATTTTACTACTTTTGATAAATACAACTTTTCTTCTTAGTAATACTACTATGGTCGGCCCATCGGGCTTAGTCAAAGTTCCTGATCTTTCCATAATAGGGAAGGAAAAATTCGAAATGGGTGCTCATATTGAAAGATATGATGCAAATCGATATTCTGCGAATTACTATAACCAGGGAATGGGTCCTTTTCAAACGAACCTTCTTCCTTCTTATGAAACACGGTGGTATGTTGTAGGAAATTATGGAATCACCGATAAACTTGAAATTGGTTTCATGAAAGAATTTGATTCTAATGATATTTTTGAAGATCCAGACCTTCTCGTTCATACAAAATATGTATTCAGTACTTCTGAGTATGGCTCTTTTGCTCTCGGAGGAATAATTGATACGACGGTCAATGCATATAATTCAATCTATGCCTTATATGGTACAGACATTGTTTTTGTTGGAATTGGTGCCAATTTTGGAGGAGCAGTCGACAAGCCAAACAACTGGGCTAGACTTGGAGGTTATGACCTTGCCAATTACAGTCCTGAAGATTTCTTCTTTTTAGCCGGTGTTAATGTAAAAATGGGACCAACCGGTCTTAAACTTGAATATGATGGTGATGCTTTTAATGCTGGATTAAGATATCATTTCAATGAAGTTTACACCATTGATATCAATTATCTTGGAAAAAATGATTATGATAAACTATATTATTTTAGCGGACCATTTGCAACAAGATACAACCGAGAAAGAGTCTCCATTGGATTAAATGCTAAATTTTAGTCATTTTTCATGTCAGTTTTCTGACACTTTGTAAAAAATTACTGCTATTTTAATCTCAGACAGACACAGGCAGATTGAGTCGCAATATACTCCTATACAAATTTTGATGGAAACAACTTAGCTGGCGCAGGGGTCAAAGTAACTTTCATGAACTTGGATTTCAAGTTCACAAAAATTCCATATGACCCAATCTATATTGACATTTAGCATTATTTCCGTTTTTATTTAAATCTTCCTTCATGGTTCGATTATTTGTCATTTAATATAAAACTGCGACCTTAGCTCATAGTATCACCATCTTTTCGTATTTTGCAATTGAAATAGATTCTGCGGTCAAGCCGCAGAATGACAGTGTAGTCATTTTTTCATTAATTTAATTCCATCATACTATTTCTGCGTTCTGAATGAGATGAAGGTTGGATTTTATTGTATTTGGGTAAACCGAGGCGCACAAAAGTGCGTCGTATGGTATAAGGTGCCAGGGCACTTGAATCCTATTCCTTCATGATTACCAAAAGGATTAAAGTCCATCTGGCACCGGTATTAACTATTCAAACTCATTCAGGACGCAGAAATGGCATATTTATTGCAATTATGTTATAATTAAACAAATTGTAACCTATTAAATAAGGAGCTTATATTAATGAGAAAATTATTGGTCGTTTTGATTTTTTTCACAGCTCTAACTTCGTTTGCGTTTTCTCAAACTGTTGTTGGTGAGGAAGAAATTTTCCTTGATTCTGATATTACACTTGAACAACTTATTGTAAATCTTGAAAAACTTGAAAATATTGATGTTATAAAAACTGGGGAACAATATTTAAAATATGCTGCGCAAAGTGACCGTTACGGCATCATTATGGCGAGGGCATACTGCTCTGGCAATCAACTTGATAAGGCTCTGGAAGTCCTTGATATGATTCCAGAAAAAAGCAAATATACATATTTCATCAGGTTTCTAGTTTATTTTCTGAAATTTAAATACAATGAAGCTGAAAAAATTCTAAAGGAAGCTGAATTATTTGCATCAAAAGATGGAGATAAAGAACTCCTGACTCTTATTTATTCTGGTTTTGCTGAACTCGAAATAGGTAGAGGAAAACTTTCTTCAGCTGATTCTTACATCAGTAAAGGTTTGAGAATCGAACCTGATAATGAATATTTAACTTATGTAAAACACAGGCTGAAATATGTTAAAGGTGAAATTGATCAGGTAGAAAAATTATTGATTGAATATGAAAAAACTGCTACTCCAGAGAGATTTGTTTATTCCTACCTTGCTGAAATAGCTTTGAGAAAAAATGATCTTATTTTAGCTGAAAAACATTTAAATAAAGCAAACGAAATTGGCTGGAAAACCGGTCGATTATTTTGTGATGGTGTAGCCAGCTCTATTGGTTATAATGTTTCTTCTGGAAAAGTATTATCCGTTTTTGAGGAATTCCCTTTTGAGATCAATTATGAAAAATTAGTACAAACTTTTCAAGATCAGCTGACTAGCCTTGAAGCTGGAAATTTTGAAAAACCAATAAAATTTTCAAGGGAAATAATTTATATTATTCAAGCATACATTGATGGGAAAATTAAATTTTCTAATGATGAAATTCAGGTATTGCTTCCCATTGTATACATCATGATCCCTAACCTTTATATATTACAGAGAGAAAAACCTCCTGAAAATCTGTTTAAACTTCTTGATGAATTAAATGGAAAATTGTTGAACACTCATCCAGATGAAAAAATAATTACCGACGATTTCAACATTATTCTCGGTGGTATTCAGGATTACATCAATGGGAATTTTGATGATTCATTAGATAAATTTACCAATCTGGAAATTACTGCTGATGAAAAAATTTATCTTGAAAAACTAAGATCATTTCTGGATAATCATCTTATTTATGTATTTCATAGAATTGTTGATTCTATTTTAAAAGAAAACCCAGCACTTCTTGTAAGAATCTATAAAAACTTTACTGGCAAAGATATTAAAATTGATGAAGACTTTTATTCAGTAAAATATACTGATGATATTATAAAAACTATCGATCTTACCAAATATAATAAAATCATTTACAATCTTCTTAAAATTTTTATTTTTACCTCTAAAGGAGATTGTATGTTTGAGCTTGGTCAGACTAAGGATGCTTTATTATCTTATGCCGAAGCCAGAAAAATTAACCCTGTACTTTTTACAAAATTACGCATTGAAGTTAACAGGCGATATGCAAATTTAAATCCGGAAAATTTCTTTTACAGTACCGGACGTGATATTGCTGATCTCTTTTGTGAGATTGCTCTTTACTATGTACGGCTTGATGATATTGTAAATGCAAAAAAGGTCATCGGCCGAGGAAAATCTCTTTTTCCTAATCGGACTCGAATACAATTCTATAGCAAATATATAAATTCAATAACTGAAGGAGGTAAATAGTGATGAGGAATATTTCACTTGCTCTCCTGCTTATTTTTACGATTTTCTGTACTCAGATCACTGCATTAAATTTAAACGAAAAATGTGAGCTCCTTAAATTAAAAAAAGGAGCAAATCCACTTATCATTGAAACCACATTGGGAACTGCTCTTAGTCTTTTGAAGAAAGGTTCTTTTTCATCGGCTATTGAAAAGGTTAACGATGCCCTGGTTATTTTTAATTCCTTTGACTCGATTTCGCATCCTTATACAACACATATGTCTGGAACACTATTCCTTATGAGTGTTTATAATTATGAAAAACTTACAGTCAATGAATTGATACGATTTAAGAAATTTTTTCAATATTCCGTCAGTGATGGCGTATATTTTAAACCATATGAAGAAGCGCTTGGTTATACAACTCTTGAGATTCTTGAATTGGAAAAAGCAGGAAAATATTCAGAGGCAGTTACCAAAATTGATTTTGCATTTAAAATATTAAAAAATGTTTCAATCTTTAATTTTATGATTGAGCAGGAATTAATTCTGGAAATCATGGATGCTTTACAGGTAAAAAAAGCTGATTTACTTTTATTAAGCGGAAAAATCGAAGATGCATATAAACTTTACAATGGTTTAAGTGAGAATATTAAAAAAAGACTTTTGAATATGGAAATTGAGGGGAAAAACAGGCTTAAAACTCTAAATCCTGGAATTATCTTTGATAAGGATCGTACATTAGCAGAACTTTATTACTCAATGGCTTTTACTCATATAAGGGTGAATAAAATACAAGATGCAATTGATATTTTGACAGCAGGTCTTAAAATCATCCCTTCATCTAATAGTCTCAGTTCTTTAAAGGGGCTAATAAAAAAATAAACGGTTTATAATATGAAGGAAGAACTAAAACAACTTTATTCAGAAACAAAGTATGATGTGGTACTTGTAAGACCGCCGCATGGGCGTAAACCTCAATTCGATTTTTTTCCGGATGAACACCTGGGGCTTGCATATTTGAAAGCTTATGTTAATCGTTTTAATTACAAAGTGCTCGTCATTGACTGCCATTATCTGAGAATTTCAGAAAAAAAATTAATCGATATTTTATTAAAACTGGAAATGACTGTTCTTGGATTTACCGTTTTTCAACCTGACATGTTTATGGTAACTAAAATTACTAAAAAACTCAGGAAATCCGGTTTCAATGCTCATATCACAATAGGTGGACAATTCCCATCTTTCGAATATTTACGCATTATGGAAGAATTCCCACAAATTGACAGCGTAATACGTTCAGAAGGCGAAGAATCACTGGTTTCACTACTTCAACATCTGCAGAATAACAAACCTATCGAAAAAGTTAGAAATCTGGTGTATAGAAAAAATAATAAAATCAATATCAATGCTCTTGCCCCATTACTTGACCTTGACACCCTGCCAATTCCTGTTAGAGAAAATATTTCAGAGTTTCCAAGCCTTGGTATCATATCTTCAAAAGGATGTTATCAGGACTGTTCCTATTGCGGTGTTAAAAATTTTTATTCTGAACCCGAAGGCCATTATTTACGGTTTCGATCTATAAATGACCTGGTTGATGAAATCGAATATCTCTATACTAAATATAAAAAAAGGATGTTTGTTTTCTGGGACGATAATTTTCTTCTACCTGGCAAAAAAGGTCTCGAAAGAATGGATGATTTCTGTAATGAAATCAAGAAACGAAATCTGAAGATCTTTTTCGGGTTTGAAACAAGAGCTGACACAATCAACCTTCCTATAATTAAAAAACTTCTGGAAGTTGGACTTAAATACATCTTTTTAGGAATTGAATCAGGTTCGCAAGCCAGCCTGGAAGTATTTAATAAAAATGTAACTGTAAAACAAAACTGGAATGCTCTTTCATTACTGTCTAAACAAAAGATCACAACATTATGTGCATTTATCATGTATGAGCCATATTCTACAGTAGAAAAAATCAAGCAGAACATTACATTCCTTAACAAAGTATTCTCGAAACTCAAATATATTGTTTACTATCCCTTTTCCTTTACACGATTGGATATTTTAAAGGGTAGTCCAATCCATGGAAGATTATTAAAAGAAGGACGTATAATTGACAGACCTCTTAAAGATTTCATGGTCGAGGGTGATCTTTATACTATTGAAGACCAGAGAATTGAGGATCTTTCAAAAATCACTATGCATCTTGATATAATCATAAGCGAATGTAGGCTGACCCTGTGGCGCTATGTATCCTGGTTTTCTTCATTGGGAGACCTGTCAACGACCAAACATTTTGTCAGGATAAGTAAAAAATTTGAAATACTGTTATGGGATCTAAACAATGAAGCAATCAAGTATTCCCTGAAGTATCTCGAAAATGGTTTAAATTTCGTGCAGACAGAAAATTACAAATCAAAACTGGATTCCTACATCAGCAAAGAAGAAATGAAACTAAATCGATTCCTCGAAAAGTCAATCTCAAAGCTTGATAAGATTGTTAAATTGTATTAAGATTTCAACAGATAAGAGAACGCACCGCCAACAGCAGTCGCAGCATCACCAACTGCATTAGCTACCTGTCTGACTGGTTTACTGCGAAGGTCTCCTGCAACAAATAAACCAGGAACACTAGTTTCCATATGCCCATTTGTTATAAAAAATCCAGCCTTATCTTTATCTATATCCAGAGTTATAAAATCTGCAACCGGAAGTTGTCCGACATAGATAAATACTCCATCAGTTTTTGATTCAGAAATTTCACCAGTCTTAACATTCTTAATTTTTACATGAGTCACAAATTTACCGTCACCACATATTTCTTCAAGTACAGAATCCCAGATTACATCCATATTTTCTTTTTCAAATGCTCTTTTCTGTAATACATCAACTGCCCTGAGCTGGTCACGACGATGAACAATTGAGACTTTCGATGCAAGCCCTGCAAGTAACAAACCTTCTTCAACAGCACTGTCACCGCCACCAATAACTACAACTGTTTTCTTTCTGAAAAATGCACCGTCACAAGTTGCGCAATAACTGACTCCCCGACCACGATATTCATCTTCTCCTTTTACGCCTAAAAGTCTGGGTTCCAGTCCTGTCGCAACAATTACACTACGTGCCTGACATGCAATTTTTCCTCCAGATTCCAGATTAAATATGCCGTCTATTTTTTTAACAGATGAAATCGCTTTATATACGGGATTTCCACCCCATAATTTAGCATGGTCAGTCATTTTTTCTGTCAATTCAGCTGCATCAATTGATGAAAACCCAGTATAATTTTCAATTATTTCTGTATTATTCAACTGACCACCAGGCATACCAGCTTCAAAAAGTATATACTCAAGGCCAGCACGTCCAAGATAAACAGATGCAGTCAACCCTGCAGGTCCTGCACCTATAACAGCAACATCATATATTTTATTAGTCATAATTTTTCTCCAATTACTTTTATTATCATTTTTTTATATTGAGCAGACTGCTTTTCCAATTTTCCTTTTCTTTTTTAATCTACTCCTTCGTGGTAAAATTCTCTTATTTCTTTGTGCCTTTGCGCCTTTGTGAGATCTATTCTTTTTATAACTACTTGATATCGTGTTTTTTCAAAAGTTTCTGAAAATTCCTGCGTTCAACAGAAGCCATTTCAGCGGCTTTTGAAACATTTCCTCCACTACGATTCAAGACTGCATTAAGATAATTTATTTCAGCAGTATCAACTATATTTTTCTTAAATTCTTTAAATGAAACGTCATAATTTACTACGCGGTCAGATTCAGCAAAAGGTTGTGGAGAATCAGATACAATTACTTTCTTGATTTTCTCAGGAAGATCGTTAAACTCAAGTTTATCAGCTTCAGCAAAAATACAAACTGATTCAATAACATTCTTTAACTCACGAATATTTCCAGGCCAGGAATAATTCATCAAACCTTCAACAAATTTTGCATCCATACACTCTGAAGTCCTGCCATGTAAATTTAGAAAATGATCTGCCAGCATAACAATATCACCCGCTCTTTCCCTAAGCGGCGGCAGCAAAAGTTTCACAACTTCAAGCCTATAATATAAGTCCTTTCTAAATGAACCTTTATCTATTTCATCAAGTAATATTTTATTTGTCGCAGCAATAACCCTTACATCAACCTTGATTGGAATTGAATCTCCAACTCTTAAAAGTTCACCAGTTTCTAGTACTCTTAACAATTTACTCTGAAGATTAAAGTCCATTTCACCAATTTCATCAAGAAAAAGTGTTCCCCCATCAGTCGATTCAAAATATCCCTTTTTGTTTGAAATAGCCCCTGTAAAGGCACCTTTTTTGTATCCAAACAATTCACTTT
This sequence comes from Candidatus Muiribacteriota bacterium, assembly GCA_030633305.1. GTDB lineage: Bacteria > Muiribacteriota > DAOVTB01 > DAOVTB01 > DAOVTB01 > DAOVTB01. Next base: position 18,977 of record DAOVTB010000002.1, read on the forward strand.
CAAGAATTTCTCCTGAAATAGCAGCACAATTCACTGCAAGAAAATGCTTATTTTTCCTATCACTGATATGATGTATCCCACGGGCAACAAGTTCTTTGCCACTCCCGCTTTCTCCTGTTATAAGTACTGTACTCTTGATTCTAGAGACTTTTTCTATCAGATTGTATAAGCGGTTCATTTCATCACTTTTTCCAATCATATTGCAAAATGAATATTTAATATTCAGCTCAGATTTCAATCGTTTATTTTCGTTTTTAAGTTCCTGAATCTGCTTGATATGTTTTAAGACTGACAGTACTTCATCCTCAGAAAAAGGTTTCATAAGATAATCATATGCACCCTTTTTCATCATAGAAACTGCACCTTTTACGGTTGCAAAGGCGGTCATTATCACAAAGAAAATTTCTGGATAAAGTTTTTTTGCCTCATCAATAAATTCATCACCATTCATCTGAGGCATTTTGAAATCACTTATGATTACTTCCGGAACATTTTTTTTCAGGGCTTCTAATGCATTAATTGGAGAATCAAATTCTGAAACTTCATAACCTTCACGACAAAGAATAATCTTCAGGATCTTTCTCAGGCTATCTTCATCATCTACTATAAATACTTTCATTATCTTTTTTCAATAAAATCCAATGCTTGAGTTTCATTTTCAAAAATCGTAAGCAATGAATCAATGTGAGTGAGTTTCAGCAAATAATGAACGTATTCAGTAAGAGAATATGCAGCGACCAGAATTTCAAATTTTGAGGCAAAATTAATAATTGCAGCCACCTGCCCGATTCCTCGGGAATCAATTCTTTTAAGATTAGCGAAATTAAACATTATTGCATTAACATGTTTTCCTTTGAAAATGTGTTTAAAATTAAATGAGCTTTCACTCAAAATAAATTCCTCTGGGAACTCAATAAAAACCTTGTTATCTATAAAATTAAACTTTACTTCATCAGTACAGCCTATTTCAGATTTTTCAACATCACTTTCAACTTTTTTTATTGTTTGACCAAGATCAACAAGTAACCCTTCTCTGGCGAGATAGGTTTCAGGAAAAATACGACGGGCTATTTCAAGTCTTTCTTCCAAAACATCATCAGTAACACTTGGTCCATGATGAGTGAGATACAATTTTCCAACATTCTGTTTAGCTGCGTACCTTGCAACTCTGGTAAAAAATGCATGACCCCAGCCAACTCTGTATTTTATATATTCATCTTCATCATACATTGCATCCATGATCAAAACATCAGCATCTTTTATCAAGTCGACTACATTTTGAACTGGTTCTTCATCAGGAAGTTCATTATCAGTACAATAAGCAATCACTTGGTTTCCCTGTTGAATTCTGAATCCAAGTGATCCACCAGGATGATTTTGATTCCTGGTCATAATCTTAAGATTACCGATTATAAAAGTTTCCTCAATCAGTTCCATAAACTCCATATTAGCAGTCAATTCGTCCAATTTAATCGGGAAGTACAAACTGTCCATCTGACCGCTTAATGCTTCTTTTAATCTGGCATCAACCTTTAAAGCACCGTAAAACTTGATTTTATTTTCTTTAGAATAAAGAGGGCCAAAAAAAGGAATTCCCTGAATATGATCCCAGTGAATATGGGAAATCATAATGTGACAGTTAATTTTCTCCCTTTGCATCAGACTAAAACCCAATCGTCTGATACCAGTTCCTGCATCAAAAACTATGATATCATCACAACCATCAGGAATCACCTGCAGGCAAGAAGTATTTCCGCCATATTTAAGCATTTCCTGTTCTGGAACAGGTATGGAACCACGAACACCCCAGAATTTAAATTTCACTCTGACCTAATCCCCTTATATTAAAAATCTATCCTGAACTGGCCATCTTTCTGAATCAATTCTCCATCAGCCAAGATTTCACCATTTTCTCTCATGTTATTAATCATATCCCAGTGTATCGCAGATCTATTTTTCCCACCACTTTGTGGAATCGACTGTCCGACTGCAACATGAATAGTCCCGCCAATTTTTTCATCAAAAAGAACATTTCGAGTAAACTTCTGAACACCCAGATTTGTCCCAATAGCCAGTTCACCGACTATTTTGGCACCTTCATCTATTTCAAGCATTTTCTTTAGAAATTCAATGTTCTCTGAAGCTTCATATTTTACGATCTTTCCTTTTTCAAACCACAGTTTTACATCCAGAACTTCTTTCCCATAATAACAAGCAGGATATGAGAATGTAATGTGTCCATGTGTATAATCCTCGTGTGGGCCTGTAAAAACTTCTCCATCCGGAAAATTCATTTTACCATCGCAATTAATCCACGTTCGACCTTTAACATTGAATTTAATATCTGTTCCAGCACTCTTTATATGAATAATTTCTTTCTTGTTCAAAAAATCACAAATTTTGGCCTGCCATAAAGAAAGTTTTTCCCAGCTGGAACGCGGATCTATATCATTCAGAAAGCAACTTGTCATTACAAATTCTTCATAAGTACGTGTACTCATTCCTGCCGCCTGAGCAAGACCATCAGTTGGGAACAGAGTAATGACAGCTCTTAATTCCTCACGCCCAACGCGTTGCATAAAAGTATCGCTCAAATGTCTTTTGGCCATCCTTTCTATTGCCTGCTTTTCATTAGATACATTATGCAAACATTTTGTATTTTTATCTGAAATTATATTTATGATGCAGTCTACGGTCTCTAATTCATTCTTTTCAAATTCACAAACATACTCAAGTTGGAATTTTTCTGCATGCTCATAAAACCTTTCCTTAAGTCCTGGAACACCTATCCTTAGAATTGGATGTCCGCCACTTTTCAGGATTTCTTCGTATATTGCTTCAATAAGAGGTTTCGCTATATAGGAAGCTGAAATAATCACCTTATCATTCTTTTTAACGTTGACAGAGTAATTAACAAGTACCTGAGCCATTTTAGTAATTCGCTGATCTCTCAATTTGGTTAACTCCATTTATAATATTGAATATTTAAATTATAAGTTATTTTTAAATTATTTTCAACATATTTTGTCAACTGATAATTTCTCCAGCTTGTTTTTTAAAATAATATTTGTTATAATTGATCTATGATTATATGTAAGAGATGCGGTTTCAGTAATGATGATACTTCTCTATTGTGTGAAAACTGTAGTGTTCCTTTAGCTTATAAGAAACAATCCTCATCAGACAATACACAGTATTCTTCTTCTGAAGAACATAAAAGCTTAAGTCATATCCAGATACCCGAATTAGCACTTACTGCGATTATTGCCTGTGTAATGCTTTTCTGGTCACTTGGATTTACTGAAAACGGTTACCAGAATTCTGCTGATATTATGGTTTTATTATTGCCATTTGGATTGATTTGTGGATTTGCTCTTTCACACGATGAGATCAGTCCTTTAAATATTTTTGAATGGGAAAGTGCACAGAAAGTTTATATACTTATACCAAAAATCTGGATGGTTATAACTGCTGTAATTGCTGCCGTTTCCTGGGCAATGGATGGAGCCGCTGGTTATAACGAAACTTTTGTAACCAGCATATTATATTTTGGTATTTTGTGGGTTCCTGCTTATGCATTTACATTTGTTACCAGCAAATCAAAGGAAACAGTTAGAAATATGTTGGATTCTTTTGCTATTTTTCTTGGTATGTTTCCATTCGCATGGCTATTTGGTTTTTTTGTTATTGCCATTCTTGAGGGAGATTGATTTATATGATTAGAAAAGATCTGTACTATTTTATTTTATTTACTTTTATTCTTCTTCCTGCACTTGCCTTTACAATCTGGGGAGGTCCTTTAAGAGAAGTTACTATTTTTGATTTCCTCGCAGATGATTATTTTTATGCTGGAACTAAAAATATAGGTGGCGAAACAGTAAATATTTTTTCCACTCATGAAGATATAACAAAAGTAAAATCTAATATATTAAAATTCAAAACTCCTTTTGAAATCTACACAGGCGAAAAAGGGATGGTCTATATCAATTATCCTGAAGCGGTAGTCGCTTTAAGAACTGCTACACCTAAGATAGCAAAAAAACAAGGACTACGTGTTGGTGATAAAACTATACTCTATGTCAGCTCTCCTGAAGTTGGTGAACGACTTTATAATCGTGGCGGACGAGTTTATGTACGCATACATCCTAGATATCGAACTCATTATCGAAGCAGATATGGACGATATTTTCATGGACGCGGAAGTGGCTGGGGAAAATAACAATCCAAGTCCATCAAGCAAAATTAAAGATAGTATTTAATCTACTTTGTAATTCTCTTAAAATATTTGATACTTTCAATAAGATCTTCTTTTGTGTTGTTTTCAATTGTTAACGCCTTATTGAATTCCCGTTTTTTCAACTCTGAAAAAAAGTCAATAAAATCAATTTTTCCACGACCAAGTGGCTTATGCGAATCATTATCACCATCATTATCATGAAGGTGGATCACTGAAATCTTATCTGAAAACATATCAAGCCATTCTCTTGCCGCCATATTTTCAACAAAAACATTAAAATGGCCAATATCAAAACAATGAGTTAGATAATCAGAATTGAAATAGTCAAGAATACGACGTATTGTTCCAGGACTGTCATCACGAATATTTTCAATCGAAAGAATTATTCCCTTCTGTATACTGTAATCAAGTATTTTACTCCATGTTTTCAAACTATTAGCAAGCCACCGATCATATTTTTCAGCACTAAGTCCTGGTCTAAAACCGCTATGTAAAACCAAGGTACCACCATTAAGAGCTGCAGTAACATCTATAGCCATCTTTACTCTTCGAATTACACTTTCCCTGATAAAATTATCTGTATATCCTGGATTCAAATCAAAATAAGGTCCATGAACATTTACTTTAAGTCCAGAATCAGAAACTCTTTCTCCTATTTCTTGAATCCTGCTCATCAGATATTCATCTAGAACTTCACCATCAATATAAATTTCTATTCCAATTGATTCCTGAGCGAGAATCTTAATATGTTCTTCTATGAGCCCAATCGCTATATTAACATAAACATTATTCATAATTTTATTCCTTTCACATGCATTCTGATAAACAAATCCCGAAATTATCATTGTAATAATAATTTCAATGTAAGGTTCTGGCCTGCCTGAACCTCATATCCCAGAAATCATTAATTTTATTTATCAAGGGTCGGGCAGGCCCGCCCCCTACAGTTTTTTTATTATTCTTCTATTGTAGCTTCTTCTTCCAGCATAATTGGTATATCATCACGAATCGGATAAACCCGCTTGCATTTAACACATTTTAAAACATCTCTATCCTCAATGTAATCAATATCAGATTTACAAACTGGACATGCCAGTATTTTCAACAATTCCTCTTTAATCATAAATTCTCTCCTACTCTTATATTATTCTTGGGCAGACACAGATGTCTGCCCCTACATTATTGATTATTTTTGTTCGTGCCATCCTATACCACCATATATTTTTTATGGAAACAACTAATCTGGCGCCAGGGTCAAAGCAACTGTGAATTTTTTTGAGACTTCAAAGAAAATTAAAGTTCCACGTGACCCCATCTATATTTACTATCTTGTCCTCTTTCTTATTCTTTTTTCTCCATGCTCTTCATGTTCTTCATGGTTCAATCTTTTTTTGTTCTTTTATTTTTTTCTTTAACAATTCTAATTCTGCGTTCTCAGTGAGATGAAGGTTGGATTTTCTTTGTATTTGAGCAAACCGAGGCGCACTCTTCGTGCGTTGAGGTTTGAACAAATGCAAAAAAATTCAAGATTCGCTCATTGAAGTCGCAGGATTGCCGATGGCATCTCCTGCCTTGCTATTCTCAGAATCTCAAGAACCCTGTCCTTTTCCAAATATTTCTCCATATCTTTAAGAACAACCTGATATGCCTTGCTATAGGTATTGTTTTCCTCACTTATATGTGACAGATAAATCCTCTTAAGTTTTGAAGAATATACCTTTTTAATAAGATCAGCACAGGCATTGTTGCTCAGATGACCATAATTACTTTTGATTCTCTGCTTTAACACCCATGGATATTTCCCTGTCATCAGCATCTTGTAATCATGATTGGATTCAACTACTAAAAGATCTAAATCCATTATCCTGTTTTCAATCAATGTCGTTGAAATACCTAAATCTGTAACAATTCCAATAAGTTTATTACAATATTCGACCTGGTATCCAACAGGATTTCTTGCGTCATGCGGAACAGAAAAAGGATTAAGTTTTATACCTTTTAAGTTTATAACTTCACCAGGAGTAACATCTACGCTTTCATGAAACTTATTTTTTATCTCTGCTTTAAATGTTGTCGGAGTAGAATAAATTGGAATCTTATGTTTTCGCGACATTGGTCCGGCACCTTTAGTGTGATCGCCATGTTCATGGGTAATAAATATTGCATCAATTGAGCAAATATCTACACCAATGATATCTAGTCTACGAGCCGTTTCCTTCATAGAAAAGCCTGCATCAATAAGGAAACGGCAACAATCAGAACCAATATAAATACTGTTCCCTTTGCTACCGCTTCCAATTATTGATAATTCCAAGTACATCTTATTCTATATATTTCCACTTATATTCATTGTTCAACATGCTTGACCCAGAGAACCATTTTAATAACAATACTTTTCCTGATCTTTATTTTTTTATTACCTTCATGTTCTTCATGCTCTTCATGGTGATTTTTTCTTATTTTTTCAATTCCTTCATTGCCATATAAACTTTTTCTGGCGTAAACGGACCATTGTTAATCCTTACACCAACAGCATCATATATCGCATTTGCGATTGCAGGAAGTGCACCATTTATCGAAATCTCAGACACAGACTTTGCCCCAAACGGACCAGTTTCTTCATATGTATCAATCAGTGTAGTCTTTAACTCTGGCATATCAACTGTTGAAAGAATCTTGTAATTATTGAAATCAGGATTAAGCATAACACCTTTTTCATTAAAAAAATATTCTTCCGTCAATGCAAAACTAATTCCGTTAACTACTGCTCCCTGAGTCTGTCCATCAGCAAGAATAGGATTAATCGGAGTTCCACAGTCAACTGGGGCTACATATTTCAACAAATCCACTTTACCTGTCATCGTGTCGACTTCGACTTCAACAAAATGAGCTGTAAATGGCGGAGGTGATTTATGTGTAATATGCGATTCACAGGCTGCAATCTGAAACTGATCTTTTGCATACATCGCAAAATTACAGATGTCAGAAAAACTGATCGTCTTATCACAAGTCTTACATTTCACCTGAGCATCCTCAAGATACATTTCATCAACAGAACAATCCTTAAACGGACCCATATTCTGTGCAACACCAAATATCTGCTCTTTTACTTTCTCAGCTGTTTTAAGTACAGCACTACCTGTAAGATAAGTAGTACTTGAAGCATAAGCACCAACATCAAATGGTGTAAAATCTGTATCTGAAGAATATGGAATTATAAATTTTTCAGTTGTTCCAAGAACTTCTGCTGCAATCTGAGAAAGGACAGTATCAGAACCTGTTCCAAGATCTGTAGCCCCCATAAGTAAATTAAATGAGCCGTCTTCATTCATCTTTATAAAGGCTGATCCCATATCTATTTCAGGAACACTTGAGCCCTGCATCAATATAGCAACCCCTTTACCACGTCGTTTATGCGGTTCTGAAGGAGGATTCTTCTTGCCCCATTCAATTTCTTTTTCTCCCCATTCAATACATTCTGCAAGGCCACAAGATCCAATAGTCTGTGGAACACCTTCTTTACCTTCACCTAGTTTTTCGAAAATCGGAGAACCTTCACCAGATTTGATATGATTCATTTTTCTAAATTCAACCGTATCCATACCGATTTTTTGTGCAACTTCTGATATCACACATTCCATTGCGAAAGCTGCCTGAGTAGCACCATAACCACGGTATGCTCCAGCAACAGGCATGTTTGTATAAGCAGTATCACCCCAGAAACGAATGTTTTTGCAACGATATAAAGGTAACACTTTAGATCCACAGTTACTCATAACAGTCAATGCATGTGAACCATAAGCTCCGGTGTTACTTAAAACTTTCATTTCCATTGCATTTATTTTACCGTCTTTATTAGCACCTATTTTGATATTTACATACTGAGGATGACGTGTTCTTGAACTTATAAATTCTTCTTTTCTTGTAAGAGCCCATCTAACAGGTCTTCCAGTTCTCATTACAGCAAAAGCAACAACATCTTCAAGAAGGACTTCCTGTTTTGTTCCAAAACCACCACCAATTCTTGGTTTAATAACACGGATTTTTCTTATTGGAATTCCTGTACATTGAGCAGTTATACGCCTTGAATGGAATGGAACCTGTGTGGAAACCCTGAGAACAAGCCGATCATTTTCATCAGGATATCCAATACAAATATGCGGTTCCATTGGACAATGCTGTGCATAATGAGAATAATATTCTCTGTCAACCTGAACATCTGATTCTGCATAAGCTTTATCGAAATCTCCGGCTTCCACATCAACATGTGCACACAGGTTTCTTTCAGGTTCATAAGCAACAGGAATCGGAATATAGCAATCTTCTTCATCATGGATAATAGGTGCGCCTTCTTTTATAGCATCTTTTGGATCAAAAACTGCAGGAAGAACATCATATTCCACTTCAATCAATTTCATGGCTTCTTCAGCTATTTCTTCAGTTTCAGCAACGACAGCAGCTACTCTGTCACCAACAAAACGGACTTTCCTTCTAAAAGTGTATGTATCATATGGAGAAGGTTCAGGAAAACCCTGGCCTGCTGTCGTATGCGGAATTCGCGGAACGTTCTCATGAGTCATAATTGTATGTACACCTTCAAGAGCTTCTGCTTTTTTGATATTGATACTCTTTATTACCGCATGAGCATGTGGCGATGTCAGCATCTTTATTTGAAGCATTCCCGGAAGATCGATATCATCTACAAAAACTCCTCTTCCTGCTACAAGTGAATATCCATCTACTTTTTCAACACTAGTTTTTACAACCTTGAATTTTTTACTCATAAATATTCTCTCCCATCTCTAACTTCGCATCTTCTTGCTTGCAGCAAGAATAGCTTCAATACGTTTAACATATCCAGTACATCTGCATAAATTTCCATCCAGAGCTTCTTTAACCTCTTCCTCAGTTGGATCAGGTTTTTCATTCAATAATGCCTTGGCGCTAAGCAACGAACCAGGATTACAATATCCACACTGTGTAGCTCCATGTTTTACAAAAGCTTCCTGAAGCGGATGAGGTTCTGCCATAGTTCCAAGTGATTCAACTGAATGAATAGAAGCACCTTCACAATCAGCAGCAAAAACCAGGCAGGAATTCACAGCATTCCCATTTAATAAAATTGTACAGGTTCCACATGTACCTTCTCTGCATCCTATTTTTACGCTTTTATATCCTGATTTGCGCAGTACATCAACCAGAAGATCTCCTGGTTCAATATCCAGCACATGTAATTTATCGTTTATGTTTAATTTTAATTCCATGTTTAATGCCTCCTACAATCCTTTCATCAGGTTTTTCACTATAAGATTTTCAGTGACTTCGCAGATATAACCTTTACTTACTCGGAAATCATCTCGGATCTTTACATTTTCGAATTCTTTTTTCAAAGCTTCTCTCAACGCTGATTCCGTCAACTCTTTTCCGATTAAAGCATTTTCAACTCCGGTGAGTCGAACTGGCAAAACAGAAACAGCACCAATTGCAAGTCTAAGTTCTTTTACAATTTTGTTTTCTGTCTTTATAAGTCCACAGATTGTAGTCATTGCAAAATCGACTTTAGTCTTTTGAAAAGTTTCCCAGAAATAACCTTCATTACCAGTATTTTTTTCTATCTCGATACCGGTAATAATTTTGTCTTTACCATATCCCTGACTTACAGGAGATTTTTCAAAATATTTTTGAAATGGAACTTTATTATTTCCAGTGCTGACAACATTCCCATCCAGTAACATAAGTACTACTGGAATATCAGACCATGGAAAAACACTCACGATATTTCCACCAACAGTCACTAGATTACGAGTAAGTGTCGAGCCAATATTTCTGCATGCAGAAGTTAAAATACCTCCCCATACATTATTGATACCTTCCCATTTGTAAAGTTCCTGTGCTGTTGTACCACCACCGATTTCAACTTTACTTCCAGTAACTTTCATCTCAGAAAGTTGGAGTTTTTTTAACGATACAAGACCTGATATAGAACCAGGAACGTTCATAGCAACAGTTGTTCCACCGCCAATAACCATATTTTTCTCATCGCTGAGAAGTTCAAGTGCAGTGTCTAGATTTTCGGGTCTATAAAATTTTTTTATTTTACTCATTCAAATTTTCCTTTCATTTAATCTTGTTCTTCAATTTTTATTTTAACAATTTCTTTTTCCAACTGTTCTGAAAGTCTTGCAAGTTCAGCTGTATCTTCGTTGTTATTCTTACATTTTGTGGCAAGTTTATTTACTTCAATCGTAATCACTTTTATCTTTCTCAAGCGTTCACGATGTTTCTCCAGAAACAGGTTCAAAACCTCTTCCAGATTGGATAACTGGTCATTTTTTCTGAGTTTTACTCTTAATGCGAGATTACCCTCTGCCATCTTGGTAAGGACTCTTTCAATATTATATGCTGGTCCAGCTATCTGATGAGTAAAAAGTATGCCGATGAGAATAACAATAACAATGTTCACTCCTACTATCAGCAACAAACGCCATCTGAACATAACAAAAATGTCTGAAATGGCCTGACTTATCTCAGGGGATTGTTTTGATAGCTGACTGATAAAATAGTTCATGAGCAAATAAATATTGCATGAACTGATAACAAATATCAGAAGAAACAAAAGGACTACAGTAAAAATCAATTTAAACTGCATCTCCTTTTTAACAATAAACTGTTTTCTCATACGCACACCTCTCTTTTAATTATTTTTTGAACAATATTTTTTAATTCTAATTCAATATTATCTAATTCACTAAACTCTGATGTTTCAAAATACATCCTCAATAATTCTCTGTTTCCCGAAGTTCTTACATAGAACCATGTTCCATCAGAATAATTATACATCACTCCATCAAATTGCTTCTTACCAATAGCTTTTTCTCCCCTTAAAGTAAATGCATCAGTATTCTGAAAATAATCCAGAACAAACTTTTCATTACCGTCAAGTTCAATATCCACTCTTCGGGAATAGAAATAACCTGTTTTCTTCTGAAGTTCTTCCATAATCTCCGAAAGTGACTTGCCTTCGTAAGCTACCAGCTCAACCACTAGCAGTGCTGCCAGAATACCATCTTTTTCAGGCAAATAACCTTTTATAGAAAGACCTCCTGACTCTTCGCCACCAATAATGACATCAGATTCTCTCATTTTTTCGCTTATATATTTAAATCCAACCGGAGTATGTATAAGCGGAACTCCAAATAATTCACAAAGCCTGTCCAGCATTCTGGTTGAAGAAACTGATTTCACTACTTTTCCAGTAAAACTACGATTGCTGATAAGATGATATAATAGCAGAGACATCACTTGATTTGGATTAATGTAAACCCCATTTTTATCAATTACTCCAATCCTGTCTGCATCTCCATCTAATGAAATTCCCAGATCAAATCCATTTTCCAGAACAAGCCGCTTATCCTCTTCCAGATTGTGCTCTCCTGGATCTGGTTTTTTTCCACCAAAACAGCAATCTACATGATCATTTATTACAATCACCTGTGAACAGATTTCTTCAAGAATACTTTCAAGATAACCTCTTCCGGTTCCATACATGGGATTTATGACTATATTCATTTGCGCTTCCTGAATTTTATCAAGATCAACAAATTTTTTCACATAATCAAGATAATCTTCCATTGGATCAAATTTACTGAATAATTCATAATCCAGCTGGAGATTACTATCATATTCATAGGAACTTTCATTAAATTCCAGTAGTTTCTCAATATGTTTTATGATTTTTGGTTCGGCTGGGCCTGCATATGAAGGTATAAATTTTATACCGCAATATTCATAAGAAAAAGAACTGGCAGTTATCATAACTGCACCTGCAGTTTTCTTCTGGATAACACTGAAAGCAACAGAAGGAACTGGTACATCTCGTTCAGAAAAAAACACTCTGATTTTGTTTTTGGTGAAAACACAGGCCATCTCATGAGCAAATTTATCAGCTAGAAATCTCGTATCATATCCAACAATAATCGTCTTATTTTCTGAATGAGCATCGAGAATATAATCTGAAACAGCCTGAGCAAAGATTTGAACATTATTGAAAGTAAATGATCTTGCGATCATTGCTCTCCAGCCTTCTGTTCCGAATCTTACAGTTTCCTTCATCTAAACCCTTAATCTTCCTTGCATTTTTTTGGGCAATAGCTATCTGTCGGACATAATTATCCTGTAATAGTAATTAATAATTTAGCATAGTATTATATTAATGTCAAAGGATTGAAAAAGGACATTTCTATTCTTTTAAATTCAAAATTTCTTTCCTTAATCTAAAACCATAGTACAGAATCGCAGTTGCTCCAAATAAAAAAACCATTGAAAGACTGCCAAGTTTATCCATAGAACTACATATATACTTGCCAAAATCAACATGTTCTTTAAAAGAACTTAACGCAATTTTCCTAAGTTTTTTAATATCTTGGGTATTGTTAATAAATTTGAGTATTTCAGAGTTTTTTGAAACAGTAGCATGTTTACTAATCTTATCTTCAGATGTAGATAAAAAGAATTGCGTTCCAACTAAACCAAAAAGTGAAATAATAAAAATTCCTGTTGAAACAATTAAAATCGTATTGATATACTTTTTCATATTTCCCTATTTTTTTTCCTTTTAGTAATTATTTTTCAAAATAACTGGTCTGATAATATATCGGAGACATAATATCCCGGGGTTTAAAATTTTCAGAATATATGTATTCTATGATTTTTTCATGATCAAGATTTTTGAAATCCTCAAAAATAGAAAAAGAATCTGGATTTTGTTCTGCCTCTTCAGAAGAAAGACGAAACATGGGATTGATAATGTCAAATTCAGGATTTCCAACATAGGTAGATCCTACAAAACCACCCCGATTATCAGAAACACAAACTGAAAATTTCTCGGACTTCAAATGATTTGATGCAAAAACATCCAGAGCAGAAAAACCTTGGAGTTTAGAAGAGGGAAGATTTAATCCTTTTATCAGACCAAGTGCTGAAATAATAACAACCCTTAGTGAAGAAAAATTTCCAGGACCAATATTTACAAATATTTTCCTAATTGATGTTTTATCTGGGCATACTTTTTGAATATAACTCAAAAGACAACTGGAATGTCGCGAACTTTCCGGAATACTTTCAATAACGACCTTATCTCCAGTCACTGCAATAACATTACCACCTTTAAACGGCAGATCTAGTATAATATCAGAATATTCTTTCAAAACTTAAACTCCTTGAATAATCCTCAGCTCTGTACGACAGGTGCGGCCTGTCAATTTTAACAGAAAAAAAGGATGAAAACATCTCTTTTAGACCATCGAGATTATTCCTGTTTATTTCTGGCGGCCATTCAATTACAAAAACTGCTTTTTCAGTCAGATCATTGAAAAGGTCAAGATAATGGATTTCTTCTATGCTGTCTTTTATCCTGTAGAGATCACAATGAAAAAGATCAACTGATTCATTATGATGCTCACGCATCAGTATAAATGTAGGAGAACAGACATAATCTTCGTCAATACCAAAACCCCTGGCAATACCTTTTGTAAAATAGGTCTTACCGCAACCAAGATCCCCAAATAAAAATACAAGACATGGTCGTTTTAATGCCAGTTGTTCGCTGAATCGGTGACCAGAATCAATTGTTTCTTCAACAGAACTTGTTTTAACTATCAGCCTGTCATTCAACAGTAACGGATTTTGCAAGGTTTCTTGGCTTGTCAACATTACAACCTCTAATTTTTGCTGCGTAATAAGATATTAACTGCACACAAAGAGAATTTAATATCGGTGATATCTCTTCACTGACTTTGGGAACGAAAAGAACATCATTAACATCTCTGGTCAACTTATCATTTCCTTCTGTAACTATTGCTATCACTTTCCCTTTCCGCGCACGAACTTCAAGAATATTACTAACTACTTTTTTATAAATAAAACTGTCCGTTGCAAGTGCTACAGTAGGAACAAATTCATCAATAAGTGCAATAGGTCCATGTTTCAATTCTCCAGAAGGATAACCTTCAGCATGTATATAAGAAATTTCCTTTAATTTCAATGCACCTTCCTGAGCGATCGGGTAATTATAATGTCGACCGAGAAAAAGGCAACTTCTGACATCAGTATATTTAGAAATCACTTTTTCAACATTCAAAGATTCCAGCTCGAGATATTTATCAACCAGCTGCGGCAAACGACTAATTTCTTCAACAAAACGTTTTTCATCATCACGACTAACTGTTCCTCTTACTTTTCCAAAATAAATAGCCAGCATCAATGTTGCCAGTGTCTGCGCTACAAAAGTTTTTGTTGCAGCAACTCCAATCTCAATGCCTGCACGCGTATACAAAACATCTTCAGCTTCACGGGCAATAGTGCTTCCTACTACATTAACAATACCTAGCAGCTTTCCACCATCTTCTTTAACTTTCCGCAAAGCAGCAAGTGTATCAGCTGTTTCTCCACTTTGTGATATCAAAACAGTGAAATCATGGTCTTTATTGATTACCAGATTCCTGTATCTGAATTCTGAGGCAACATCACAGGAAGAATGTATCTTGGCAATTTCTTCCATGTAATACTTTCCAATGATTCCAGCATGATAAGCCGTACCACATGCAACAAAATTAATATGTTCAATATATTTTATCTCTTCAGAAGTTATATTCAACTCACTGAGATCTACACTTTCTTCATCCAGATGAATTCGGCCACGCATTGTATTCTGTAAAACACTGGCCTGTTCATGTATTTCTTTCAACATAAAATGTTCAAAGCCACCTTTTTCAGCACTCTCAACATCCCATCCAATTTCAACTACATTATTTTTTACAGGGGTATTCTTTAAAGTTGATATTTCAATTGAATCGGCGGTAATGACAGCAACTTCTCCGTCATCAAGATAAATCACCTTTCGCGTCCTGTTCAAAATTGCAGGTACATCAGAAGCAATATAGTTTTCTCCATCGCCAACACCAATAATCAGAGGCGAACCTTTTCGAGCTGCAATGATCCTGTCTGGTTCCCGAAGCGAGATTACAGCAAGAGCATATGCGCCTTCAACTTCATGCAATGCCATTTTCACTGCAAATGCAAGATCGTTTTCATATAACTCTTCAATCAGATGTACAATTACTTCTGTATCAGTTTCTGAACTAAATTTATGTCCTTTCTTTAACAACTTCTGTTTTAACTCATAATAATTTTCAATTATTCCATTATGAACAACTACCAGTTCCTCTTTGCAATCAACATGTGGATGAGCATTAAAATCACTTGGAACACCATGAGTTGCCCATCTGGTATGTCCAATTCCAATAGTTGCATGGGTTTCTTTATCTTCTAAAAGTTCGATAAGATTAGATAATTCGCCTTCACTTTTCTTTAAAAAAAGAGCTTCATTCTCTATTATGGCAATCCCGGCAGAATCATATCCTCTGTATTCAAGTTTTGCCAGACCATCCAGAATGACATCTTTTACGTTTTTGTTACCAATGTAACCTACAATTCCACACATCTTTTCCTCCGATTTTCTTCGTGGCAAAATTCTTTCTTTTTCTCACACTTGCCGGTATGGGTATAAGGTGCCAAAGCACTGTGAATTTATCCCTGCACCTATCACCATATAAATTAAAGTCCATTGGCACCAATCATTTAATTTAACAATTTTTCTCTGCATTCTCGGCGATCTTGGCGCGAAATTCTTTCTTTTTTTACTCAGTGATCAGTTTTTTCATTTCAACAACAGCTTCTTTCAAACCTGTAAAAACTGAACGGGCAATAATGCTATGTCCAATATTTAATTCTTCAAGATCAGGTATCTGCAACATATTCTTTACATTCCTGTAATTCAGACCATGCCCTGCATTGATACGAAGTCCCATTGTCTTTGCAAACCGAGCTGATTTTATCAAAAGTTCAAGCTCGGATTTTTGCTTTTCTTCACCAATGGCATCTGCATACTTACCCGTATGTAATTCAATAAATTCAACACCACATCTTGATGATTCCCTTATCTGTTCAGTGTCCGGGTCAATAAACAATGAAACTTTAATTCCAGCAGAATTAAATTTTTCTGTAGCTTTTTTTATATCTTCCTTGTTTCCAACTACATCCAATCCACCTTCAGTCGTTACTTCTTCTCGCTTTTCAGGAACAATAGTGACCATATCTGGTTTAGCTTCCAGTGCAATTTCAATAATTTCAGGTGTTAAAGCCATTTCCAGATTCAAACTGGTTTTAACTGTTTCACGCAAGATTCTAAGATCCCTGTCATTTATATGTCTTCTGTCTTCCCTTAGATGAATAGTTATCCCATCTGCACCACCAAGTTCTGACAGAACCGCTCCCCATACAGGATCCGGTTCATTGATTTTTCGAGCTTCGCGAATTGTCGCAATATGATCAATATTAACTCCCAGCTTTACCATTTTCTAAAACTCCTTAAAAATTCTATTATTTAAATTTCATAATAAATTATTATAAACTTTTTTTATATAATTTCAATATACATTTTGTGTTTTGGGTATCAGATTAAAAGTTTTATGGTCAAATCGTCTTCACTATGCTCAGCTTTTCTAAGTGGAGTCTCTTTGAGTTCATCCATAGCCAGAGTATTAGCACCAGCTGAAATCAGCAATTTAACAATTTCACTATTCCCTTTTTCGGCTGCAATATGAAGCGGAGTCTTTTGATAAAAATCACGCGAATCTATATCAGAATCATTTTCAATCAGGAATTTTACAACTTTACTCTCACCGTTCTTTGCTGCAAGATGCATAGCGGTTTCACCCAGATTGTTTTTACAATTTATATTTTTTCCTCTTTTCAGCTCCATCTTAATCGTATTCAGATCACCATGAATTGCACCCATATGAAGAAGATTCGTTCCCATTTATACTCCTTTTAACAATACCTGTACACTATTGAATGATATCTCTTTATATTCTCAAGGTCAACACTTTACTCTGTCAATTCATTGTATCTGCAGAGCTCATACTGTATAATATTACTAGATATGAAACAACAAACTAAAGCCTATATATACGCTTTTTCAGCCATTCTCTTCTGGTCAACAGTTGCCACTGCCTTTAAATTAACACTAAAACACATCGATTTTATTCAACTTCTGTTTTTTTCTTCTTTTTTTTCTACAGTTGTTTTATTTCTAATCGTCATTGGAACCGGTAATTTTAAAAGCCTGTATAAATTAAATTTTCAGCAAATATTCCAATCCATGTTACTGGGCTTTCTAAATCCATTTCTCTATTATTTTATATTATTCAAAGCATACTCATTACTCCCAGCCCAGGAAGCCCAAACATTGAATTACGCATGGCCCATTGTTCTTGTATTACTTTCAGTGCCACTATTAAAACAGAGACTTACACTGAAAACCTTGATCGCTTTTCTAATCAGTTTTTCAGGTGTTGTGGTTATTGCCACACATGGTAATATATTTACATTGGATTTCAGCAATTCTACAGGAGTATTACTAGCACTTTCCAGCACTATAGTATGGTCTTTTTACTGGATATTGAACATGAAAGACAAGAGAACAGATAGTATCAAACTTTTCTCTAATTTCTGTTTTGGAACCATTTATTCTATCATTGCTTTATTGCTTTTTAATCGCGGACTCAATGTAAACCATTTAGCTATTGCAGGTTGCTTTTACATTGGCACATTTGAAATGGGAATCACTTTTGTCTTGTGGCTTAAAGCCCTGAATACAGCTGAGAAAACATCTGACATCAGTAAATTTGTATTTCTATCTCCATTTCTATCCCTTGTGTTCATCTATTTCATTTTAAATGAACAAATATTTATCTCTACTATCATAGGATTGGTACTTATTATCTCAGGAATATTTCTGAACTACAGGAAAAAGAAAATTGAATGTTAATTGACATCATTGTATTCATATGGAATTGATATATACAAATCCAGATTTCGGAAAAGTGATCGATAAATTTAATTATATTCCCAAGAAATAAGGCCAATATCTTATTGAAAAAATATTGGCCTTAAAATTAATTCAGTTTATTAAATAATCAGCTTTTTACCCCAAGTGTACATGCTGCAAAATAAGCAGTCGTCTGTGCCTTGTCCATATCTTTATCTATCTTGAAATTATGTTTTTTATTTGTTGCGGAAATACTCTGTGGAGCAAGAAGTTCTACAGATACTTTATCTATCATTTGAATGAGACCTTCCATTTTGAAAGTGATCGCACCACCAGCATACTGCCCTTTTTTATTTCTTTTTTTAATAGCGATATTTGTAACTTTATTTTCTTTAAAAAAAGTCTTGATTGAATCATAGAATTTTTTTACAGAGTCAGCCTTTTCATCCTTATCAAGTGTAAATACAAAGTTATCTGTTTTCACAAATTTGATTCCACTTTTAGTCACATTTACAACGGCTACATGTGCACCAAATCCACTGAGTTCAACACCACATATTTTCATAATTTTTCTCCTCAACATATTTTATATAACCTGATAGTATTACAGAAGACATAATAACGTCAATAGAAAACAAATAAAGAAAATTGAACCAGTAGAGGGCACAGAG
The DNA here is from genome assembly GCA_030633305.1 of Candidatus Muiribacteriota bacterium. Taxonomy (GTDB): domain Bacteria; phylum Muiribacteriota; class DAOVTB01; order DAOVTB01; family DAOVTB01; genus DAOVTB01. Next base: position 37,773 of record DAOVTB010000002.1, read on the forward strand.
AAAAAAGAAAAAAATACCATTATAGGTACAGTCCCCTGTGGCTGTACCACAAAGGGGTATGCCTGTCCGAGATTAAAATTGAAAAACAAATCAAACTGAAGTAAAATATAGAAAAAATTGATCCCCAGACCTATTCATTAGTGAGTATGGGCATTGGGAATATAAAAAAGGAAAAACTAATGAAAACTCTAATTATTTTTAATCGACAACCCTATGACACCACTGATGTTACTTGGAATGGTCTTCGACTCGCAGATAAATTACTTGATGTAGGACAGACTGTAAAAATATTCCTCATGAACGATTCTGTAGACATGGCAAGAGATGTTTGTAAACCACCAGCAGGATATGATCAGGATCTGTCAAAAATACTAAAAGATTTAATCCAGAAAGGTGTTGAGGTAAAGGTTTGTGGCACCTGCATGGCAAGATGCGGAATACATAAAAATCACCCATATTTTGAAGGTGCTAATAAATCCACAATGCCTGAACTTGCTCAATGGGTTATTGAATGTGAAAAAGTATTAACTTTTTAATGCCTTCATAGTCTTCTCTTTTGTCCTGTAGGACCTTTCGGTGCTTCATCCGAAGTAATAAACCCATCTCCATTTTTATCATGCCTATTGAATCTGTTTTTTGGACCATCAAATTCAGCTTTCGATACCTTGCCATCTTTGTCTTTATCCAGCCTGTTAATAAATCGATTTTTTTTATCTGTAATCCCTCCGGCACTATTTTGGCTTTCACCGATTCTGTCACTATATTTATTTAGAGGTACATTTATTTCTGTCTTTGAGGAGTCAGTGGTCTGAATTGTAACCTGTCCTCCCCTGACACATCTTACAAAATTATAAACTCTTCGTTCATCACCCTGAGGACTAAACCACTTAGTAGTAGTTCCACTTTTCGGATCACTTCGCTGAGATCCAGCACCATGAACATCCATAATTTTTCCATGCATCTTACCCGTAGCTTCTCCAAAAGCAATATATGCAGCATTTGAGCATGGATTTCTTCCATCAAGATGAGTCGTGCTTGTCCAGTAATAGGGGTATTGCTTGTTTCCTTCATAATCCTTAATCTCAGTTGATATAAAAATCGGGTCAATCGCTGCAGAATCTGTAGTTTGAAGTGATCTAGTATAATCTACAATACTTTGAAGTTCTTTTGCATCAGGTAATCGCCAGTCTCTGTGACCACCAATTTTTATGTTTTCTGCATATTTAATAGAATCTTGCCAATTCAGTCCCCTTTTGCTGTCATTCTTCTGCCAAATCAATCCTGTAGCTGAATCTGTAATAGTTCCATCTCCATTGTCTGTAAAACTGTTTAAGCCATATAAAGTATTACCGCGTACAAATCTAAAATACATTTTTTTTGGTTTTCTGGTTCGAGGATCGTATTTGGGATAACCTTTTATTCGGCCATCCAGAAAATTAACTCCAAAAACAGTTTCATCATTTCTCATTGTTTTGCCAACATATTGAGTCAAACTCCAGGTCTGAGCATCTATTTCTCGTTCTCCCAAGCTGGAATCACCAATGGGTTGATCAAAATATCCGGTATCAATAAATGGTTTAATCACTTTTTGACCCTGAACCCTGCCGTCAAATCTAATAAGTGAATATAATTCTTTGATTGTAGGGATACGCCAGTCATCATATCCCCCGAGGCTACAACTTCTCACTTTTCTTAATGCCTCGTTATAAGACATTTTTCCATCCATTACTTTCTGCCATTTCAAACCTGTTACATTATCTGATATTGTTCCATCGCCGTTATCAGTATATGAGGCCTGATTGCTTTCATACTGGGCATCCTGTCCATAAAAGGCATCGCCTTTTGCAGGGATCTTTATTTGCGTTCTATTATCATAAAAATCTGTTACTCCCGTATCCACAATTCTATATTTTACTCTGTTATTCGCTCCATGAATAAAGTTGGAAACCAGGATTAAAATAAATAATATAACAATTGCTTTTTTCATTCAAAATGCTCCTTACGAGAATATTGTTTTGATAACTTAGAACTAAAGCAATTATCATTCCTGTTTATAAACTTGATTGCAACACAATTATAATTAGAGTGATTTGAAATTCTACACTAGACGAAATATAAACTTCCTGTCCATTAAATCAAACAATTAATTCCAAGAAAATGGACACTTTCAAAAAAACACAAAAGAAGATCAAAGTATTGACTATCAAACATCTGAAAATAGTATGATTCCTATTTTTATTATATTGTTTTCCATATATATACCAATTCTTGTATTTTCAATCACTTATATTATACAAGTAAAACATATAAAAGCTAATCCTAATTTTTTAAAAATTTTCGCTTCCTTTTTATTCTTCAAGAGAAATTCAATTGGTACCTTTTACTTTGTATTTTCATGCTTCAACAGGTTTATATCATTCATTTCTATCAGAACATTGAATAGCATGATTTTTACAATACATGCTTGAATAAGTAATTGCTCAGGAATTTAATTGGAGCCTTCTTTTTGCCTTATTAGCTAAAACTTACACTAAAAAAAGACAAGCTCCAATTTGGGAATTTCAACGCGAAATTTCTGAGTGATTATTTATTCCTGCTGTTGCCCCTTTATCATGTGTTTTATATGTCCCGAATATTTGAAGGAAAAGGCGTCAAATCAAAGTTACTTGTACTCATTTCTCTTTAGCAGGAAGAAAATTCCTGATCCCATACTTTAAAGGAGACCAAATGGATGTTTTAATATCAGTTTCCTTGAGTCCTCTGTTGGTCCATAGATTGCAAGTATTGAACAAGTGATATTTTCCTTCGGCTTTATAAAAATTATCGTTCCAGTAATAACTTTTTCCTTTTAGAAGTTGTGCTTTTTTATTTTCATATTTAAATTTAATTTTAACGAAATCAACCAGTTTTTGGTACTGCTCTTTTGTAATGTTAATTTTCCGTATATCAATGTATTTATATGGCAAATTGTAAAAATATGTTACGTGCATCAATGAGTCAGTTGGTAGAAAAGTAGCACGAAATGTAATGTCTGGATTTAAGTTTTTCAAAGATCCCATCTCGAGATAAAATACTTCATCCCCCCAGCCTATCTGAATAAATTTTGGATTTGGACTAATGTTGTTAAAGTCTTTGGGATCTACAATTGTTCTCCAATCAATGACATCATTTTGAACCGGAAGAATAAAATCAGCATGTATGCTTTCAACTGCAATGTAAATTGTATAATCTTTTGAACCTAAATGTTTTTCTGGATTAGTAGAAACAAAAAGTCCGATCGCTGTCATTCCAAGGTATAATAAGGTTGGAACAAATGGAACCATAAAAATAATTGCTATAATTTTAAAATATTTATTCCTGAAAATACTCATAATAGTAATTCTAACAGAACTAAAAATTTTGTCCCTTAATTTTATATCCTGATTATGTGAAAAGAATCCTCTCAATAAGATACCAAAAATTAACTTTCAGGAACCAAAGCAAGACTTTTTTCGTGATTTCTATTATTAAAGGTTTTTAGAATATATTCTACGTATACATTTGTACTTGTTGTAAACGATGAATATGTAGTATTTTATACAAAAGGTCTATGAAATTTTTAGGACAATAAATGATGAAAAACAATGAAAACCAGTTAATCTGCACTCATTGTAAAACCGAAAACGTAAAATCTGCATCGTTTTGCAATAACTGTGGAAAAACGCTAAATATAAAGGGAAAAGCAAAACAACTTGGTTGGAAAATAGTCTTTTACGATCTCTGTTTGCCCGGATTAGGACATTACAAGATTGGACGTAAAGTTGAAGCTTATTTTTTGATGACAGCATTTCTTCTAAGTTTTACCTTGTATTCAATTGATAGTGCATCCACTGCAATGAAAGTCATCAGTCATGATATCATCGGCTCATCTACTCTGAGTCCTGAAAATCTTCAAAAATCAATTGATGCAAGAAGATCCCTTTACAATTCTTTTCTTTCCTGGACCTATCTGATCATTTGGATAAGCGCTGTTGCAAATTCGATTGTCATTAAGCTTAATATGGATAAAATGATTAAAGAAAGTTCTGACGAAGATGATTGATGAGAATTTCCCAATTAGCATACTATTATGGTAATCTATTCATGTGGAATTCAAGATGACTAAAACCTCGAAAAGTTTACTGATAATTCTTCCAATTATCTTAGTTCCTTCGTTCTTTTTTTGGAAATTAGCAAATTCAAGAAAATCAAGTTCTCATTCTATTTCTAAAGGACTTGGACTATCAGGTCACCTATTTATTTATTTAACCGTCTTAGTAATCAAGTCATTTTTGTATTTTACTAAATAGATTCTAATAGAATTTTTTTCAATTCAACCAGAATATTCAAAGCTTGCATTTGACTGAAAACCTGCCTTTTGTTAACATGAAAAAAAATCGAGGTACTTCAAAAGCATTAAATATGAATGGACATAGAAAAAAAGAATCAATACTGTTTATCGTTTCCGGGCCAAGTGGAGTTGGAAAGTCAACCCTGTGTGACTATCTTGAAAAAGAAGTTGCCAGTTTAAAATTTTCTGTTTCAACCACAACACGTCCCATTCGTGGAAGTGAAGTCGATGGTTGGGATTACATATTTACCGATGAGGAACAGTTCAAAAAACTTATCGATCAAGATGAGTTTCTTGAATGGGCTATTGTACACGATCATTATTATGGCACACAGAAAAAAATTGTTGATACATTAATCGAAGAAGGAGTCGATGCAATCGTAGACATCGATGTCCAGGGCGGATTATCGATTAAGAAAAATGACCCGAGTGCAGTATTGATCTTTATCGCTCCCCCGAAACTGTCTGATCTTGAACAAAGGCTGGACAATAGAGGGACTGATAATTCCAAGACAATCAAGACCAGACTGGAAAATGCCCGCATCGAAATGCAGTCAATAAAATCATATGATTATCTGATCGTCAATGATTCACTGGAAGAAAGTAAGGAACTGATAAAATCAATTATCACAACTGAAAGATATAAAGTACATCGAACCGATCCTGAATTTATCCAGGAGATCCTCAATAAATTCAAAGCTGCTGCTGATCTTAAACTGTGAATAAACAACCTATTCAGGTATTACATTTAGAATTGAAATTAACTTACTGATGGAATCTTCAATATAAAACTAGCCCCATTTGAAAAGGATGATTCATAATCCAGGCTTCCACCAAGATCGCAGGCAAGTCTCTGGGAAAGTGCCAGGCCAAGACCAATTCCAGGAGCAGTTCCAGCGGCAGCTTTTGCGGATTTACTGAATGGTTGAAAAAGTTTCTTTTTTATATCAACTTCTATACCTGGTCCATGATCAAAAATACGGAAATATACATGATCATCTCCATTTTTTATACTCTGGATATGAATTTTTCTGACTTTAACTTCAGAGGCATATTTACATGCATTATCAATCAGATTAAACATGATATGTTCAATTGAAACGGGAGCCGTAAAAACAATCTTATCAAGAATTGAATCAAGTTCAATGTTTAATTCCATTCCAGCAAGCTTCACCCTGTCAATTAGTCTGTTTTCAAACCTTGAAAACAATTCCCTGACAGAAATTTTCACTAGTTCAGTTCCAGCACGTCCGCGTTCAAGTTTTGCAAAGGCAAGTACATTTTCAACAAGATGTCCAAGCCTGTCTGCTTCAACAGAAAGAATGTTCAAATATTTGAGCCTTTTATTTTCGTCCGGAACCATACCTGTACTCAGCATTTCGGTATACATTTTAAAAGTTGTTAAAGGAGTACGCAGTTCATGTGTTACTGCTGAAACAAAATCTGCTCGTTTTTCACTGAGAGAAACTGTTTTTACTACAAATACAGCAACAGCTCCTGCACCTAAAAATACACATATCCACGAAATAAAAAGTGATATTTTAACTGTTGATATTGATTTATCCTGTTCAACCAATATACTTCCGGGAATCAATTTTACAGGAAGAGAAGCAAGAAGACGACTGCTGGAATCCAGTTTTCCAGCTTTTGTTACAGCTTCTAATCTTGCATCAGGCAAAAGATCTTTAATCTGAGTTAATAATCGTTTATGGATATCATTCCAGGACAACCATAAGCCTTGAATATAAATTTTCCCTGCAATATCAAAACACCTTATAAGAAAAAGGTTTTTGTTTATCCAAACAGGTTTTAATACATTCTTTCCAGCTTTATAAGTCTGCCCATTTGATTTTCCAGAAGCATATTCCTTATTTTCCTCGTCAAACACAGTCGAATCGCCTTCAAATGATTTTTCTCTTTTTCGTTTCGAAACAACTGCAAGCGAATTAACTGATTTCATGGGAGCCACATTTTGAACATTAAACCTTGCTTCAAATTCAGCGGCATTCCTGGCCATCTGCTTATATTTGGAAGTTTTCTTTTCAACAGTAGCAGCAACTTTAAACATCTTATCAAGTTTATTCATTGCAAGAACTATCTCGCCCTTTTGCTTCAGTAATTCAAAAAGTCTGCTATGGTTAACAATCTTTTTCAATTTATCCAGAAGTTTCTCGCCTGAATCTACTGTTTTTGGCTGAATATACTGCGATTCTGCAAGATCACGCATATTGCCTTCAGGAACCTGAGGCGAACTGAGTTTTCCATTTGGATCAAATTGAAAATGAACAATAGTAAAAGCTGATTTTCCTGTTAAGAGTGGTGATGGCATTAAAATTTCTCCTCTTTTTACAGGAGCATACATTTTTGTATATGCAGTTTGAGCAGCGTAAAAAGAAGAATAATGGATGTATGGTCTTGAATTTTCTTCACCAATAAAAGGACTCAAAAGCGAATCCATTCGCCAGAGCGCAAGCCTCACATTTTCTTCTTTTTGTGCCTGCTGACGAACTTTTGCCTCCGTTTTTTCAAGTTTTAACGCGATAACACTGATCCACCCCATTGCCAGAAATACCAGACCAAGGCAAAGACCAAATATTAACCAGGTTTTCCATAATTTATTAAACTTCATCAAATATTCCTATTTTTTCTAACCCATGTTTGATCTATAACACTATATAATATTATCTTACCATTTTATTCTTGTTCCAGAGGGGTCAAAGCACTTTCATACAACTCTAATTTCGAGTTGAACAAAAGTCCATGTGACCCCATCTATATTTGTATTTAATATTTTTATCCATCTTTTGTTTTCTTTATTATTCTTTTCCCTATCGTATTCATTTTTTTATTTTTTCATTACCCTGAAACCTGTGTTCTGAATGAGATGAAGGTTGGAATATTCTGTATCGGAACAAACCGAAGCGTACTAACGTACGTTGAGGTTTGGGCAGATGCATAATATTTCAAGATTCGCTCATTCAGGACACAGGTCAAAGAAGTATCCTTTTCCTCGTACAGTTTTTATTATACTACTATCACAATCACCAATTTTTTCTCTTAATCTGGCAATATGCATATCAACTGTTCTTGTTTCCATCCCTTTTGGATCAGCTATTCTCCATACATGGACCAAAAGTTCCTGCCTTGAAATAACACGACCGGCATTCTGTGCAAGATAACGGACAAGATCAGCTTCACGTTCTGAAATAGATGCTTTATTACCATCAGGAAAGATTACTTCTCTTTTGGAAATATCAACTAAAACACCGTTTATCTCCACTGTCGTTATATCAGTTGGGCGAGCCGGGGAACGCCTGAGTACTGCTTGAATTCTGGCAAGAAATTCCCGGATGCTGAAAGGCTTTACAACATAATCATCAGCTCCCAGTTTCAATCCCTCAACACGTTCATCCTCAGATCCTTTTGCTGTCATTATAATAACAGGCAATGTCGGCCGGCTTTTCCGAATTGCTCTCAGAATATCAAGACCAAGAATTCCCGGAAGCACAAGATCCAAAAGCACAAGATCACAATCTACTTCAAGTGCCATTTCATGTCCTTCATCACCATGACCAGTCTGAAAGGTATTATATCCCTCAAATTCAAGGGCATCAACAATACCTTCCCTGATAGATCGATCATCTTCAATTACAAGTACTTTATAATTTCCCATTTTTGTTCCTTATGGTATCGGACAGGCACGGGGACCTGTCCCTACTATATTTTAATTTTTATCTATCTTTTATTTGAAAGTAAAATTCTTTTTTAGTCCCTGTTCATGTATTACTTTTATTATAGCAGAATCGAACGTACTTTTTTCGCCAGACATCTTTTTTCTTTCATCAGCAACAAACTTTTTTCTTGCATTGTTCAAATCAAGTATCTGTTTCTGAATGGTATCTCGTTCAATTTTCTTGGTTTCAACATATATTTTCCGTTCTTCAATTGTCATCTTTTTCATATTATCCGGTAAAACTTCTTCTTTTAATTCTTCAACTTTTATAGAAGAATCTGATTCTGCATCAACAAGGTCCCAGGAAGAATTTTTATAATAAGCTGTAGATTTTGAAATAGTTCTCTGCATATAAGAACCTACTCCTGTACTTTTTGCATTTAAATCCTGTTTCATCTGCATTTTTGCTCGTTTTTTTCCAATTGATCCAAATGGAATATAGGTTTTATTGAGTTTCATTCCCAATTCAGCTATCTTCTTATCCTGTGGTGCATTTATGTGGACCAATTTAGCATTTTGATCGATATTCATATATGATCCATCCGAAAGCAAAGATCCATGTTTCCATTTGGTATTGATACCTTCCTGATTTGAACCACAAAAAATTGTATTTATAACGATACTCTTTGTAATTGCAGCTTTACACGATTTTGTATAATCAATATCTCCCTGATCAAAAGGCTCATTCCCTGCAATAAATACCATCTTTAAATCAGAGTTCCTATCACTCCACTTCAGATTTTCAGTAGCATTTTTTATAACTCTTCCACAATACTCATTTCCTCCGTTTGTCTTAAGAGCAAAGAGTTCCTGTGATACTTTATCCAGATCATCTGTTAATGGAAGAATCTGCCGGACCCAGCCAGTTTCTTTATTCAGACTACTTTTACCGTATTCATAAAGTGCAACTTCAAGTTCTGGTCTTACACCCTTTTGTTTTGCCGTTGCAAACTCATTAACAACTTTCCATAACTGGGTTTTAGCCTGATCGATAAGACCATCCATACTGTTACTGGTATCTAGAAGCAGTGCAAGCTGTACCTTAGGTTTCTCAATAACTACAGTTTTTCCAATAGCACTAACAATAACTGTAAGTGACAATACCATTACTAAACAACTAACTAAAATTTTCATTTTTTTCCTCCATTATCTAATTGTTTTTAATAAAACTATTTTTCCGCTGACTTCCAAAAGCACCTCACCGCTAAGTGATAATACACCCTGTCTGTTATCTTTTATGAGTTGTTTGACCAGATTATTATATTCTTCTGTTCCAAATATTATCGTTTTTACAATGTCCCCAGGCTTTAATATCTTCTTTTTATATTCAAGTCTACTGTCAATCCATCTACCAGATCGATTATAGAATGCCATATCATTGATCTGTTGAACAGTTGTAATTTTGACTTTCGACATATTGCTATCATAAAACGAATTCCTGAAATTAAGGGTTTTCTGCTCCTTGAGTTTTCTAAAATTGTAACTTTGATTCAAAGCCCCAACTCCTGAACGACTTTCTATCGCACGGTTTTTAAGTTTTTCACCTACAAGGCTTTCAATTTTTTCGCCATCAACAAGATCAGTTCCATCTTTTGCCAGAAATGCTGTATATTCTGTTAGAATACCGAATTTAATCGAAAGATAAACGATCTCATCTACCAGTTCCTTCACTTTCGGATCGCTCATATTCACCTCAGGTTTAATTCCTCCACCACTTCCACCAAATTGTCTTATGCCATCGATAAGGATTGCTATTTCGCGACTAGCCCAAATCCGTGGAACATAGGAATTTCTGGTACTCGCTTTATCCATATCAAATGTGAACTGAAAAGTTCGTTCAGTCCCAAGATAATTTCCTGATATCTTGAATATTAATTGCTTATTTCCCTTATATTTTCCAAGGATCACAAGCTGATCACCTACAAAGATATCTGGAATCTTTCCTGGAATTACATCCTCAACTCTATTTGGTACAGGTTTTCCTCCAGTATCAAGAACTTGTAAATCCGGACTTGCAAAAACAGGTGCTGTAAGTTTTTTAAAAACCGATGCTATTTTGACTTCAATATCCTCTTTTGGAAGAACATAAGCAGCTTTCCCCCTGGTTTCAAGCGCAATTTTGTCAAGAAGCGGAGTATTAACATCAACACCAACTCCTATTGTAAATACTCTTCTATTATATGGATTTTCTTTCATTACTGTTTTTCTAATTTCTTTTTCAGAAGTCTGACCAATTGTTGGCAGTCCATCAGTTAGAAAAAGCACAATAGGCAAATAATTTCCAACTGGTTTTTTTCCAAGTGCAATGACAAGTGCTTCATGAATATTTGTACCGCCTCTTGGTTGAATATTTTCCAGATATTTTTCAACATTGATTACTGATGAATTATTCTTTTCAACAGCTACATCTGAGAAAAAATCTACACCTTCATTATATACAATAACATTGAATACTTCTCCATTATCAAGACCAGAAATCATCTGTAAAGCGACTTCTGTAACCTGCTGGATCTTTTTCCCTCTCATGCTTCCAGATCTATCAATCACAATCGTAAGTTCTCTTTTCAGGATCTTTTCAGAATCTGAAGGTTTTGAAGACGGACTGGCAAGAAACAAAAAATAACCTCCACCAATCGATGAATCTGGATAGGTAATTAACGAAGCAGAAACACTGTTTTTCTTATAAAGATATGAAATTCTCAGTGGACCTGGATTATTTTCCGCTTCTTTAGAAATATTAACTGCAATAGTATCATCCACGGATTTTGAAGTTTCAATATGATGGCTTGGTGAATACACAGTAGATATTTTCTTCTTTGACTTAATTGTCACTTTATACTCCCATGGAATGGAATAAGAAAGAGATTCACTTCTTGGGAGAACATAATCCACCCTGTTATTATCTATCAAAAGAAGTTCTTCATATACTAGTTTTACTCTTTGTGTACTACCTGACTCAACAGGAAATACACATGAACGAATAAGACTTAGTCCTGCAAATTCCAGAATTGCAGGATCTTTCATCTTCGAAACAATACCATTATATATCTTCCGAGCATCTTCCTTTTTCATAATAACAGCAGAAGACTCAAGCCCTTTTCCCTGAAAATCAAACCCTCTTACAGTTGCAGATTCAGGAACTGGAAGAATTACTTCAGCTTCAAGACGAATCCGTGTTGGATTATTCAATGATATTTCAATTTCTGTCGTTGCAACCTGATCAACAATATTGACTTTTACAGAGATACCTTCAATATTAACTTTTCCACGCTTTTCTATATCAAATGATCTGGTTTGAGGAACAATAACATTTGCAGCAAATTTCCTGGATGAATATAGAAGATAATCCTGGGAATAAATCATTGAACTATTGATCAGGATTATTAAGATCATCAAACCAGTTAATTGAAGTGCTTTCATTTTTCTCTCCTTTCAGTTTTTTCAAATATTTTATTAAATTCGATTTCATAATGCTTTCTAAGGAAAGTATATCCTAGAATTTAATACTTTAGGGTAACAGGTTTGTAACAAGTTGAATTATGGATAAATTAAGGTTATAATGGCCTCGGAGAAAATTAACCTTAATCATGGCAGAAAAAAAAAGCTTTTTTATAGATAAAGTAATATCAGATAAATACCGTATAGTGCAGGAAATGGAAAAAACTGTAATGGCACGGGTGTTTTTCGGATATAACATAGAAAATTCTGAAATTGTAACAATAAAGATATTGGATACTTCAAAGCTCAGAGAACCGATTTATGTCCAGAGATTTTTCTGGGAAGCAAAAATATTAAATAAAATCAGACACCCTAATGTAATTAAGTTACTTGATAAAGGCGAAGTCAACGGTATGAATTATATCGTTACCGAGCAAATTAAAGGAAAGTCTCTTAAAACCTACCTGAATATGAAGAAAAAGACACCACTTGTAAAATATATCGAGATAATGATACAGGTCGGGATGGTTATAGATGCAATTCATCATGAACACATTATACACAGAAATCTAAATCCTGAAGACATTATGATCATTGATATTGAGCATTCAAAAGTAAAGGTTTCAGGTTTTGATATTGCAAGAGAAACTCATGGTAGCTATCAAACAGAAACATCGATTCAGCAAAATACAGACTATTCTTCGCCTGAACAAATATTTGGATTGGAAATAGATCAGACTACTGATATTTATAGTATGGGTGCAATTTTATATAAAATTGTTACGGGAGAATTTCCAATCGTTGTTTCTGATGATGAAGAAATTCCAGCTGCATCATCAAAAGCCAAAGATGTACCTAAAGAACTCGACAGAATCATTTCAAGGTGTTTAAAGCTAAAAAGTACTGATCGATTTCCATCTGCATATGAATTGAATATTGCATTACAGAGATTTAAAGATAATTATTTTACTGCCCAGGCTGCTGAAAAGGCTTATGCAAAAGACAGCACAGGTCTGATGTTGAGCGTCCTTGAGAAAATTCTTGATTCTGATAATAGAAATGACTGTGAAGCTGCAGTTGAAAAACTTCTTGATATAGAAGATCGTCGTGCATTCAAACTGATTTACCATGCTTTAGGAAACCAGTTCTGGACAGTTAGAAAATCAGCAGCAGAAGCACTTATTAAAATTGGTTCTGAGATAATGCCTTTTATCAAATCCAGGGTAAATTTCAAAAATATAGACCAGGCATATTGGACAGTTAAAATACTTGAAAAAATTGGTGGCAAAGATGCCGAAATGTTACTTGGTGAATTTCTAAAACATTCAAATCAGGATATCGTCAGTTTTGCTATAGAAGCTATTGGAAATATTAATTCATATTCAAATATTAAAATTCTGATAAGATTTTTTGATTCACAATACTGGTTAATAAGACAGGAATCAGCTAACGTTGTAAAAAAGTTTGGTGAAAACTCGATGGAAGAACTTGAAAAGGTACTTCAGGAAGGTAATTATAATACCAAATTATGGGCAGTTAATTGTATTGCACATATAAAGGGAAATAAAGCTGCTGGATATTTAAAACCCCTATATAGCGAGGGTGATGAAGATTTAAAAACATACATAGTACTTGCTATGAAAGAAATTGATAATACAAGGGTTGATGATTTTCTGGTTGAAAGGCTCGGAAAAGAATCATGGGCTTTGAATCAGCAGATTGTTGATGTTTTGAGTAAGAAGGGAAAATATGTCGCCCATAAAATGACCAAAATCGTTAATTCTGATGCACCAGGTGAATTGAGATATAATGCTATTAAAATCACAACTCGAATCCTTGGTATTGAATCACTGGCTATACTTGAAAAAATACTTCTTGATGATGATACAAAAATACGTGCATTTGCAGTCAGAGCCCTTGGAGAAATTCAATCTCCTGACAGTATTAAAATCCTGATCGATTTTTTTGAAGACGATTCATGGGTCATTCGCAAACTTTCATCAGATTCCCTTGCCAAAGTTGGAAATATGGCAATTCCATATTTGAATGATCCTCTTAAATCCAGTAATCCTGATGTCCGTTACTGGGCAATCAATACACTCGGAAAAATAGGTAAACAAGCAATTTTACCATTGATAAAAATATTTACTAATGGTTCTTCAACAGACAGACTCCAAGTCATTCCAGTTCTTGGGCAGACAAAAGATAAAAGGATTATCCAGTTATTCATCAAAGCCTTAGACGACGAAAAATGGGTTGTTAGAAATATCGCTGCAAATACAATGGTCAATATGGGACCAATAGTTATTATTCCATTACTTAAAATCATTGTTGGTAAAAGTAAAGATAAATGCTACTGGTCACGAAAGATTCTGCTGAATTTTGAAGATGAGGTCATAAAAAAACTCACGCCAATGATGAAGAGCAAAAATGAACAGCAAAAAAAGATAGCTGTAATTGCCATATTAAGATTATCAACCGAGAAATCTTCACTAGTAGCAATGAGCTTGATAAATAAAGGTGACAAGAATATTCGTGAACTTGTTTTAAGAACAATGATCAAGTCCCTTGATACAAAATCTATTGTTATGATTATTGATATTCTTGAAACGGGACCTATAAAAGAAAAACTTATAGAAATATTGAATCAGAAAATCTAACCCAGCGTTCAGAATGAGCGAACTTTGAATTTTTCTGCACCAATTTATATTTGCGGAGTAGGCTACTACACCTCAACATAAATTGCCTTGAAAAATCCAAATTTCATCTCATTCTGAACGCTGGCGATTAAAGTTCAAATAATAATAAAAAATACATTCAAATATCTAATCTAACATTTCTATACTAATTTTATAATAATAACCTAGCTGGTGCAGGGGTCAACATTTCATGCGAAGCACTTTCATAGACTCGAACATAATATGCGTAGTCATAACGCATCAGGACACATTGAATTTTTTTGAACATCAAAGAAAAATCAAGTCCTTCTGACACAATCTATATTGGTATTTGGTATTAATTATTTCTTTTTTACTTATTAGCATAACAATACAAACATCCATGAGGACAGAGTTGCGAATAACTCCCGATATCACGTGAACTACTGCAACAGCAGTCCTTTCGTTGCCCCGAGGCTTTTGCTTTACTTAATTTCAAATTGAATAACAATGATAGTAACTGAGCATCAATACATTTTGCAGCTTTTACACCCTCAATCAGATAATCAGGCTGACAACAAAGCGAAAGCTCAATTCCAAGTGAAGCAGAAACATCACTCATTTTAGAAAGAATTTCTTGTTTTTGTTCAATTCTGGGATCAAAAAACTGTATTCCAGAATTTTTCATCCTGTTTCTAGCCTTTTGATAATAAGTGGCGAACGAAGTAATACATCTTTTTATACCTAAGGCAGCAGCTTTTTCAGCAATTCGTTTAAAAGAACCAAGATTATTATTTTTCCCATTCTTCCAAAAAACAATCGGATCAAATCTCCAGCTTACAACTTCTGCTCCATAGACTCTGACTATTTTTTCTAATTGTTCTAATCTAATATCAACACATCGAAGTTCTGGTTCAAGAAAACTGCAATCATTTATTGTAAATTGAAAAAATAAATTATAATTCATAAATTCATTTCGCACAGAAAGAAAATTATGAAAGTCTTTAGACCACAAAACAATTACTCCAACTTCTTCAGAAACTAGTGAAACCTTATATTTTTTCCTGTTAAATGGATTTTCAACTTCAACAAATCCGTTCCTGATCCCATTAACAAACCAATCCATATAAAAAGCAGGGATGTCTGTTCTTCTACTAGCTGAGATTATTTTTTTCATATCTTTATGTTATCATATACAAAAATTAAAAAGGAAAATTCAAATGTTAATAAATGCAACCCTTTGTTATATAAAAAAAAATACTCAAACCCTGATGCTCCACAGAGTAAAAAAGAAAAATGATGTTCACGAAGGTAAATGGAATGGTCTTGGTGGAAAATTTGAACCCGGCGAAACACCTGATGAATGCGTAATCCGCGAGATAAAAGAAGAATGCGGTCTTGATATAAAAAATCCTGGTTTAAAGGGTATTCTTACATTTCCTGATTTTGAAAATGGAAATGACTGGACTGTATTTGTTTATACTGTAAATGAATTTTCTGGAGAACTCATCAAGTCAAATGAAGGTGATTTGAAGTGGATTGATAATTCTAGACTTCTATCCCTAAATCTTTGGGCGGGCGATAAGCTTTTTTTGAAGTGGATACAGGAAAACAGATTTTTCTCAGCTAAATTTATTTATAAAAACGGTGAATTAACAGACCACAGCACAGTTTTTTATAAAATATGATTTACATCTTATCGTATTCTTCTCCAAATTTTTCACGAAGACATTTTTCCTCAATAGCTATTCGCCTTATAATGGAAGGAATCCAGATAACTCCTCCGATTATGGCAACATAATATGAACTGAGAGCTAATGGAAGTGCAATCATTTCAATTACTGATGCAACATATATAGGATGTTTGAAATATTTGTAAGGACCAGTTTTTACAAGTTCATGATCGGAATAAATCCTGACATGAACACTATATTGCTCCTTTAAAGTCCGTAAACCCCAGGCTCTTAAAAATAACGAGAAAAAATACACTGGAGCGAAGATTGCCATTAACAATGAATACGAGGCATGGCCGCCCAAATACATCTCAACAAATATTCCAGGAATCAAAAAAAGATTATAAAAAACTGCAAAAAAAGCGGAAGAAGCCTTATCCTTAGGATCATCATTTGTTTTAGTCTTCACCCTTCCAAGACATATAATATCGAGACTTATTCTAATAACTATAAATACTATTCCAATTATTAAAAGGTATTTTTGTTGCATAAAATCACTCCTGAAGCATAATTCTCAAGGTTACTTAATTTCTCTTTTATAATTGTATCATATTTATAAATCCCTGTTTTTAAATAATCATTCGACTCAGGTTGAATTTAGATAATTATATAATTTTCTAAATTATTTATTTTTTAGGGTTGACAGTTTTTATATCCTCTGTCATACTGGCAGGCTCGAAAGAAAAAAGTTTTAAAATCAAATCTTAAGGAGATTTAAAAAATGAAGAAAGTATTAGCACTTATTATTTTATTTGTATTCATGTTCAGTGTTGTTGGTTCAATCGATCTTCTCGCAAAAGGACAGAAAAAATCTTTATGGAAAAAAATGACTTGTAAGGTTAAAAAAGCCGGTGCAGCAATTAATAACAAAACAAAAGACTCTTATGTTTCTGCAAAGAAAAAAGTAACTGGAAAAAAAGACAAGACTTGGGTAAAAGGACATTGCACAACTAAAAATGGAAACAAACACTGGACTAAAGGACACTGGAGAAAAGTAAAACAGACTTCATCACAGGGAAACAGTCAGGGACCAGTTCAAGGACCATCACAGGGAAATAGCCAGGGACCAGTTCAGGGACCAGGACAAGGTGCATCACAGAGATAAACTTATTCCATTAAATACAAAAAAGCCTCTCTAGTACGGAGAGGTTTTTTTTATTCCCCAGTTTTTCTGTCTTATATAATCTTCTTTTTCTTCATGCCTTTCGTGTTCTTCGTGGTGAATTTTTTATTTTTTTTTATCTTGTTAATACCATCTAATCTTCTGTTTTCTTTATGTCGATAATTATTCTACAATTAAAATTTAAATTTTAGGAGCAGAATATGAATAAAACTATTGATTATGCCGCAATAAACAGATCTGATGTAGTAATTGAAAACACTTGGAAAACTGAAGATATCTATAAAAACATTGATTCCTGGAATGCTGAAAAAAAAGAAGCTGAGGAAATGCTGGAAAAAGCCAAAGAATTACATCATGGCTGGACAGATAATCCTGAAAAAATGTTCAATCTATTAAAGACATATGATGAGATAAGGATGAAATTATCCAGGCTCTATATTTATTCAAGTCTTAATAATGATTCTGATATGAACGAACCAGAATATACCGCAATGCAAGGTGAAATACATCATCTGTTTGTTGAACTCGGAAGTCAGGGATCTTTCATGAAACCAGAGATGTTAGAACTTGGTGAAAAAAAACTTGAAGAATACACTAAACTTGAATCCGGATTAAAAGATTACGAAATTAAATTTGATACAATATTCAGACTACAGAAACACGTTCTTTCAAAAGAAGCAGAAAACATTCTTTCAATGACTGGAATGTTCGCAGATGGTGTAAATAAAGCTGCAGAAATCCTCAATGACATGGAACTGCCACCGGAAAAGTTGACTCTTTCAGATGGAAGTCAGGTCCAGCTAAACAGCATCAATTATACACGACATAGATATAGTAATGTGTGTGAAGACAGACGGAATGTAATGTCTACATTCTGGAATAATCATGCAAAATTCAGAAATACACTCGCAGCACTCCTTGATAGTGCTGTAAAATATGACTTTTTCAATATGAAATCAAGATCCTACAATTCATGTCTGGAAGCAGAATTGTCACCTCGAAAAATTAATACTAACGTTTATACAAATCTCATAAAGACTGTAAGAAATAACCTTGATCCTCTGCATAAATTCCTTAAGATCAAACA
Source organism: Candidatus Muiribacteriota bacterium (assembly GCA_030633305.1). Classification (GTDB taxonomy): domain Bacteria; phylum Muiribacteriota; class DAOVTB01; order DAOVTB01; family DAOVTB01; genus DAOVTB01. The sequence goes on from DAOVTB010000002.1 coordinate 55,913, forward strand.
GAATTTACTAGATATAGAAACTTTAACATATTCAGATCTTTATGCATCAAGTGTTCCTGAAATAGAAAAAGAATATTCCATTGAAAAAGCAAAAAATATGGTTATTGAATCCATGGGAATACTTGGAACGGATTATACCGACATTCTAAAGCTGGGTTTTGAAAATAGATGGATGGATGTTTATCCAAATAAAGGAAAACGAACCGGAGCATATTCAAATGGTGCCGCCTGGGGAGTTCATCCTTATGTGATGATGAATTTTAATAATACTTTTCACTCGGTAATGACACTTGCTCATGAATTTGGCCATGCTCTGCATTCCTGGTTTTCAAGCCGAAATAATCCATATCCAAAAACGAGATATCCTATTTTTCTTGCAGAAATTGCAAGTACTTTTAATGAAATGGTCCTGATAAATAATGTGATTAAACATGAAGAAGACCCAAATCTAAAGCTCTATCTCCTGGATCAGGAACTGGAGAGTTTCAGGACTACGCTTGTCAGACAGACACTTTTTGCTGAATTCGAACTTGCCATGCATTCCCACGTTGAACAAGGGAAAACACTGACTCCAGATTGGCTTGATGAAACTTATCTTGAACTTACCAGATTTTACTATGGACACGATAAAGGAGTTGTTCACGTTGATGACTACATAAAAAATGAATGGAGCCTTATTCCTCATTTTTATTACAATTTTTACGTTTATCAATATGCTACAGGGCTTTCAGCAGCAAGTAGTCTCGCTTTTAAAGTATTGAACGGAGGAGAAAAAGAAAAGGATCTGTATTTTGAATTTTTAAAAAGCGGAGGACGTGATTATCCTTTGAATATTCTCAAAAAAGCTACAATTGATCTTGAAAGTCCAGAACCAATACTTGATGCTATGAAATTGATGGATTCATTAACTATACAGATGGAAAAATTTACGTCCTAGACACATTCTCATAACATTTGTGATTTTAAAATTTGTCAAAAATAGACTAAATTGGTAAAATTAAGAATATTAAACAAAAGGTAATTTTCTATTAATTATGCAAAATGACATATCAAAATTTAATAATATTAATGACCTGTTGATAAACGGTGTAAGATATAAAGCTACGGAGTTTATGATCAAAACCGATACACCCATTATATACAAAATCAATGATCAATTCATAACCATGGAAGAAGATACATACTCTTCTGCAGAAATTCAGAATTTATGCTGGGAGATTATGAATCCTCGCCAACAGGACAAGTTTTTTACAACTAAAAAAGCCGAATTCAAGCATAAAATACCTGAATATGGCGAGTTTCAATTAACACTTTCTAAAGATGGAAGGATTTTTAAAGTTTTAATTACATATACTCCTTCTGTAGCTCAAGTTCCAATGCCGCAGGTAGAAGTTCAAGCTCCAACAGTTAACGTCCAACCAGACAAAACTGGAGTGCAATATCAGCCTCAAGCCAGTGACCAAAGACCAGTAGAAAACAACCTTTCTCAGGTCAACCAGAATCAGATAGAACAGAGTGTTGATATCGTTGATATTTATAAACAAAAGACATTTAAGCATGCAGAATCACAGTATCCTTTTACTGTCAATCAGATTTTAGAGGATGCTTTTAGACAAAACGCCTCGGATATTCATTTAGGCGCTGGGAATCGACCAAAATTCAGGATCGATGGAGAACTTTTAGATACCAAATATTCAGTAATGAATGGAAATAATACTCAAGAATTCATTTACCAGACCATGAATAAAAAACAGATTCATTTTTTTGAAAATGAAATGGAATGTGATTTTTCCTTTGAACTTCCAGGAAAATGCCGTTTCCGGGCAAATGTATTTTTTGAGAGAGGTCATGTGGGCGCGGTGTACAGGATCATCCCGAGAAAAATCCTGACTCTTGAGGAACTTCAGTTACCTCCTATTTTTAAGACTATTACCCAGAAAAAAAGAGGTCTGGTTTTAGTTACCGGACCTACCGGTTCAGGAAAATCAACCACTCTGGCGGCAATGATCGATTATATAAACAAAAACCGCACAGAACATATTATTACCATCGAGGACCCGATAGAATTCATGCATAAATCACAGAAATCAAAAATAACTCACCGGGAAGTCGGCTCAGATACCAAGTCTTTTGCCGAAGCATTAAAAAGAGCTATGAGACAGGATCCTGATATTATTCTCGTGGGTGAAATGCGTGATTTAGAAACTATTTCACTTGCAATAACTGCAGCTGAAACCGGACATCTGGTATTTGGAACCTTGCACACTTCATCAGCGCCGAAAACAATCAACCGTATCATTGACGTTTTTCCAAGTGATGAACAATCTCAGATTCGTGCTACCCTGTCTGAAAGTCTATTCGCAGTCATTGCTCAACGGTTACTCCCTTTGAAACACGGTAAAGGAAGGGTTGCAGTCCATGAGGTTATGATAAATATTTTGGCGATTGCCAACCTTATCCGGGAAGAAAAAGTATTTCAGATACCTTCTATAATGGTAACCTCGAAAAGATATGGAATGTGTACCAATGATCAAAAATTACACGAACTTGTAAAACAGGATATTATAAGTGAACAAGTAGCTTTATTGAATGCCGAAGATCCCTTATATTTGAAAGGAAAATTACGCGCAGATACATTTGATTCCCCAACGTCTGAAAATTCGAAGTAAATTTTTGCACACGTTTGTTTTAGATATTTCTTACTACCATTAGAACTTTTCCCAGGTATTCAACCTGTATATCTTCATCTTCATGGATAACAATGGGTTCATATTTTGGATTATCAGCCTTTAAAATAACTACGGGCCCCATTTTGTAAAATCTTTTCAGCGTAGCATCCTCATTTCCAACCAGAAAAACTCCTATTTCTCCATTATCACATGTCTGATCCCTAGAAATTATTACCATGTCTCCGTCTTCTATATGGGCATTTATCATACTGTCACCCTTGACTTTCAGACCGTAGACTTTTTTTCCCTTTACCTGATGTGCAGGAACATATACCTCTCCTATTACATCCTGAACAGCTTCAATAGGAATCCCAGCCGGAACTACGCCTAAAACTGGTATTTTTGTTACTTCTTCATAGATCATTGGATCAGCAGTAGAATGTTCATTCATAAAATAGCCTGGTGAAACATCCAATGCAGTTGTAATTTTTTTCATTGTCTCAATTCTGGGATTTTTGACCTTCCCATTTACGTATTTATTAATCAGTGTTACAGGTACACCCATGATTTCAGCCAGTTTAGTCTGTGAAATATGTTTTTCCTTCAGAATTTTTTTTAATTTTTGCGAAAAGACCATATTTATACCCCTTTTATACTGATTCAAGTTATTTTACCAATATTGGTTCAAGTTGTAAATCATTATTGGTTCTTTTTTGCAGCAAAAAGAAATTTTTGGCCTCAGGCCAACGGTGCAACAGGACACGCAATGTTACAATACTTTATAACTTCCATCATATTAACTTCACCAATTATGTATTTTTGTTTATCAACAACAGGAAGTTCAGCAATATGATTCTGAATCATTAACTCAATAACTTCAGTTATACAGGTTTCCATTGAAACGGAAATCGGATCAAGATTCATTATTTCATATGGTGTTTCTGCAAGAAGTTTTTCATACATCGTAATTGGACTGGTCATCGTAGGTATGTCAAAGACAACATCAGGAAACAGATACTCAGCTATGTTTATCAACCTGATAGATCCACTAAGCTCATTATTTTCATTAGTCATGTATACATGACGAGTAATTGGATTTTCTGAAATCTTGAAAAATAGTTCCTCCATATTACAATTTTCATCAATTATAGATGGTTCATCAACAATCAGATGATAAATATCTTTTACGAAAAGTTTCTTAAAATTTATTGTTTTCATTTTATCCTCATCCATTTTTAATTGCCGCTGTCAAGAAAGTAGGCTATCAAAAACGGCAGCCCCATTGCCCCAATCCCAATAAGAATCATAGGAATGGGCTCTGTTACAATATATGAATAGCACATCAGGATAATTCCAGCGACAAGTGCCCCAGGATTCCCCTGTTTTTTACCAAACATGAAATAACCCATTCCAATCATTCCAAAGAAAAAAGCAAGACCCAAATAAACTGGATCCATAAATCCACTCATTCCACTCATACTTGACTCCTTAATTTCAAACTTTTTTATATTTCAAAATAATTACTAATTATTTTATTTCATTCGCTTTCTTTAAAGCATAATGGGTCAAAATAGGCCCAATAATTTCAAAAAATATACATGTAACCGTAACACTGGTTAAAACAACAGAGCCTATAAGATCACCTGCTGTAATTGTTTTCCCATCTATTACTGATTCAATCTTCCCAATTCCTTTAAATTCATGACTCACTATCAGGGATAATCCAATTGCAACACCTGCCTGAGATAGAATTCCAAATCCAATATATTTTTTTATGTTTTCTGAAGCATTGCCAATCCAGGCTCCTAACCTTGATCCTAAAATCAAACCAGCAGATCGTGATAAAACATAAACTATTCCTAGTGCGCCAAGTGAAGAGGCAGCGCCAATATGAAGATTACTTCCAGCTAAAGTAAAAAAAAGTATAAACAGGACTTGCATGACAATCGGTAAGGTAGTTTTAATCCTTATCACAGTCTTATGGTTTCCACTATTGATCACAAAAAATCCAAAAATCATATTTGTAAGAATAAGTGAAAGATGGAAATGGACCGATATTCCCGTTGCCAGAAGCACAAATGCAAAGACATGTATTAAAGTATCTGTTGCATTATTTAGACCTCTTGAGAGTAAGGTGAATATTAGAGCAATAACTATCCCAACAAGTAAGCTTAAGATGACTTCAATAGTAGGAGTTATCATACTCGCAAGGATTGAACTACTCCCATTTCCAGCTTCAGAAAGCAAGATACTTCTAGCAAGTGCTGCGCTGAAACCAAATATAATAATACATAATCCATCATCAAAACCTACAACTGCATAAAGGGCTTTTGTAAGTGGTCCTTTCGCTCTGTATTGTTGAATCACAGCTACAGTTCCAGCCGGAGCACTAGCCGGAGCTATGCCAGCAAATATTAAAGCCATTGGGAGATTATCAGTAATCCACCAGCAACTAAAAAAAACAAGAAAAAAGGCTCCAAAAGATTCTGCTAATATAATGAATATAATTGCACTTCCCTGTTTTTTTAAATCCTTTAAATCAAGTTCAAGCCCAATACTTAAAGCAACAAAACCAAGTGCTAGTTCAGTAAGAAATCCCAATTTTAATTGAATCTCATGATCAACCAGATTTACAAGTGACGGACCAAGGATTACACCCAGAAGCATAAATCCAATTATTTGAGGTAGTTTTATCTTATTGATCAGTTTCCCGAAATAAAAACCTGCTACAAGAATAATTCCTACGATTTCCATTGATATAAGATGTTTAGTAAGCGATAATTCATGCATTATATAGCCACCTTCATTCTGCTACGATACTTGAAATCAAGATGGGAACGGCTTGAAATTCAAGTATTCCTTTGTTGACCAAATCATTTAAACTATTACAAAGTGATTTCAATTCTTGATGAGGTATATTTGCAATGATCATCATACAGAAAGTTTCCCCTTTATTGTTCCAGAAAGAAGAATATAGCGGCATGGAGTATAAATAATTATCTGCTATATTACAATTCAGTGTTATAGTCTGATTTACAGAAACAGCAGTAACCAGTTCCAAAACATCTGTCAATGCAGTATGATCATATACTACCGTTTGAAACTGTACGTTCCTTGCACCTTCATAATCAGTGGAAGTATCTGAATCAGATACCATATTCATCAATTCATCAACTGATTTAACTGTTGAAAGTTTTTTCGCAACCCCTTCCTGTCTGATAAGCAAGGCAATTGAAGAAAGATATTTGATGTGTTCATGATTTTTATTTTCTGGTGCAATAATAAAGAAAAACACACTGCATCCTTTTCCATCAAATGCTTCAAATTCAATTTCTGAACTAGTAATAATGATACCTATTATGAATTTTGAAATCCCAGGTAATTTGCAATGAGGTATGGCAACGCCCTCACTCATTCCAGTAGACATCATTTCTTCTCTTTTGAGTAATTCGGAAAAAACTAAATCTTTTGAAATCGATAATTCAGTAAAATGTTCTGACGATATTTCAGCAATTTTTTCAAGAACCTCAACTTTTGACCCGACATTAACACCAACTTTTAACAAATCTTTATTAAATCTAATAGACATAAAAATCTCCTAATTCAAAACTATATAAAGTTTAGCAGATCAAAATTAATACTAAATTAACTGAAAATTAATTTTTGTTAATGTTATGATTTTAGCAGAGAGATTAATTAGATTTAGATAACTTCAGGTTGAATAAGTGGAAAAACACAGGTAAAAGTTGTTCCTTTACCAATATCACTTTTGATAACAATACGACCTTTATGTATTTTTATTATCCAGTCTACAATAGCAAGTCCAAGACCAACGCCTCCAGAAGTTCTGGATCTGGATCGATCAGTTCTATAAAATCTTTCAAATATTTTAATATGTTCAGACGGATCAATTCCAATACCTGTATCAGAAATTTTAAATACACCTGACTCTTCTTCAGTATACATGAAAATCTCTATTGAACCATTTTCCGGGGTATACTTCACTGCATTTTCTATTAGATTAGAAAAAAGTCTTTGCATAAGCAAAGGAACACATTGAAGACTTACATTTTCTATTTCACAAAACTGAAATTTAATTTTCTTTGGAAGATTTGAAATTGCATTCTCACATTCTTCCAATAATATTTCATCTAGACTTCTATTTGTGAATATATAAGGTATATTTCCAGAATCGATACTGGAAAGAAAAAATAATGAATTTATTATTGATTCCATCTGTTTTACTAATGCCGATAATTTAATCAATGTAGTTTCATATTCCTCTGTAGTTCGAGGCGCTCTCAAAGCAATTTCTATATCCCCACGCATTGCTGTCAAAGGCGTTTTCAATTCATGAGATGCATCTCCAGAAAACCTCTGGTATTGCTCAAATGAGACTTCAAGCCTTTCAATCATTTCATTTAAAACAGTGATCAAATTCGTAAATTCAACAGATCTATATGGAATAATAAGTCTTTTTGAAAGATCACTAGCAGTTATATTCTTTACATTTTCAGTAATTTCCCAGACAATTTTCAAATTTTTATCAATAAATATATAACCTAGAATAGTAAAAAAAAGTATTAGTACCGGGCCTGTAAAAAGTAGAGTAATAGTGTGTTTATTTAATGAAAGTTCGTAATGTTTCATTGGTGTTGCAATTTGTATTTTGCAACTTGACTCACCTTTTCTTTTCATGTATATGGTGTATAATCTTAGATTGTTACCCTGAAGCGAACTGATTGTTTCAAATCTCGCGTTTTTTTCAACTTGATGATTTTCTGGAAAAACAATATTCCCTTTTGTATCTGAGCTTATTTTATAACTCTTATTTTGATCTAATATGGAAACCTGAATCAGTGTAAGAAGATTTTTTCCAGTTTCAATTGTTTCCTCATCAATAATTTTCTTCCAAACAACTATATCATATTTCTTCTGGCTAAGATCAAACATCAAATCCCGACCAATAACCTCCAAATTAGAATCAATATTTTTTCTGATATCATTTTCTATTTCATTATAATAAAAAAGTCCAAATGCAATAAAAATAGTAGTGGTTGAGAAAAGATAAAATAGAATTAGCTTTAATCTAAATGAACTCATTAGACATCATCCATAATATATCCTGAACCTCTTATAGTTCGGATGTAATTATCATCTTTTCCAGGATTTATTTTTTTTCGTAAACGATGAATATAGACATCAATAATATTAGTATCAGGATAGCTGTCAATCTCCCATACATCTTGAAGAATCAGGGCGTGTGACAAAACTCTACCCTTGTTTCTTATCAAAAATTCAAGCAATCTAAATTCTTTAGAAGTAAGTTCAGTACTTTTTCCATTTACCGATACTTTGTGGCGATACATATCAAGTTCAATAGCACCAACTTTTAATATTTCGTTTTGAAGTTTTTGCTGATTTCTTCTCAAAATTGCTCTAATTCGTGCAAGCAGTTCTTCAAATGCAAAAGGTTTTGAAATATAATCATCTGCACCGGCATTAAATCCTTGAAGTCTGCTATCAAGGGCATCTTTGGCAGTCAACATGATAATAGACATAGTATTCCCATTAGTACGAAGTTTTCTACATACTTCAATACCATTTATTCCAGGAATCATAAGATCGAGGATCATTAGATCGAAATCATAAAGATCACAAAATTCCAACGCACTATTTCCATTTCTGGTAACAGTAACGTTAAAACCTTCTTCAGTGAGTCCACGTTGCAGAAAGTCTGAAACCCTCAGATCATCTTCAACTATAATTATTTTCATATTTTTGAATTATACCATATAAATTTTCTAAAACAATTAGACTGTAATTTCCCAATAAGCGTTTAATTTTATTGACTTATATATAGTATTCTTTTATATTATTCGCAACTTAAATATAAAATAGCTTGTAGAATAAACAAGGAAAAAATATGTTCAAACCAAAAAAAATACTTCTTCTTATTTCTCATGCAATATTGATTATTACAATACTATTTACATCCGGATGCAAAAGCAAATATAAAAATCTGGATCTTTCAATGTATCAGTACCGTGATACAAAACATCTGGTACAGTTTGTAAGTAATGCCGCTTTGATATTAGAAAAAGATGGCATGAAAAGCCTTGATTATTTTCGAAATAATCGTGAACTGTACTGTACTAAAGATAATTATCTTTATATTTATGATATGACTGGCAAAAATCTTTTTCATGCCGGTATGGAGCATTTGGAAAATAAAGACCTTCTGGATGTTACTGATAAAGATGGCAAAGAAATAACTCAACTTGTTTTGAGTGCATTAGAAGATAAGAACAATCCCCATTCCTGGGTACATTATTCCTGGTGGGAACCAGGTAAATTTTATCCTGTACCAAAATCTTCATGTCATTTTAAAGTAAAGACCTCAGATGGAAAAGAGTTATACATTGGTGGTGGATTGAATTTTCCACATGAAGAAAAAGAATTTATCCGGATAATAGTTGATAATGCTGTAAAACTGATTGAAAAAAAAGGGAAAAAATCATTTGATTACATATCAAATCCTGAATCACAATACAACTTTCGGGATGTATGCGTATTTGCATTTCAAAAAAATGGTAAAATACTTATTTCACCCGTTATCAATGATAATTATTCTCAAATTAAATTACTGGATTGTGTTGATGAAGCAGGACATAAACCATTTGCAAAAGCAATTAAAATGCTTGATTCTAAGAACAGAGTCTGGATTGTCTTTCTGGCAAAAAACAGATATCAACGGACTCTTATAAAAAAATGTTTATATCTTCGTAAAGCTAATATGGCAGGAAATAATATTTTTGTAGGTGCCATAACAGATCTTCCACAACCGCCATATTAAACAGGAGTATTTAATGACAAAAACAGATAAAGCCTTCGAATATTCTGTAAATCAAGTTCCACCTCCAGGCCACTTGTTTTTACAATCAATCCAACATGTTATTTTAATGATAATGTCCCTGAGTATTCCAATTTTATTTGCCAGTCAAATAAATGGAACTCCAGAATTTGCTTCAGCACTTATCGCATTTTCAATGCTTGCAGCAGGAATTGGATCTATAATTCAGTCTGTTGGATTACCTTTCATCGGTTCAGGTTATCTCTGTCCAAATCTTTGTGGACCTTCATACTTCAGTCTATCATTATCTGCCGCATGGGTTGGTGGACTTCCTTTGATGCGAGGTATGATAATCCTTGCCGGATTAGTAGAAATGGCTATTGCTCCTATTATCGAAAAACTAAAAAAAATATTTCCTTCATTTATTGTGGGATTGGTCGTTACCATGGTTGGAATCAGTGTTATAAAGTCATCAGTTGCATCTCTTTTCGGCCTTAATTTTCGTGGAGATGCTATTCGTAATTTTGATATCGTAATTGGTGTTTTCAGTTTGATGGTTATGGTTCTGGCAAATTTATGGGGCAAAGGATTTGTTAAAATGTATTGTTTGCTCATTGGTATGCTGTCTGGATGGATTCTATCTTTTATATTAATTCCTGAATATTGGTACAGTCTCACTGCTGCGAATAATTTACCAGTTTTTGCATTTCCATCTTTTGGTCCTGAATTCAGTGGGATCACATTCAATTTAAATATGGTGATTCCATTTATAATAATAGCTTTGAGTGGTTCCTTAAAATCCTTTGGAAATCTACTCGCCGCACAGAAAATTTCAGTACCAGACTTAAAAGAACCTGATTTTACTCCAATTCGAAAAGGACTTTTAGCAGATGGACTTTCTACAGTAATTGCTGGATTTCTTGGCGGAATGGCAGTGGATACATCCTCTAGTAATATTGGATTAGCAGGAGCAACAAAAGTTGTTAGTCGATGGATCAGTGTTTGTGCAGGCATCATTTTTATAATCCTTGCTTTCTTCCCAAAATTGATTGCAGCATTATCACTAATACCAAAACCAGTATTAGGTGCATCTATTATATTTGCCGGGTGTTTCATGATTTGTACAGGATTGCT
>DAOVTB010000085.1 GCA_030633305.1 Candidatus Muiribacteriota bacterium
CTACTACGCCTGATGCCGGAACACCTATAAATATTAATTATACTTCTGCAAAGCCAGCAGAAGACGAAATGTATGGTATTTATACTTTTCTCATCGACATTGACGGAAAACAAGTTGCAATGGACCTTGATGCAGAAAAAAATGGCGGAGATACAATGGAAGAAGTCATCAGGAAATTTAATGAGGCTTTTTCTATAAACGGATTAGATATTCGTGCTTCATTAGATACAAATCCATCTGAAGCAGAAGGCAGTTCCCCAGCAATTGTATTTACATCCAAAAACTATGGATCGGCTCATGATATAAAAATTAATGTTATAAACAGACCAGCGGACCATATGCTGAAGAAAGCTACAACAGACCTGAGGGAATTGGATTTGGAATATATAATTCTGACCGGACTAATGCTTTTGGAATACTGAATTGTTCGACTAAACTGGTTACACTACCTCAAGTAGATAAAGAATCAAAAGTTTATGATACATTATTTGGTTCTGAAGCAATAAATTCATCAATTAATATTATTGATAAATCAGGTCGAGCCCTCCGCATAGATTTTAATGCCATGCTTGACATCAATGGAGATAGCGAAATCACTATTGATGAATTTATAAATAAAATAAATATGGAAAATGATCTTGGTAATATAGATTTAAAGGCTGTATTTAGTGAGCTGGAAGGAAAAATACAGTTGTACTCAACTGATCCCACATCAACAGGAAAAATTTCAGTACTGGGTTCCGAAGACACTGATTTGAATAATCAATTGGCTGTTAGATTGGGGATATATGGAATACATGATTCAAATTTTGTTATAGGAGAAAGAATAACCAGTACCAGGGACATTCATCTAAGTGTTTCAGGCGGAAATTTTGAACAGGAAAAAAATATTTTTGCAAAGTTTGGTAGTAAAACAACAATGTTTTCAGATCAAATAGATGAATCTGGAAATGCAAGTGTTCAGGGTCTTGAATTCAGACTTCAGGATAAAATGCTTAAAAAATATGAGAAATTTGATATTTCTGTTCAGAATGAAGGATTCAGGGTTAATTCTGGAAATTTTGATGATAAAGTCACAGATTTGGCAATAAAATTTGGAACTTTGACATCCAAATCACTTGGCTTGGCTAATATTGATGTCACAACACAGAACAAGGCAATTGAATTGATTGATAGCGGAAAGCTTGATCAGGTTATAGATGATATTTCTTCTCGCAGAGCAAAAATAGGAGCTTTTTCAAATCGTTTGCAAATGGCTGTAGGAACTGTTGAAATTGCTAGAGAAAATCTTTCTGACGCAGAAAGCAGAATACGCGATGCTGACATTGCCCAGGAAACAATGGTCACGGTAAGAGAAACCTTAAAATCTCAGTCCAGTGTTGCTATGATGAGTCGTGCAACCGAGAGTATGCAATTGGTTTTAACTCTGCTTCAATCTATTTGATATAGACATACAGTTTATTATATGCGTTGTCATAACGTGCCAGGGCACATTGAATTTTTTTGAACATCAAAGAAAATTCAAGTCCTTCTGGCACAATCTATATTGGTATTTGGTATTTATCTAACAGGGTCAGGGCACATTTCATTCAGCTCGATCATCGAGCTAAACAAAAGTCCTTCTGACCCTATCTGGTATTAACTTTTTTCCCTATATCTCTGTAGTGATTCTTTATTTCTGATATAATAAATGTATTATGAAAAAAGCAAAATTTTATACGAAAAATTCTGATGGTTCCGTCAGTTGTACATTATGCAGGATAAATTGCAGGATTGCAGAAAACAAAAAAGGCTATTGCGGCGTCAGACTTAATAAAGATGGCGAACTCTATACATTGGTTTATGGAAAAGCAGTCGCTGAAAGTATTGATCCGATTGAAAAAAAACCTCTCTACAATTTTTTTCCAGGTTCACTTAGTTATTCCATAGCAACAGTTGGATGCAATTTTGATTGTAAACACTGTCAAAATTATCATATTTCAAAGTATCCAAGACAGAATAATATGATTGCCGGCCAGAACCTTTCTCCAGTTGAGATTGTTAACAGAGCAAGTCAGGCAAAATGTAAAAGTATTGCTTATACTTATACCGAACCAACAGTATTTTTCGAATATGCTCTTGATACAGCCATACTTGCAAAGGAAAAGGGTATCAAAAATATATTCGTAACAAATGGTTATACCAGTAATGAGGCTCTTGATGAAATAAGTCCCTATCTTGATGCTGCCAACATTGATCTAAAGGGTTTCAGCGAAGACTTTTACAAAAAAATTGCTGGAGTCTCTTTAAAAGGCGTACTTGAAACTATAAAACATTACAAAAAACTTGGAATCTGGATAGAAATAACGACTTTGATAATTCCTGGTTACAATGATAAGGAAATAAGCCTTCGGGGAATTGCAGAATTTATTCGTGATGAACTTGGGGTTTCTACTCCATGGCACATTTCTGCTTTTTATCCAACACATGAGCTTATGGATGTTCCACCTACTTCTCCTGCTATAATTCATAAAGCAAGGAAAATAGGTTTAGAATCCGGATTGCAGTACGTTTATGAAGGTAATATAAGGGATTCAGATGGTGCAAATACTTATTGCCCGGGTTGTGGGAAAATTGTCATTAAACGCCATGGGTTTCAACTTGCAGAAGTCAATATGGCAGATGGTAATTGTAAATTTTGTTCAGAAAAAATTGAAGGAGTTTTTTAATGATAAAACCCAATGCACTGCAACTGAAAAAGCTAAAGTTCTGGCGAAATTCCACCTTTGCAGTTATGCTGATCGGATATATAGGTTATTACATATGTCGTGCCAATCTTTCTGCAGCTTTTCCATTGATAAGTAAAACTTTTGGTTATACAAATACACAACTTGGATTGATTGCATCAGCTTCTGAAATAGCTTATGCAATAGGTAAGTTCATTAATGGACCACTTGCTGACAGGATTGGTGGCAGGTTCATATTTCTTATTGGAATGGCTGGTGCAATAGTATTTAATGTGATCTTTGCATACAGCAGCAGTATAGCGATGTTTATTGTTGTATGGTGTTTGTGCAGGTATTTTCTATCAATGGGTTGGGGCGGAATTGCAAAAACAATTGGAGCATGGTATGAACCAAAATCCAATGGAACAGTCATGGGATTCATTAGTCTGAATTTTCAGTTTGGCGGAGTTGTTGCGACCCTTTTTGCTGGTTATCTGGTAAGTCTGGGTTGTTCCTGGGACAAATTATTTCTTTATCCTGCAGGTGTATTATCTATTATCTGGATTTGGTCTTTTTTTAGTTCAAAAGAAAGTCCACAGGCTGTAATCCCCGATGTTAAATTCGGAAGAAACAACAGCGAAGTAACATCAATTGCAGATATCCATGATGATGAACAGGGCAGTGGTTCATGGAAAATAATGTCACATCTTTTAAAGATGAAACTTTTCAGACAACTTCTGGTCTTCAGTTTTGTTACGACATTACTTCGATCCATCTTTTTCTTCTGGATACCCAAATTACTCGTTGATATTGGTATGAAAGATACCAATGCAATTTTAAAATCTGCTATCTTCCCATTTCTCGGATGTCTTGGAACAATTCTTCTTGGATGGTATACTGACAAGTATGCTAAAAATGGAGACAGAGCCCGTGCGATGTGGATAATGTTGACCGGTTTACTAGCTTGTCTTTTAATGACTTCGTTTCTGATACATACTAAAGGAAATCTTAACCTGATAGTATTTCTTATCAGCATGTGTGGTTTTTTTCTTCTTGGACCATATGCAATGAGCAGTGGATGTCTTACTCTTGACATTGCAGGTTCAAAAGGTGCAGGAAGCTGTACAGGTCTGATCGATGGTGTTGGCTATCTTGGCGGAGCACTTGCCAGCTGGGGAGCCGGAGCACTATCTGATATTCTTGGTTGGAGTGGTGTTTTTCTTGTACTGTCAGGTTTTTCATTTTTTGCGGTATTTTCAGCCTATTTAATGAGCCAGGAATTCCAAGCTATTTACAAACGGCGAGCAGTTAAAGAATAAGATTAGACAGGATTAACAAGATAAAAAAAGATAATTGAGAATACAAAATAGTTAATAATGTAGGGACAGGTCCCCGTGCCTGTCCAATTTAAATTATGTCATACCCTATAGGGCACAAGTATTATGACAAACGGATTGTGACACAGAAAGGAATATTTGAGAATGGAATTTCGGATAGAGATAATTTTATTGCTTTTAGTCCTGATAACTATTTTTGAATGGTTCAACATAAAAATTTTTTCTCGAATTACTTCGGGAATAATCAGACTTCCGGTTTATTGTTTTGAAACAACTACTGTTCTCTACATAGCTTATCGTTATTTGAATCTCAAATCAGTTATGGACTTTGATTTATTTGAATTTGGAACTGGATTAAATTACTGGTTTTTTCATATTTTTCTAATCTGGTTAACACTGAACTTAGTAATTAGAATAATCAGGTTCTATTTTATAAGGGATAAATCTATTTTTCTTGAAATCTCATTTTACAACACTGTCATCTTCCCTTTATATTTACTCTGCTATAAATTTCCAGATTACACTTATTCATTTTCCAGTACTTTGAGTTTTCATCAGGGCTTGCCATGTGCTTGTGCTCAATGTCCTCCAACTGTATATAAAGTTTTCTATTTTTTCCGAATCAGAAACTGCATACTCGAATTTTCATTGTTTATGCTTGTAATGATCAGTTTGATATTGTTAACAGACTGGCTGGAAAACATCACAGGTCGTGAAAAGAAAATAATCATAAAAGATACTCAAATAAAAAATTCGATGATTAGAACTGCAGAGTTTTCTTTTTTGGTTATAATTACGTCTATTTTAGTATTTATATTTGAATTTTTTATTATAAAAATAGTTGGACATGATGGATATTGGCTTAGTTCAACATTGACTTTCTGTGTCTATCTGACAATATTAGTAATCTATTTCAATTTCTGGAATATGAGTTTAAGAGATATTCTGAAACTTGACAAAATACAAGAATTATAAATAAAATTAGATACTATTGATATTCAGGAGTATGCCATGAAACCAATCTTAATTTTTGTATTTTTACTTTTTCTTTTAACCATAAATGTAAATGCTAACAATATTGGTACTGTAAAATCACTTGAAGGTAATCCAGTTATTATTCGAAAAGGATTATCAATAGTAAAAAAAGAAATTCCAGTTTTTGTTGGTGATACTCTTAAAACTATTGAGAAGCAGAAGGCATCAGTTAAACTTAATGAAAGAGCTGAATTCAAAGTCGCACCATCTACTATTGTAAAATTCAAGAAAAACTTTGTATTTATAAAACGCGGAAAAACTGTTTTTCACGTTTTCAAGCAAACGAAAAAGTTCCGTGTCTACACTCACTCTGCAACTATTGGAGTTTATGGAACAAGGTTTTCTGTTGATGTGGATGATTCCGGAAATACAGAAGTTGAATTATTCAATGGAAGTGTAACCGTCACCGCATTGAAAGGAAAAAAAGAAGTAGTACAAATGAAGCCAGGCCAGAAAATAAAAGTATCAAAAATAGGTGTTTTAAAGTTTCAGACTGCTGCCAAGAAAAAAACTGATTCTGAAAATGTGAATATAGAGGATGATTACCTTACTGAACCAGAATCTTTAGATCTTGAAACTTCTGGCAATCTCTTATACAGTGTTTTTCCAGTAAGAGGGGAAATTGATAAACCATTAAAAACAGCTTATCGATTGCTGATTAACGGTTGTGAATCATTAAATGGAATGGAACTCCTTTCAACCTCAGGATCACCAATAAGACTTTCGGCTCTGGATAAAGAATCATATGAAATGACCCTTATAATCAATGGAGTTCCATATAACTGGAATGCAGATCTAACCAACATCAGCAATGGAATAATGAAAAAAATCAAATACAAACGATTCAGAATAGTCGTTAACATTGGTAATTTAAAAGGTTTAAGACTACAAAATGAATTATCAAATATAAAAATAAATGTAAATTATTCTGAAATAGATACAGAAATGGCCGTTGTATATGATCTTGACAGAAAAAGAAATGAAAACATTGTTATCTTTGAAGGAACAATTTCAGATGGCGGCGATCTTCTTTACTATTTTCCTGAGGAATATGATAATCCCCCAATGCTGAAACTGGAGTATTTCGGAAAAGCTGAAGTTGAAAAAAAGAAAATAAAACTACAGCTTTTATCTAATCAGAATGAATATAATATCAAATTCTAACATATTGGTTTATCTCAGTTTTTATCTCTAAACCAATTTTCGATTACTGATATATCTACTTCTTCAAGATCATTTACAACAAGATCTGCACCATTTCCTTTCAATGTATTTTCATTATCTTCACGTGCAATGCCTATCACAAACCCAAAATTACCTGCTTTCCCAGCTTTCACACCAGATGCAGCATCTTCTACAACAACAGATTTTTCATAAGCGACACCAAGATTATCAGCAGCAAATGTAAAAATATCAGGCGCAGGTTTCCCATTAAGCCCTTCGCGAGCCGAAACAATTCCATCTACTATTGTTTCAAATAAATATTTTATATCCGCAGCTTTTAATACTGCTTCACTATTTTTACTTGATGAAGCAAGACCGATCCTTACACCTTTTTTCCGTAAAGCTTCAATCAGGAAAATCGATGACTCAAAAATCTTCACATCCCCTTCATTGAGCATTTCACCAAATAAACGGTTTTTCTCATTTCCCAGTCCACAGATAGTAAGGTCTTTAAGGCAATCTTTAGAATCACCAAACGGAAGTTTTATCTTTCGAGATTCTAAAAAAGCTTCGACTCCTTTGTAACGTGGTTTACCATCAACTATGGGCAGATAATCACCCTTATGAGTAAATTCTATAAACTGTTCACCGAATTCAACTTCCCGGGATCTCAGATAATTATTAAACATCACTCGCCATGATTCACTGTGTAAAATTGCAGTATCTGTTACGACTCCATCCATATCAAATATCACAGCATCAAAATTTAATTCTGACATTTTATTTCTCCTATCCAGTTAAGTAATACAATATTTTACCATGAATAATTTTTTCTTACATTATAAGTATTTAGTATTGGACCGGTACAAACAGACTGTGTTGTACTCCCTTCGTCATCCTCGGGGTTCGGGGATCCATTTTATTAACATTACCGATTAGAATAGATTACCCGATCAAGTCGGGTAATGACATAATTTAAATTTGACAGGCACAAGAACCTGTACGATTTTACATTATTGACAGCTTAAAATTATCTGTCGCGGGGGTCAGGGTAACTTTCATGAACTTGGATGTAAGATGTGGCATCATGACGTATCAAGTCCTTCTGACACAATTTATATTGGTATTTAACATTATTTTTTTCCGTTTCTATTTAATTTTTCTTTGTGACTTTGTGTCTTTGTGAGAGCTATTCTTTTTATATTGTCTCAATAACATTTATCAGTTAAAATAGATTAGAAATTTAAAAGGAAAATCAATGAAAAAATGCCCTGAATGTGATGCTGTAAATGCAATAGATCGTATAGAATGCTTCAAATGCGGCAGTGACTTTCCTAAAGCAAAGAAAATCAGAAGAATAAAAGATCCTGTACCAACACCTGAAGCTAAAGAAGTTCCTGATACACCAGAAAGCATTGAACCTGTAGGTGTAACAATTGTTCAAGTCATTGGAGTTTTTACAGCAATTTCAGGAATATATGCATATATAAACAAACCTTTTACAATGATCATTCTCGGTCAGATTTTAGGAATTAATCTAATGGGAATGTATGCCATAGTCAATATCATAGCTTTTAGAATAATCAATAAAAACAATGCTGGATTAGTAGCTATCGTAGTCAAAATCTTACAATGGGCTTGTATCTTAGGCGGTCTGGCACTGCTGTTTTATTGGACGGATGATAGACGTCTTTATGAAACACATCTTTTTTAATTAAAATTAAAAACTAAGGATTCTAAAAAAATAATGAAATACTGCCCAAACTGTGATTCTGAAAACCCGATTGAACAGAGATTGTGTATAGCTTGTGGCATGGATTTTTCAGAATCTGGTAAACTTCGATCTAAAAAGAAAAAAAATCAAGCTTCAAAAAAACTGGATCATGATGATAAATCTGGACTATTTACAGAAAAGCTTACGCTGATTCAAATTATTGGGGTCTTTGTTACGTTATCTGGAATTTTTCTTTATATAAACCGCCCAGTTACAATCATTATTCTTTGGCAACTTTCAGGTCTAAATATATTATTATTTTCAGGAGTTTTTGAACTTCTCTATAAGGAAAACAAAAAAGATAATAACGGTGACTTTGCCACACATTTACTGTTGATGATTTTACAAATTATCTGTGTGATCATTGGCGTTGTTCTTCTTTCCTACTGGACTGATGATAGACGTCTTTATGAAACAAATGTATTTTCTATTTTTATCCAAACCTTTTCACCATTCTAGCATATCTTATCAAACGTTTTTTCGGCGACAAGATATAATTTCGTTATGAAATCATCCTGTTTTTTACTATAACCTGTGATATAATGTTTGAAGGAGTAATTTATGACAAGAAAAATATGTCTGTTTTTTTTATTTATCATTATTATGATCTCTACTGTCCGTGCTCAAAAATTTGTACATGAAAACGGTGACATTCTTTTTCAGGATCTTGACACTAGACTGTGTGATGCTATTGAAAAAGTAACACAAGGATATAATGGAAGTAATTTTTCGCATGTCGGCATTGTATTTTTTAATAATGAAAATGAACCTGTAGTATATGAAACAGGTTCGTCAGTAATCTGCAAAACTCCATTAGCCAAATTCCTTACTCGTTCATTTGATAATAAAGGGAAGTCAAAAGTAGTCGTTGGAAGACTTAAGGATGAATTCAAACATATACTTCCTCATGCATATGAAACTTCAAAAAAACTAATTGGAAAACCTTATGATATTATTTTCTCTCTTAATAATGATGCTTATTACTGTTCTGAACTTATTTATACAGCTTTTATTGAGCCAGAAACTCAGAAACACATTTTTCCCGTAAATCCAATGACTTTCAAAGATCCGGATACTGGGAAAATAATGAAGATCTGGGAAATATATTTTTCACGGATAGGAATTCCAGTTCCAGAAGGAAAACCTGGCGTTAATCCAGGTGCAATTTCCAGATCAAATTATCTGGAAATGTTCCGACCATACGGTACACCATCGGGTTGGAGAAATGAAAGGTAAAATATCTTATTTTCTTTTTTCTTTTATAATAATCTTTATTATTACTCACTTTTTTTTTGATAACGCATCACTAAATACATTTAGATATATACATTTGCTCAGAGCCAATCAGGAGCAGTTCAACAAAAGACTTATTATTGTAGGACTGGATGATCAGAGTTCAGAAAAATTGAATCTTCCATTAACCCCGCCAAGAAAAGTAATTGCAAAAGCAATTGATAATCTTACTGAACTAGATGCCAGTGTCATTTCTATTGATATAATGTTTAATGGTAAAAAAACCGAGGATCATTATCTTATTGAATCAATGAAAAAATCAGGCAGGGTTGTGATTGGAGGAAATTACGAAAATAGAGAACTAAATAGAAATGATCTTTACGTTACCACTAGTTTTTCTGACGAAACTTCCCATCTTCTTAACAAACCTGAATGGTTCTACTCGACAATAAACAAAAACATTTTGAAAAGTGCAAAAGCAATTGGTGCAATTAATAATGACTCTTCAAATCTCACCATCTCTTATTCTCCTATTATCGCATATCATACCGGAAAGCCATGTATGGAAATAATCGGAAAGGATAAAAGCAGATTTATTACAAAACTCAGCATCAAAACCATAGAAGTTCTTGAAAATGCTATTGGACAATTTGATTCAGATAAAAAACATTTCATAATAGGAAAATATACATTGGAATTAAACGATTCCAAGTGTTTATCAATCAATTATCAATCTACAAATGATAAAATACAGAGAAACTACTATCCATTTTATAAGATAGTTGCAAAAGACTGGAAGACTCTTTGTAAAAAAGAGGATTTCAAAAACAGTATCGTTTTGATTATTCCGGCCAGTACTGGAATGCTTGATTTCGTCTCCTGTCCATTTCTTGCAGATTCCACAACCAATACAATGTATGGCGGAATGATGCATGCAAATATAATTAACCAGATTCTTGAAAAAAATTATTTATATCAAGTTCCATCTATTTATGTGACTTTATCATTTATAAGTTTCATGATAATTTTCATTTTTCTCGTATACCTAATCCCGTTATGGATTGGAATAATCCTTTTTATACTAATCTCTGTAACTTATATTACAACCTCAGCAGTTCTTTTTTCCGATTTTAATGTAATCGGCCTGAACCTTATTCTATTTGAAATATTACTTTTATTATCTTTCTGCCTTTCTTTGGGGTTAAAATATATTCGAAACAGACAGATCAAATCAATTTTTTCCAGATTTGTAGGCGATAATATCATGAAGGAAGTACTGAAGATACGTAATGAAAAAAACCTTTTGTCTGGAAAAAGGCAGGAATTATCAATACTGCTTCTTGACATAAGGGGATTTACAAAACTGTCCGATGAAATACCTTCTGAAGATGTTGTGAAAATACTGAACAGTTTCTTTGATGTAGCTTCTGATGTTATCCTTTTTAATGGCGGAACCATTGATAAATATATGGGTGATGCAATTATGGCATTCTTTGGTGCCCCAATAGGAATTGATGATAAAGAGAAAAAAGCAGTGGACTCGCTTTCAGAAATTATTGAATTTACAAAATCAATTAAATTTCAAGGACACACTCTTAAAATTGGAGGCGCAATTACTACTGGTGAAGTAATAGTTGGAAATATCGGTTGTTCAAAAAAACTGGAATATACTATAATAGGTCCCGCTGTTAACCTTGCGGCAAGACTTGAATCATTGAATAAAAAACACAAAACTTCCATACTTTTTGATTCAAAAACAGCTGAAAAATGTGGACGAAAAGATGAAATCATTTCAATCGCAAAAGAAGAAATTCGAGGTTTTTCTGAAAAAGTCGAAATATTTACATTAAAATCTAAAAGCGAGGAATAATGAAAACTATCATATTTATTGTTTTATCCATATTTTTTATCCATTTAGGCCTTCATGCTGAAAAAGCCGGAGTCGTTAATTCCATTTCCAAAAATGGTACTTTATATCACTATGCAAAAGAAGATCAGTCAGATATAAAAGAACTGAAAGTTAAAGATACTGTTCATTTCGAAAAAAAGATCAAAAGTGAAAAAGCTGTTGCAGAAATTGGCCTTCATTATCTTGATCAAAAATCCAAAATCGTTATCCAACCAAATACTGAAATAAAAATTACAAGAAAAATCAATAAAAAGAAGGCTTCTGGGATTTTCCTGGCAGCGGGAAGGCTCTGGTCGCTCATCAGAGGTAAAAAAACCATGTATAAGGTGGAAACTTTTAATTCCGCCGCTGGAGTTGAAGGTACTGAATTTGAAATGCGGGTTGAAGATGGGAAAACCATATTATTTGTTTTTGATGGAATAGTAAAACTTACCGCAAAACCCATAAAAAAAATCAAACTGCTTATACCACGATTTAATATTAGAAAAGTTAAAAAGGGACAGATTGCCATTGTTCATGCAAATAATAAAATTGAAATGCTTAAATCTGGTGAAAGCACAAAATATTCGGATGAATTCCAAAAAGCAGAAAAATTATATCAGCAATTCAAATCTTCTGAGAATACACAATTAAAAAAAGCTGCAATTGAAGATAAAGAAATTGAGGAAGAAATTTCAGATGATCTTGAAACTTTTGGTGAAAGTACAGTAAGAATTAAATTTTCAGGTGTTACTGTTCCATTTGATATCAAAATCAATGATTGTTCTATGTTAAATGGAAAAAAATTAGTCTATCAAAATAATAGACCTTTTATGCTTGAAGGACTAGATGAAAACGAAGAATATATTTTGACAATTACCGCTTCTGGTATTTCAAGTGATTTTACATTAACTCCAGAGAAAAACTCTCAAATGATTGAAATTGGTTTTAGAAATATTTATATTGGTGTTAGACCAGATATCAATAGCCATCTTTATAAATATACAATCTGTAAAACTAATAGTGATCCTCAATTACCAGGAAAGTTCATACATAAGTATGTAACTCTTATCATAAATAAAATAAAGGTTCCATTGATTTTAGATATTGCAAAAAGATCACCTTATAACGCATATATGAGAGATGTCCAGATACAGCTTGCAATAACAAAAATTTCAGAAAAATATGATATTTATTTTAAAGATGATCAGGAAAATAAGAGTTTAGTCAGAAAATTAGAGTATTATGAAGGAAATAATACAAATCATTATGTAAAGATAATTATTGAAAAATGATAGCCTTATCTAATCTTTAAAGACCGTAATCTATTGATCGCGGCAGCAAGTTCAAACTTTCTGAAAAGTGCATATTCTCCTGATAGTCTTGTGTCTAAAATATCAAGACCATTTTCATCAATATCCCTGATAACTTCATCAATTACTTCCCGAAGAGTCTTTCCGGTTTTCATATACTTGATTGAATAAAGAATTGCCATACCCAAAGCTCTCGTCTGCGAAATATCTATAATCTGCTCTATTGCGGAAAGATCAATGAAATTTCTTCCAAAATTTATACCATTAATACCACTGACACCGATTTTTACCCTTTTATTTCCACGGCTTGGATCAAAACTCTTTGCCTTGGGATACCGGCTGTTCATGTGTCCAAATCCGCTTCCACCCTCTCTTGTTCTCTGTGACCTGTATTTTTCAGCAATATGTTTTGCAGACTCAGTAACATCTACAGGTTTATACTCATCCATACACAAAACATTATCAGCTATATCAAAATAATCTCCTGAACCACCTATTACAAGTAGAGTAGATACATTGTACTCTTCATAAAGATATCTTGCTTTATCGATAAAAGGTGTAATAGGTTCGTTTTCTTTTGAAACAAGTTCCTGCATTCGATGATCCCGAATCATGAAATTAGTAGCAGATGTATCCTCATCTATCAAAAGACATGACGAACCTGCTTCAAGAGCTTCAATAATATTTGCTGACTGAGAGGTTGAACCACTTGCGTCCTCAGTATCAAATCTTTTTGTATCAGCATTAAAAGGAAGATTATTTATAAATGGTGAAATATCTACTTTTTCAACTCTTCTACCGTCTTCGGCTCTTATTTTAAATGCATCATCGACTGTAACAACAAGTTCACGACCATCACCTGGTATGTGATTATAAACACCAAGTTCTATTGCATTCAATAAAGTGGATTTTCCATGATATCCTCCACCGACAATAAGTGTTATACCTTC
This sequence comes from Candidatus Muiribacteriota bacterium, assembly GCA_030633305.1. Lineage (GTDB taxonomy): Bacteria > Muiribacteriota > DAOVTB01 > DAOVTB01 > DAOVTB01 > DAOVTB01. Next base: position 13,400 of record DAOVTB010000085.1, read on the forward strand.
TGGTATTCCCATTCCAGTTATTTCCCCTGAATTTGGAAGTTCAATTGATATTCGAAACTTTTCCGGAGACATGAAAGGAATCATATTATTTCCACCATATGGGCGAGGATCGATTCCACTCAATCTAGGTAAACAGGAGCCATCTTCAATAAATGTAATAAGTTTCAGCTCTTTCAATTTAGATCTTAGATAATCAGCATCTTCAGATATTTCTATATGTCTGGTAAGGCGACCAGCATCAAGATTACAGAAAAAGAGACATTTTTCTATAATTCCAGGAAGTTCAACAAAAAACATCTCATCAGCATGTAATCCTGCAATTTTTCTTCCAAATGCAGGAAGTCCCATCGCAAACCTGATTTCCACAAATTCATCATTAATAAAAGCTGAAGTTCTCTGGAGAATTTCCTGCACAGGTTTTTCAATTGTGATAAGACCACCTTTGCCACTCCCCCGGCAACCTGCAGTGTATTTTTTTGAAGCCAAATGAAATAATCTTGTTATATAATCCCGAACTGCAATTTCCCTGCTTCGCGTACGATATGTATAAGAAGGAAAACATGCAATTTTCTGGGGCATTCTAATCCTGATTCTACTTGGAAGTGCAAAAGTATCACCTTGAACATGATCAATTATTAGAGTAAAATTCCCAAAATCATATGTATCTTTAAGTTCTTTGTAGGATTTATATCCTTTTCCATTGATCCTTTTTAGAATATTTCTTAATCTTTCCTGCCCTTTCATTTTATTGCTCCTTTAGTATTTATGGCGAAACCATGAATAAACGGTAAGAAAAAATGAACTGGCCATGAATTAATCAACCAGATTGTTTCAGCCGGATTAAAGTGTTCAGCTTTAATAATAATAAAATCTGAATCCTTTAACGCCTCCATGGTCCTGCTGTTCAAACGACATCCCCCTGCAAACCATGACCAGACAGGACAAAATTTATCCTGAAACCATGCTCGAAGATTTTTATCTCTTACATGTTCAACAAATAATAACTTTCCACCCGGAACCAGAACTCGTTTAATTTCAGAAATAGATTTTTCCAGATCATTCACACTGCAAAGAACAAGTGTTGAAACAACAGTATCAAAGCTATTATCAGGAAACGGAAGATTTTCTGCAGCAGCGCGTTTAGCCTTTCCGTTAATTCCTAAACCACTCATTTTTTTTTCAAGTAATTTCAACATCATACTGTCTGGATCAGTTAAAGTAATATCAGCATCTTTTTTTAGTTTATCAAGGTTTGCTCCAGTTCCAGAACCAACTTCCAGTATCCTTCCAGTAGCAAGCTTTAAAAGTTCCTCTCTTCTTGAAGCCAAACTTAATTTTTCAAGCCTGTACATCATAAGGTCATATATTTTTGCAAAAATACTCATTCTAATTTATAAGCAGATTACTTCCCAAATCTGCCACCTTTTCCTCTAAATTGTCTTGAGGAATATGTCCTTGTTCCACCACGTTTAATAAAATGTGTTCTTCCAAATCGTTTGTTTGTCCAACTTCCACGTGATCCCCAGCGAAGTCTTCCAGGACGGCCATAATATGGTCCCCGATGATGAATATACAAATCATAGTCTTCATAATCCATCTCTGGAGTTTCATCTTCGTAAAGCGCATCTATCTGAGCTTCATATTCAGGTAAAGATACCCATACTTTTTTACCATTTTTTTTCTTCCAACTACCATATTTAGAATTATTTAAATAAGAATATCCTGGAGGAACTATTTTACATGTAGATTCACTCATATAAAAACCTTTCGGTTTATTCTCAACTACCATTCCAAGATTTTCAATATTCCTTTCATAGACATCATCACTAACGGGAATCCATTTAGTTAATTCAGATTTTCCGTTTTTTATATCTTTATACTTATGATAAAATTTGTATTCTTTCCACATAGCATCAACGCAGGTATCATTCCATTCTCCAGATCGAACTACCTGATTAACATATGATCCTTTATACACATTAGATGAAACTTGACTAGTAGATACATTCTTAGGAGTTTCAGAATTCCCATAAACAGCATATTCAATAAAAAAGGATTCTTTGTGTTTCATATCCGCAAGTATCCGATCAAACGCTGTATTGAGTTCATCAATGTTTTTACTCAAGTTCTTGTGAGTTTTCTGGAATTCCTTTCTGGTTTTTTTAAATTGTTTTTCTAAATCCAGAAGATTGGCATAATCAGGAGACTCAATTTCTGCTTCTTTTTTAAACGATTTATATAATTTTAATTCTTCCTTGTATTTATTCTTTAGGATCGTCCATTCTTTAATTAAAATATTTTTTTTCTTCGGATACAGCTTCACAACCATTTTTAATCGATTATTTAGATTTCCATTTTTAACAAGCTCATTCTTCATTGATTTCAACTGAACATTATATTTTTTCTTATTTTTTCCTAAATTAGTTATCATACTGGAAAAAGCTTTTTTTCTATTATTCAATTGATCCAAATTTTTACTTTGCTCACGACAGATTTCAAAAATCTTCTTAACTCCCGTAACGATAATGTTTTTCAATTCAGAATCGTTTTTTTCCAAAGTTGGCAAAACATCTTTATTCATAATTTTTTCAGCATTCAACAATTCCTGTTCAATACCATCAAGATTTTTATTCCAATTTTCTTTTTCGCTATATTCTTTCAGTACATCTGAAGCTTTTATTTCAGCAATCAATTCAGATTTTGATTTTTGAAATTTTCTCTTTGCCTTTTTAAGAAAATTCTGTGCATTACCTACACTTTCCTTTGTTGCACTATCCAATCCACCCAGCAAACCAAAAAAAAGTCCGCCGAAAAACAGCATTATTAATACAATTACCCAGCCTGGTATACCTTTTTTCTTTTTATCCATGTTTGTTTCCTTAAAAGTTTATATACAGATTATAACATTTTAAAAAGATTTTACCACAGAGGGCACAGAGGAAAAAAAAATTTTACCATGAAGTTTATGAAGAAAAAAAAAATTAGCCATAGATTGAACACGGATAACAAAATAAGTTAAAAAGTTGCTAACCCGTTGATCAAATTTAATTTGACACATAATCTTTAGTAGTCATATAATGTAATTAGAATGTTGTATTTCAAAAGAATGGAGATAAAATAATGCCAGAATTAAGCAGATTTCTTGGAATCATAATATACATGTATTTTAACGAACATAATCCACCACATTTTCACGCAGAATATAATGAATATAAAGCATCTATTTCAATTAAAACATTGGGTCTTATGGAAGGAAAACTACCATCGAAAGTTATGAGTTTGGTTGTTGAATGGGCACAAGATCATCAAAGAGAATTACTGGATAATTGGAATAGTATTGA
>DAOVTB010000004.1 GCA_030633305.1 Candidatus Muiribacteriota bacterium
CCAGACTTTCATCCTGTTTAACGAATTCAACACTTATGGATAAAACACGTTCTACTGTTTCTAGGAGTATTTCACCACCAGGATTCTTCAGTTTTTCATATAGAGTTACAGTAGTTTCATCTTCTGCTATATTGACTTTTTTTCTCAAAAGTATTTTCCCGGCATCCATTTTCAGATTCATCTTGATTGTTGTGACTCCGGTGAACTTTTTCCCATCGACAAGTGATCTCTGAATAGGTGCAGCTCCTCTATATTCTGGAAGTAATGATGCATGGAGATTTATACATCCAAATTCAGGAATACGAAGAGTCTTTCTTCGTAAAAGTTGCCCATAAGCAACAACAACTGCAATGTCAGGTTTTAAACTTTTTAAAAAAGACTGGCTTTCTTCAGAATTAATATCTTCAGGCTGAAAAAAATCAATCCCATATTTTAAAGCAATCTTTTTTACTGGAGTCTCAATGACCTTCTGTCCACGACCTGATTTACGATCCGGTTGAGAGACTACAGTGTTGATCTGTAATCCATTTGTTATAAGATATTCCAGATTCCAGGCTGCAAATTCAGGTGTTCCCAAAAAAATAATGTTATTTTTTTCGATTTTGCAGTCTCCCTATTTTCTTGATTTCTTTAAGTTTTCCGCTTAACGGTACCAAAATAGCAGGCTTTACTCTATCAATAAACAATATTCCATCAAGATGATCCAACTCATGTTGAAAAGCCCGAGCTGCAAATTCATCAAGTTCTTCCTCTATTACATTGCCTTCCAAGTCAAAATACTTCACTTCAACCGATACCGATCGTTCAACTACTGCAGTTATCTCTGGAAGACTTAAACAACCCTCTTCTTCAACAGAAGTTAGTGGTGAAGATGAAATAATTTCAGGATTAATATAAACGGTCAACCCTTTACCAAAATCAATTATAAACAATCTTTTGTTAATTCCTACCTGCGGAGCAGCCAAGCCTACACCATTATCAATTGCATACATAGTCGCTGCCATTTTTTCGACAAATTCAACAAAGTTCAAATCTATTTCCTCTATAAAATCCGAGGTTTTTCGTAATATTTTGCATCCGTATTTAATGATTTCAAAATTATCATTAGTAGTCATATCCTTTTCCTTTCCTCTGAACCAATAATTATAAATCTTTTTATGATACCCTACAAATACTATATTTTCAAGACTATTTTACGGAAACTGTATTTTAAAAAAAGATATCTAGTAAATCATTATATTATAATCCAAAAGAACTCTGATTTGATACTATTAATATATTTTCCTATAAAACTTGTCAATTAACTATTCTTTGTTTTATACTTTTAATAATAATTGTTTAATCATTATTCGCTGATTTTCACTTAAATATGGAGAATTTATGAAGAAATTTTTAGTTTTTTTACTACTTTGCACTTTCACAATAAGTATTATGTATGCTTTCTCTTTAACGCACTCTCTAATCAAGTCTGGCGACAAGTTTATTAAAGAGAAAAATTTTATTGGTGCTCAAAAAATATTTTCAACCATTACAGTTCTTGATCCTGAAAATAATAAGGCCAGAAGTAAACTTATCCAGGTTTTTCTTGAAACAAAAGACTTCAAAAAGGCTCTTCGAGAAGTTCATATGGCTCTTTCTTATGAAGGTAATAATAAAGAATTTCTAAAACTAAAGGGCGAGCTTGATAAAAAAGTACAACTTGAAAAGAATCCAGAAAAAATCCAGAAAAAAGTAAAAAAGAAAAAATTCAAATTACCAAAATTCGTCTCTGTAACTGGACTTTTGAAGCTTAAATCAAAAACTACGCACCTGGGTATCTCTAAGAAAAATCGCAAAAATTTTGACACAGCCCATAATTATTATAAAAAGCAGAAATATAAAGAAGCTATTGGATTTTTTGAAAAAGTTTTGAAATCACCTGCTGATAAAAATAATCTTTCAGTTAATCAATTTGCCGGAGAAAGTTATTTCTGGGTCGGGGATTATGATAAAGCTATAGCATTGCTTAGTAAAGTTGTTAAAGCTGAAAAGAAAAATATTGAAGCCAGAGTTATACTTTCATATGCATATATGGCACTAAAAAAGCCTGAATACATCAAAGCACTTAAATATTTTAATGAAGTGCTTGAAATCAAGAATAATTACATTCCTGCTCTTGTTGGAAGTGGTGTATGTCAGTTAAAGACTGGAAATGATTCAAAGGCTGAAGTTATTTTCAATATGGTAATTAAACTGGCACCAACCGAATTGAAAGCATATTATGGACTTTCAGAAATCTATCTGAAAAAGAAACTTTATGAAAAAGCTATGGGTTACTTGCATACTGCACTTGCATTTGTCCCAGAATCCTACGAAACCATTGAAAAGATTGGTGATATTTATGTAAAGATGAAAGATTACAAAACTGCCGGTTACATTTACAGAAAAGCCATGGATTTTTCTCCATCAAATCCTGATCTTTATGGAAAATTATGTATCTCATTACTTTTGAGTAAACAGAATTTTACTGCTGGTCTTTATCTTGGAAAAGCATTGAAACTGGATCCAGAAAATGAAGTAATCCATTTTGCGCATGGTATGTTCTGGGAAGCCAATATACAATTTGAAAAAGCTGTCAACGCTTATAGAAAAACATTATCCATTGATCCACATCACATAGATGCAAGATTTTACCTGATCAACTTACATATGGGTAATTCAAATATATTTCCAAATGCTGCAAAGATTTATAAAAACAGAATTTCTCAGGTCACCAATATTTTTCTGGCCGAGGAAAATATTCAGGAACTATACGGTATTGATAAGAAAAATATATATATAGAAGAACTGAAGGATTTTGAAAATACCATCTTCAATAAAAAAGCTGATATTGAAGAAAAAGAAGCTCTTTATGATGAAATGTATGACATTAAAGTTAGAACTAATCATTAATTTTTTTAGGAGGTAATATGAAACATTTATCAGTATTTATCATTCTTTTTTTATTTTGTTCATTCGTTCTTTACAGTCAAGCTTCTACTGGCGCATCACCAAGAAACGTTATTTTTGCTGAATATCAGACAAAAGTAGAAGATGCTATGAAAGGCTCTGGACCAGGAGCTGGACATGTACAATTTTTTATCAAAGGTCCTTTTGAGGTAAGAAGAAACCCTGATGTAATGCTTACACAAGATATGTTAAAAAATAAAGTTGCCACAGATGGAATGACAGCTAAAACTTTTGACCCTAACGATATGACAGATTCAAATATTGATGAATGGGAAAAAACAGCATCAATTGACTGGGAAGCAACACTTGAGCCCAAACCTTTTACAGCTGAAACTTATAATAGTGCCGGAAAAAAGAAAACAAACTCTACCTTCTGGGATATATATGAAGATTATTCCCTGCATAAAAAGTGGACTACATTTCCAATGGATGCTGTTGATCTTGCTACAGCCAAATCAGATCTGGCAGCAGCAAAAACTGCAAAGATCAAAAATGCAGCTCCTGGTGCAAACCCATATTGGATGTATAAATATAATGGAAAATGGTATTCCTATAAAAAAGTAGAATATCAGTGGGAATTTACCAACTTTCAAAGAGTTGGCCAATCTCCAAATGTCTCTTACCAGACTTTAAATGATGTTCCTTCACCAAAGATTTTTGATTCCAAAACTTATGATCCAATGGCTAAAAAAATCCAGAAATATATCCACGTAAAAGCTTTTGATCCTGGAATCAGACTCCTTCCAACCACTCCAAAGGAATTAGAGTGGGTATTTGGTAAAATGCAACGTGTATACTATACATTGACTTATACCTATACAGAATATAATGATATTGAAGAAGTTTTAGATACAAATGGTAAAGCAATCGGTTTCAAACCCAAGGGTGCAGGCACAACTTATACAGATGTTAAACCTGAACTTTTCAATGCCTTTGATTACAGAACTGGTGTTAAAAAATCACCTAATGAACCAGATTCCTTAGAAGCACTTGGAAAACAGTATGGAACCACTTTCAAAACCGGGTATGCAGCTGTTTATATTGAAGACTATCTGCCACCAGCATCAGATCCAGCACAGACATTAGTGAACAACAGCGCTTCCAGTGCAAGTGCCAATTCAAAAGAACCTATCTTTGTTGGAAAAGACGCAGCTTTAAATAAGCAAGCTGGTCCATCAGGAAAATTTTCAATGGTTCTTGAAGATAATGGAATTGCTTCAAATAATGCAACTATCAGCTACGGCATAGGTAAATATGATATATACTGGCTTGTTGATCCATCAAAACCATCTAGTGCAAACGATGAACCAATTGCGTATCTTCCTGCCGTTAAATCGAGCATAGGGCCATATATGGGTAGTTTAAAAAACACCATGCATGTTAATAAAAGAATTCCTAAATTGCGAGAAAGAAGACTCTATCTCGGTGGTAGTTATTATCAGAGATTAAAAGGTGCAGCAATCAAGATCGTCGATAACGATGGTGATTTGATGGCAACTGAAATTCCTCTGACTAATCCTCAAACTGGAGAAAAGGATATCTTTGGTTCTGGAGAGGTTTCTGTGGGTAATGAGGACATTCTTTTTCCAAAAAATTCCTCACAGGAATCCTGCGATCCTCCTAATGAAACATCAAAAATTGAGATACAGGTGTCTGACTGTTGTAGTAACTCTTCATCTGTGTTTGAAGCAAGAATCGTCTATTATGATGATATTCGCCCAAATATTGAAGTAAAAGTTACCGTACCTGTCAAAGTTCGCGATGAATCTGATGACGATGGTGAAATAGATGGAATAAGGGAGAAACTATACTATAGAACGGTTCCAAATGACCATAGAGCAACTGCATGGCCAGCAAAATATAATTCTGGTTACTGGCCTTATTCTACATGGCCTGAAGATAACAGAATTGGTGTATCCCAGTATACCGAAATAGTTCAACCAATGTTACAGAATACAGATCCATGCAGGAAAAAAGATGAAGTTAAATATGGAATCTGGATCAATAATGATGAGGTCTGGAATTATGATCACATCAAAAATGATGGTTGGTATCCAGACAAAGATGGTAATGACTTTTTAGCACCTCTTGTGTTTCCAGAAGATCTTCGTGTAAAACTGGAAATTCTGGCACGTGACAATATTGATGGTTATATTGCACATCCGAAAGCTCCGGATGGTTCACCAATGGAAGAAGTATATGGTATTTCCAGAATGGAAATCGAAGTACTTAACCCTGAAGGACACAACATTACAAAACTTATTTACAGCAAAGATACCGTTATTCTAAAAAGAGAAGAAATGCTCGAAGGACTTGAAAAAGGTGGTTGGGGTCAATATAGTGAATACATCAATATTAGTTCTCCAGGATATCATATTCTTGTAATCAAAGTTTGGGATGGTAATGAAAATATAACTAATGCTGATGATAATTTTAGTGATCCAGTTGAAGGAATCCTAGGAAATTATCGTGAATTACGCCTCCCGCTTCTTATAAAAAAGACTGGCGACAGTCTAAGTATCCACGGGGTCAGCAACTAAACCATGGGTCCTGAATGAGCGAATCTTGAAATTTTCTGCATCAGTTTAAGTCTGCAACGTATGTTAAGGCATGAACAATAATTTAATCTCGTTCAAAGTTCGATTATTATTGGTGCCAGGGCTTATTTCACATACGAAACCTGGCACTTTTTATTCACATAGAATATAAAATTTTTCGCGGCAAATATGCAATACCTTCTATAAATAATATGATATAATAAGGGATTAAAATATAGTCTTTCATTAAAATTTTTAATAAGTAAAGGGGATAAATTTCAACATGAGAAAGCTTTCATATCTATTGGTATTTCTTGTAATTTTTTCAACTGCAACAACTTTATACGGAGGACTTGATAAGTTCTTCCTGTTAGAGGAAAATAAAAGACCTTTATACTATAATGTTTTAAATGGTCTTCCAAGTAACCATATCAATGATATGCTCTTTGATAGAAACTCCACACTTTATCTTGCAACCGGAAACGGTCTTTGTGCTTTTGATGTTTATACGCATAAATCAAAAGTCTACAATGATGAAAATGGAATTTCCCATAATAACATCCTGGATATTTTGAAAATATCTGAAAACCTGCTTGTTTCTAATATAGATGGATTATGGTTATTCAAAACAGCAACCGGTAAATTCACTAAAATAAAAATAAAGAATTTTGAAGACGTTCCAACCCGTCTTGTTTATTGTCCAATGTGTAAAAAACTGTATGTTGGGGTCACCACAGGTCTTTATGTCCTTTCAAATTTTAATCCAGATAATCCATATAAATTCAAAGTAAAATACTATCCAGTTGATAGCACTGTTTATTGGGTAACAGTTTATAAAAAAACCTGTTATATCGCAACCAAAAAGGGATGTTTTAAACTTCAGAATGGGAAATTTGTTCCATTAATGGAATTTATGAATAAAAAAATTACTACACTGGCTGTTGTAAAAGATAAATTGATCATCTCGCTTGAAACAGATTTTTTTTCATATGATGGTAAAAAAGTTGTATTACTTAAAAGTCCTTCAACTATTGGAATGTATGGAATCTATTTTGTCTGGAATGATCCTTTGATCCTGGCAGATTCATGCTGGTATGTAACCAATCTCCCCTGGATAGGTCAGGCATTTAAGAAAAGTTTTGGAGCTTTTAGACTTACTCTTGATAAAAATGATAAAGAAAAGTGGCAAAGGATTAAACATAAAAGAATTTCTTATAAATATGATAAAGGAACAACAAATCTTACATGTGTAGCCTTTGATGGTTGTTCTGTCTGGGTAGGAACACCTGGTGAGGGAATGATCGAATTAAGGGAAAAAATTAGAAAACCAAAGGTTTTGAAAAAGAAAAAAAATGCTCGTACTAAAGTTAAATCAGTTCCAACAGTCAAAGTTGAATCCATAACTTATGATAAAATTTCTACAATTCAAAAAAGATCAGAAATCAATATAAAAAATTCTCTGAAAATTTCAAATATTGTTCTGAATCGCACTCCATTATCACTTACCGTATGTGATAATGAAGATATACTTGTTACTGATGAAAGAAGTGTTTACAGACTTACAGATTCAAATAAGATTGAAAAAATAGCATTACCTTCTTTCCAGAATGATGATATTTTCAAAGATTCAATTATCTTTCAGAATAAACTCTATGTACTTACCTCACTCAATAATCTGTATGCAATTAATACTGATGTTAAGAAAGTCATACATAAGTTCAGATTCAAAAATGACGTTTCATCATTAAAAGTCTATAATAATTCTGTTTATCTTAAAGGTGACACAACGCTTTATAGAATCAGTACTGATAATAATTTCCAACTTTATGAATTTTCTTCCAAAATTGGTGATTTTTATCCTTTTAAAAATGATATGGTAATAACTTCCGGAGGAGGTATATATATTCTTCGAAATGGTAATGAAGAACCAGAGGAACTTCTCCCTTTCATTACTACAAAACCTTATTCTCTTACAACTCATAATGATAAAATCGTTTTCTATAATAATGAGCAGATGATATATCTGGAAAACTTCAAGAAAAAGGATTTTTTAAAAGATATTTTTTCAATCCGGTCAACAAAAATTGCATTGATTGCTGTCCTTAAAGGTGCAATACAATTCCTTTTACCTGACAATAGATCAAAATCTCTGATTTCCAGAAATGGAAAAATGCTTCTATATGATGCAGGAAACAATGAGGTATTAAAAAAATATAATACCAATGCTTGCATTCCTCTTGATAAAAAACCTGATCACATCGTATTGGCTACCGGAAAAAGAAAATTGATCCTGATATATAGGAATCAGTTATATGTTTTACAGATGTAAAAATAAAAAATATATCTTATTTATATTCATTTTGATTTTCAATCTCTCAATAGAGCATGTTTTTTCCTATGATATTGAAAAGAAAAACAATGATGTAAAAATAACCATTAATTCTAAAGGAAAAATATTAAATTCAATTACAGATTCAAGATATCGCAAAAGTCTTTTTAAAACCATAAGAGATATTGAATTTAAGACTCCTGAGCAAATCATTGTTGCAACCTGGGGAAATGGAGTTTACATCCTTGATGCGGATCTTAATATAAAAAAAAGATATTTTACGTATGAAACCGCTAATGCTTTATACATGATGCCTGAAAAGAATGAGGAGCTTAACTTCCTTGTTGGAGGTAAAGGAGCAATTGGAATATACTCAAAAAAAAATACTGAGAAAATTGTAAGAACTCGTAGTCTTCGACAGGGTGGTATTTATCATGATATCTGTTATAAAAAGCCATATGGAATTCTAGCTGGAAGTACCGGAAAGGGTATTTACATATTTTCAGATTCAGGTAAATACAAGAACAATATCGAAAATCCATTGGAAACTCTTTGGATAAATTCATTAAAAATTGATCCACCAGAATGGTTTTTAAAAAAATATCTTAAAAATCCAGATTCAGATTACATTCTCGTTGGCGGCAATAAAGGAATAGAAATCTATGATCTAAAAAACAACGCAACTTTTCCAATTAAAAATATCAATGGATTTGTAAACAGTATCAGATTTTCATCTCACAAAGCGGTCGTCACAACAACAAATAAAGGTATCTTTCTTTATTACTATTCTCGCTGGATTCACTTTAGTAAAAATTCCGGGCTAAACGGAATAAATATTTTTGATGCTGCAATTTGCGGAGATAGAATTTATCTTGCGACTGAAAAAGGACTCTTCTATATTAATTACATACAGGATGATTGTTCCAAGAAAGTAATCCCTGAATTCACTGAAGAAACAAGAATAATCTATCCATATGGAAATGATCTGATCATCGGAACAAAAAATGGAAGAGTAGCAATCTTTTCTCCCAAAGATGGAAAAATAATTAAAGAAATTAACTTTTAATAGGGGCTAAATAATGAATAGAATTGTTTTAGTTTTACTTATAACATTTATCATTGCTTCAAATATTTTTGCAAGCGGTCTGGTAACAGACAATGAAAAACAACTTGGCGAAAACTGTTACAAGATGGGGAATAGAATTTCAATTATAATTGACTCACATCGTAAAGATATTGAAAATGCTGATCGTGTCTTTTATTATCCTTTCAATCAAACCGTTTTGATTGAATCTAATAATAAGTTTACTGTGTTTGAAAATAACAAACTTCAAGAAATAAAATTCCAGACTAAAGAAAAAATAAATGATTTTGAGTATTTTAATGGGAAATTACTTGCGGCTACAAATACCGGATTATTCATTGAAAATCAGAAAATATTGAGCAATATGGCAGTTTTAGCTTTAGTTATCTATAACGATCAGCTTTATATTTCTACTCCAGGAAAAATTTATGTTTCCCATTACGGTGAAAACCTTAATTTCAAGGAACTAAGAAAATTTAAGATTTTTGGGGCATTACTAATAAATAAATTTGAAATTCTCAACAATTCATTAACAGCTATCGATGATAGAAACAGATATTACAGAATAGTTGGCGGAATAATTTCTCCGATAAAGCAAAAATGCATTGTAAAGAAAACAGTTACTGAAAAAAAACAAAAACTCCGAAAAGCGACATCTGTAAATTCTTTCAACGTAATGGATGTTAAACCTCGACCAACTTATCTGGAAAATAAGGAAAGAGTCAATCTTCTTAATTTCTTAAATGGAATGAGCCTGAAAAAACATCAATATCAAAAGCTCATTGAAATAGCTCAAAAAGCTATAAAAATAAGAAAAAAACTTATAAGCGTAATCGATGAGAAGCGACTTATTGCAACAAAGATAATCGGTGAAATGTATGTGAAATTAATGAAGGGCTATAAACTTGATTCTTCTTTTCTTGGAGATGTCAGTGACATATGTGGAGCTGTAGATCCTGTAAAACACCAGCTTCATGGTGCCATGTGTGATCTTGAAGAAGAAACACTTACTGTATTTACTCCAATTGAAAAACAGCTGGTAATAGATTTTGTACCATGTGTGGTTCCTCCTCTTGGACTATCAGATCCCATCAGAATCGGGCAGGCAGGTTATTCATACGCTGATAAAAAATTTCTTGATGACGTACGTAAACTTTCACAAATTGAGTACTTCAAAAAAAAGGATAATCTAATCGCACACGTTCTTTTAGAAGCCCAAAACGAATTTGGTCTTATAGGAAAAGAAACTAATGATTATCTTATTGATAAAATTGGAAAAATACTTCTTAAATGCAGGAGCCTGGCCCAAATCGATTATGAAATACAACGTGAAGACATGGCAGTTCAGGTTAACAAGGAAAATCTCGAAGCATATTTGAAAAATAAAAGAGAAACCTTTCGGAGAAAAGTCCAGAGGTTTCCTGGAAAAATTGACTTTCTTTTTATGAGTGAGTTCTCATTAGATATTTATAGACATAAACTGAAATTGCTTGAAAACAAGGAGATATAGAATGGATCGTAGAACTTTTTTGAAAACAGTATTAGCCTCAGGATGTGGTTTTTGCATGAAGTATAATCCTTATGCAAACCTGTTAGCCAATCAAATGGATACAAAAAATGGTATTCCTCTTGAAAAAGCAATGTTTGGTAAAAAATTGAGTTCTGGAATTGTTCAATGCCAGACCTGTCCAAATAACTGTAAATTAAAGCTGGATCAATCAGGAATATGTCGATCTCGACATAATAAAGACGGAATATTGTACACTTCTGCAACAAGACCAGTTGTTGCTTTAATGGATCCAGTAGAAAAAGCCCCACTTTTTCATTTTTTTCCTGGTTCTGAAGGGCTCAGTGTGGCAACCGCTGGTTGTAACCTTTATTGCTCCTACTGCCAAAATTATGAACTTTCACAATATGCTCCAGAGGAAAAAGATTTTTTTGAATTTCCATCAAAAGATGCTATTAATACACTTTCAAAATATAAAGCAAAATTCATTACATTCACCTATACAGAACCAGCAGTTTATATGGAATTTATTGATAAAATCGCACCTGCCGTCAAAGACGCTGGTTTTAAAATTGTTTTCTGCTCTGCATTGTACCTGAATAAAAAACCTCTAGACAGATTGATTCAATATGGTGATGCCTTTTCAGCTACTTTAAAAGGTTTTAACGATATCTTTCTAAAAAAATACATTGGCGGAAGTCTCAAAAATTTTCAGGATAGTCTTGTACAGGTAAAAAGCGCTGGAAAATGGCTTGAGATCATCAATTTAATGATTCCATCTTTAAATGATGATCCAAAGGACGTAAGGAAAATGTGTAAATGGATTAAAAATAATGTTGGTGATGATACTCCACTACATTTTGGACGGTTTACTCCAATGTTCAGGCTTAAAAACCTGCTTCCCACACCAGTTAAAGTCCTTGAAAGATCGGTGGAAATTGCTAAAGAAGAGGGATTAAAATATGTTTATATTGTTAACTATGCACCTCATGAACATAACCATACTTACTGCGATAAATGCAATACAAGGCTAGTAGAGCGTATTGGTTACATTATAAAATCAAATATAATCACCAAAGATTGTACCTGTCCAAAATGTAAAAATCCAATTCCAGGTGTTTATTTGTAGTTTGTGATTCACTAAGTGACTATGTTAAAATACATTTGTGAATAAAACACCATCCAGAAAAAATAACACTCCTTATTCTTTACTCCACTTCCTTATTCTGTTCATTATAATCTGGTCTGTTTCACTGTATTTATCTTCTTCCCTCATGAATCATATGAATGATTTCAGGAATAATCTCTGGAATCCACTCCGTCTGCTCAGTCAGGGGAAAAGTCTCTATAATATCAATGAACTGTTCCCGGGAAAACAGGCAGTCTGGCTTCCAATGGCTCTAGGTCTTTTTTTTCCTTTAGGATTTCTCCCACTTAAAATAGCTTGTTCTATCTGGTTTTCTTTAAACCTGTCTATACTGATCACAATGTTTATTATTTATTCACAATACCGTGAAATAAATCGAACAAGCAAATTACTCAGTGCCTTTGTTATTTTTCTATACCCCTTTGCCATAAAATCTTTATTTATGGGGCAAATCACTATTATTATTGCTGCTATATGGTTTTTTATTGCACATTATTTTTCCAAACTTCCGACTTTTTTCGTATCCATTCTTATAGTAATTTCATTAACAAAACCCCAACTGGCCATCCTTGTTTTTCCAATCGTTTTTTATCATCAGCTTTCCGGAATTGGAAAACCACCACTCTGGAAACTTTTGATGACATATCTGGCAGGTTTCACAATTTTACTTCTCCCGCTGTTTATCTTCCATGCAGAATGGATTCCAGATTTTATCACTGCATTAAAAAACAATCCAAAATGGCTACATCCGAGTACATTTCAAGTACTTAAAAAAAATCTGGGGAATTCGGCTTATATCCTGAATATATTATTGTACATATTCGCACTATTCTCGGTATTCAAAATTTATATGTCCAAAGGGCTTCGAGCTGCTATATTGATTGGACTCGCATTGACTCCACTCGTTACCCCATATCTTTGGAGTTATGATTTCATTATTATTCTTCCACTGTTTATTCATATACTCTGCACTTCAGATTCAATCAAGATTAAAGTTGTACATTTATTGGTGTTTACCTTAATTTCTGTCTGGATTTATTACAAATCAGCAAATATAATCAAATTCAGTGATTATAACTACTGGTGGACCTCATGGGGATTGTGTACCGTCTCTTTGATTTTCTATTTCAAAAAAATCAAATATAATCACCAACGATAGTACATGTCTAAAATGTAATAATCTGAATCCTGTGGTTTGTTTGTAGTTTTACCCATATTACAGATAATATTTTATCTATTATTCGTTTTTTAGCTTTTAAATGATAATATTTTATCTTTTATTTCATCTTTATGATATAATTTATATATGGATAATCTAATTCCTACTATATTAACTACAAAAGAAATACAATTATTGATCGCCAGTAGAGTCAAAAAACTACGATTAAATCAAAGATTAAAACGACAAAGTCTCGCTGATATAGCTGGCGTTTCTGTATCCACTTTAAAACATTTTGAGACTACAGGAAATATTTCTTTAAAAACATTATTATTGATTGCCACTGCATTGGGAAGAATTGAAGAAATTTCTAAATTATTTCAAATAGAAGAAATCAGTTCACTAAAAGAATTGGAAGAATCCTGTAAAAAATCTCCCAAAAGGGGTAGATTATGAAAAATGAATTTCTTCAAAAGCTTAATGTTTATTTCACAAAAACAAGTAAACTATCGTTTAAAATTGGGACTCTTGCTCAAAAAGATAACAGCCTTTTTTTTGAATACGATAAAACATGGTTGGATAAAGAAATTGAATTATCTCCATTATCCCTACCTCTAAAAAAAGACATATTTAAATTCAATCATTATTCATTCAGTCCAATTTTTGGATTATTTGACGATTCCCTTCCTGATGGATGGGGGCTTATATTGATGGACAGGTATTTCAGGAAATCCGGTATTGATCCATCAACAATTTCTGTTTTGGACAGATTATCTTTCATGGGAAATAATACAATGGGAGCACTCACATATCTGCCTTGCAGTAACAATTATAATGAAAAAAATATATTCAACCTTCAAAAATTAGCAGAACTTTCAAAAAAAATATATGACGGTGAACCAGCAGTTTTAATCCCTCAATTACTAAAAGCTGGTGGTAGTCCGGGTGGTGCAAGACCAAAAATTCTTGTTGGATATAACAAAATGGATAATCATATAACAAACTGGAATAATGAACTCCAAAAAAATTATAACCATTATATAATCAAATTTTTTAGTAAAAATGATTTTCCTGATTCGGGTATTCTCGAATATATTTATTCAATAATGGCACGATATTCAGGAATTGAAATGAATGAAACAAAATTATTCAATTGCAAGAATGGAGAATCATATTTTGGAACAAAACGTTTTGATAGAGAAAAAGATAATACCAGGAACCATACTCATAGTTTTGGAAATTTAATCGAGTCAAATTTCAGAATTCCATCATGCGATTATTCAGATCTCTTTAAAATCACTTCATATTTAACAAAAGATCACAGTGAATTATTAAAGGTTTTCAGATTAATGGTTTTCAATATTTTAGTTCACAACCGTGATGATCATGTTAAAAATTTCTCCTTCATACTTGATGATGCAAGAAAAACATGGAAATTAGCTCCTGCATATGACCTTACCTATGCAAACGGCCCAGGCGGCGAACATTCAATGACTGTAAATGGAGAAGGGAAAAATCCATCAATTAAGGATATGATGGATATGGCCAAAAAATATGATATAAAAAAGAATATTGCGAAGAATATCATTGAAGAAATAATCACAGTTATTGAAAAATTTCCGAAATATGCAAGTGAAAATCATCTTACTGAAAAGACAACTGAATTTATCTTTAAAAAATTAAAATCTTTCAGAAATTAATTTCTTATTTAATCTACAATCCTGCGTTTAAAATGGATTATCTCCATTGATCCCAATAATTCGGTAATCATTAAAACGTTTTACTCTGAAATATGTTAAACCTGAGCTTGAATAAGTTCTTCCATCGTTATCTCTGAAAGTTTTATTCCATTTAATCCGTATGCGATAAAGGTTACGAACTTTTTCCCATTTAAGATCACGGATTTTAACATATAGACGTCTATAGTTTCTAAATCTATGACGAAGGCCATCTACTATTGCATCAAGATTTCCAGTATTGAAATTATATCTATTGAAAAGCTTTTGAATATTTACAATATCCTCTTCATTAAACGAATTAAATAGTTTTGTGAAAAATCTTTCCAGTGATTTTCTTTCATCAAACCATGTACAATTGGCAGTATAAGTCCTGAATGTATCTGTCAGAACATTTTCATACCTGTCTTTAGCAGTAAAAGTGAACCTAAACCGCTCATTTTTAAATGGTACAGGAAAAAATATTCTCCAGTAGCTGAATCTTCCTTTTTTCTCTACTCTATAACCCTTAATTAACTCATTTTTAAGATCTATAAGCTTACAATAAACAGTTTTAACAGGATAAAATTCTTCGCGAATCTTAAGAAAAATCTCAATAGTTCCATTTCTGGTATCATCAAAATTTAAAAAAACTTCTTTTAATCGATCGGTCATCCTTACATTATTTATACTGATATCAATGATCTCACATGGTCGATTATTCCATTGGATTCTTTTTTTGAAATAAGTCCATACATTTTTAAGATTATCAAATTTAGAATTGATCTCTGGAGAGATTTCCCCATCACGTATTAAAACATCAATTTTTCTTTTCAACTCATCATAAATTCTTGCAATTTCGTATTTCTTGGAATACGGGATATCTTTTACATCTCCCCATTTCCTTAATTCCGTCATTACGATATCAATATTTACAGATATCTTTTTATTCTTATATCCTTTTACTTTCTTTTGATAAAGTTCCTTTTCTTTCCTTTTTTTCTTTTTAATATCAAAAACCAGGATTTTTTCTTTCCAGAGTTTTATCTTTTTCATTATTTCATCAAGATCCAGATTATCTTCATGGATCTTTTTCTTTACAAGTGTATTAGGATCCGGTTTATTAATATCATCTTTAACAGTTATAAAATCTTCAGATATCCAGCCTGGGGAATCAATATAAAAAGGAATCTGATCATAGCAAATCTTTCCGTGGAAAAGATCATGCATTGCATATCTTCCTTCAGCTGTTTGCTCAACAAGCTGAGGTATCTGAGCTGTTAATTCCTCATACAATTTCCTGAATTTTTTTAAAAACTCTACAATTTCAATTGTATCAAGATACCTTTCTTCAATTGTTCTTACATCAACATCTCTTTTTGGATGAATATAATCTGTATAGAATTCTGAAGACCTGGTCTGTAATTCCAGCAACTGCTTCTGAAATTTCAATTTTAAAGCTCTCCGGCTCTGCAGAATACTTTTTAAATCTTTGACAAAGGTTTTAAGAGTTTTTATTCTTTTATTAATTTGTGTTAATATTTCAGTTCTAAGATCCCTGAATATTGGAAAAATCCGGGAAATATTTTTAAGATTTGCATTTCCCTTTTCTAAAAGAAGATTCAATTTTATTCTGTAAAGTTCTATTTTTTCCAGGCCAAGACTTTTTTTCAAACGATCAATTTTCCTGATATTTTCTGAGATTTCTGTCCATAGTGATTTAACTTTTCCAGATTTTTTCTTTAATTCCAGATTTCTGGATTCAAGATCAATTATCTTTTTCTGTAAAACAGATTTATTATCAGCTACTTTCTTAAGCTTTGTCCTGACTTTGCTTTTAAGACAGTTCATGGCATCCGAAATATTTTTTTGTAGAAAACGAAACCATTCTTCTCTGACAGAAAGATTTTTCAGTTCTTCTTTCAAATCAATAAATGAAAATCCAGATAGTTTTTTTAATACTACACTGCGATATTTAATGAGATCTTCAACATCTTTTTCAGAAATGCGTGCCATGTTTTCAGCATCTTTGTTCATAAGTACATGGGAATAAATATCAAAATTCAGTTTAAGATCATTTAAGCCTGCTACATATTCATTCATCATTTTCCTGGATTCTTTAAGTTTATTGTCTTTATTGTATTTTTCTCCAGATACAGAAATGATCTTTTTAATTTCAGAGTAGAATTTTCTCTCCATTACATTGAATTCGATTTCCTTCTGCCGGGAATCAAGATAGATGAGTTTTTCTGTAGAAAATCTTTTAAAAACTCTACTTGTACGCAGCCTTTCCTGATAATCAAGTGCATTGTATTTTTTTATCAGATCAGGTAAAAGTTTATCAGGATCATCATATCTGTAATTACGAATTTTGGGACTCAACCAGTATTCTTCTGAAAATTGAAGTCTTTTCATCATAATTTCAGACATAAACTTCTTCTTTTCTTCATCAGTTGAATAAACATCCTGTTTTATCTTTTTAAGAAAATCTACAAAAATTGCCATTACTTTTTTGGCAATTTCAGAATCAACTTTCTTTAAACGAAGCTTATTACCAGATGCCTCTAGCATTCTTATTTCAGTTTCCAGATTTTTGACTTTTGTATTGAATTTACTTACTTCAAATTCTGTGTTCAATTCAAATGCTGATGCTGGTATCAGCGTTGCTGCAAAAATTATTAAAAAGAAAGAAAAGAATTTACCAACTATACCTGAACTATTTTGTTTTACAATTTTTTTCATACTATTCATGATCCAATCTTCTTAATATTTTTATTAAATTTAGATTTTTTTCTTTCTCAATATTCTCTGTAGTAATTATTAACTCCATATATCATAAATTGTTAATCGATATTCTTTATTTAATTTTATCTCTTTATTCATGTCCTGGTAAATTCTTTCTCTTTATGTATCCTGTACCATTTTATATGTTTTAACAGAAAAAAGTTATCTGGCGTTGGGGTCAGGGTACTATGAATTTTTTTGAAATTCAAAAAAATTAAAGTACTTCTTACCCCTTTTATATTAACCATTTTTTCCCTTCTAATCTTTCTTTATCTTGTTAATCCTGTCTAATCTTCTTTTCTCTGCGTTCTCAGCGTTCTCTGCGCGATGTCTTCTTTTTTCTTTAAAATATCGTTATCAACTTAATTGTTGAATTCGCATCCTTTCTAGATTCACTTGTATCCCAGTAATCATATTTATCATAATTAAGCTCAAATTCAATCCTGTTCCTTACTGTCATCTTATGGTAAAGCTTCATAAAAAATCCTGACATATCATAATCATCTTCTTCTCCCCTGTGGTCTTGAAAACGAAACTTTACCCCACCATCAAGTCCTGTTATAGAATTCAAATAGTAACTAAGTTTCATGTACCAGCTTGTAACATTGTCACTATCAAGTGTCCGGGCATATTCCTGTCTGTAATAATTAACATTTGTACTAAGGTTCATGGAACCAAATAAATTTTTCTCAGCAAGAAAATCATAAGTATGTCTTGAAAAATCATTATCACGATCTTTATAATCCAATTCGTTATCCACATAAACACCAAAATCCCATTTATCCAGAAACATATTGTTTATAGGTCTATACTCCAAAATATACGAAGTTTTTACATAGCGTCTATAGAGTGAATTTATCTCATCTCGTCTTGATCGTATTCCGTGTGATATTTTCAACTGTAGTGGAAATCTTTCAGTAAAAGGACGTAGATGAACTGAAATTCTTGGTTCAAAAACTTTCTCTGGATTTGCAGAAGAATAATTAAAATCCTGAGAGTAAATATCAAAGTAACTCTCGATCTGCTCGTTAAATTTATATCTCAATTGATATGACATATTTTCGCTATGAGGAGTATAATTCCCGTTTAATGCTGTATAATCTTCCCCAACAAGCAGATATTTAAAATTCCAGGATGTCTTTCTACTGTTGTAATCAATAAACATATTATAAAGATGATCATGAACTTTCAGATCAACAGGTGAATTTTTATCAGGATTCCATTCTGAAAAAGCATATTCTCCTCTTATACGCAGTCGATCTTTTATAAGATATGACTCAATAAAACCAGCCCAAATCCAGTTCTGTTCAGCAGGTCCGACATAATTAAGATCATCTATTGAATCTGTCCGGTCACGAACATCAAGATAGTGCAGACCAATGTCAAACCACTTTTTGAAATTTCCTTTTACTTCTCCCCAGAATGTATCTCGACCATAAAATTCTTCATTTATTCCTCGATTGTTATATCCATATCCTGCAGTAAATTGAAAATTGTCGGTTTTCACTCCTCCGCTTATACCACGAAGATCAATACTTGATGTTGATTCAAAAAGAAAGGGTCTTAGATGACCACCATGTAAAACAAAAATTCCTTTTTCAAGATATACTGACCCGTATTCCAATCGATATGTTTTATCATTGAAATTCCTATCATTACTATAGTAACTGTCGAGATCTATTTCAATTAATCCACCAGTTTTAAAATACTTTTTACCAGAAAAAATTATTCCCTGATTCAAAAAACCATCTGCTTTATATGGAGAATATTCTTCAGGACCATCCACATTGACATATCTTAACTCGGTTTCCAGCCTGAGATCCCAATTGAATTGATAGAAATATTCATCTTTTAATTCTGCAGACCTTCTAATTCTTTCAAATTCAAGCATTTCCTTATCAATCTTTTTTACCGATTCCTCTTCATTTTCTTCTTCTGGTATTAAACCTGGTTCATATGCTTTGTCTCTTGTATCAATAAAAGCTTCTCCAAAGATTTTATTGATCTTCCAGTCATATTCATTTTCGGAGGTCATATGATCTGTTTTCCCTGTAATTTGTTTGTAGCCAAGATTTTCAAGAGTTTTTTTATTATCAGGATCATATAATTTCCGTTCTTCCCATTCAAATCCTAATTTTTGCAAAACTTTCCTTAATTCATGCTGTCTGTCAGGATCACGGTAATCTTTTCTGATACCATCAATGGCAGAAAGCCTCAATGATAGCAGAATAATCAAAAAGATTATCTGGATTATTCTTAAAATTTTTCCCGTACTACGCACCAATTGATACTCCAAATGAAGATTCAATAAAATTATCGGCAATTAATACTATATATATAGAAATTATTATCTTAAATTGACAGATATAGTTAAATATTTTAAACTCCTTAAAGAATAAAAAAAATATTTTTTTATTTTTATAATTAACATTGAACATTTATTGAAAAACCATATCTTAATAAATAGAGAGACTTGTCATAATATTTGAAAATAGCTATAATTTATCTAGGTGAAAAATGAAAAAATATACTACTTTGAATTCTAATTCATACCGTGCTTCAGCGTTGATGCTCGTTCTTATTATTGTAGCAATTGTTAGCATATTCGCGCTAATGATTGCAAATATGAGTTCTGGTGAGAGAACACTTATTGAAAAAAGTCTCAAAATGTGCAAAACTCAGAATCTTTTTGACGCATTCATGAAGATCATTATTCCTATGATTCGGGGGGAATTGAAGGATCAAAATTCAACGTTGTATAAAGAACTCTATCTTGAACTTGTTAAAAGCCAGAGCGAATTCACCAAAAATACTTCTTTTACAATAGATATAAAAAATTCTATCTTTTTCAATACAAATGCCAAACCATCTTCACAGACACAGAGAAAAGTTTTACTTGATAGGTTACTACAAGATTATGGTGGCCAAAGTTCCTTAAATAAACTTGACCTCTCAATCAATATTAATCCGAAAAAATTTGACTATTATACCAATGTATATTTTAAAGAAGACAGGGAAAAATTTGGAAGTCTGCTTTTCACACTTTCAGTAGATTTAAATGGAGAAGCCCATTCTCAGCAATTTTTCTGTGATGTAAAAGTTGTATGCAGGATCCCGGAATTGCTTGGAAAATTCAACCTGCTAATAAGAAATGCACTTGACAGTAATATTGCTTATCCAAAAATGGAGGATAGAAAAAACAGATTTAATCTTTTTGTTAATGCTCCTGAAGCTAATAGTCTTTCTAATAAATGTAATGTCTTTTACCTTACAAACGGAGATTCTAAAAAAAATGGGCTCAGATGGCTCCACGACTACGGCGGGGATGTAAAAAATACTGCACCGGCACAAAAAAAACTTTTTAATGATATTATCAACACTTTTGGATGGATATACCTTGGGACACACTATCAGGGAAAAGCATCTGAACTTTACCTGAAAGCAACTTATGGTGAAGGAAATATAAACGCCAGTGAAGATTTTCTGTTCTATATGCAGAATCCTGATTTCAATAAAAATGATCCGCAAAACCCTGAAAGAATGTTAAAAGATGGTAATTTCAAGCATGATTACTGGGAAGTCCGCAACTGGAAAATGGGTATTTGCAGATTAAAAGATACAAGATATCACAAATTTTTTGCATCATATTATGATGCAAATGAAGAAGCCTTTAATTCAAGTTTTCTTCACCTTTTTGGAATGCCACCAGGCAAAAATGGCGGAGGAATATCTCCAACACTTGTTCTTGGAAAAATCAGCTCAATAGGACTGAAATTTGCAGGGGCAGCTTTAAACTATGATGTAGTTACAGCAGATACCACAGGAGTATTACAGCAAAGAATTGATAAAATAGTCACATACGGTACACCTGCACCACCAAATGCTGCAACAAGTTTCCCATGGACTCCATTACCTCTTTGCCACGACTACAGTTCTTTTACAGCAATTGAAAATATTGTGGATCCCGGTAGTAAAGATATTTTCAAATTTTTCATGGAAGATGCTACAAGTAATGAGTTTACACCAAAAACTAGTGGATTCCCTAAAATGGCAATGAACAATTACCCGAAACCAGGGACTTCTCCTCCCTCTTCATCAGGTCCAGGCTACAGTACTTTGATGTCTCAGTTTTTCCACAAAGTGTATAACGAAAATATTGATTATATTATTACTGGAAATTCCTTTAAGGAACCAACAAAAACATTACCAGACAGGTTTTACTATCGTCATGATGAGGATATACATCTGGCACCCCCAAAACATCTGCCTCTTAAAAATCAAAATGTAGTTCTTCATAAAATTTTAAAAAACCAGTCTGAATTGGATAATTTTCTGTTACCTAAAGTTGCATGGAATTTTAAGGATCAGGATTTTACAACGAGTTTGTCTTCAAAAGGACTATTGTATGTAAGACCTAATTCTCAACCTGTTGAAAATGTATTGACTCTTGATGGCATCATTCAGTTCAAAGGTGATATAACCCTGGAAAACATCTGTGTCGAACGTGGCGGAATGATCATAACCGACGGTAATATCTATCTGAAGGGTAATATCAGGCAATGGGGATCGCAAAATAGTTCAAGCGAATTACTTGTTTTATACACGACAAATGGGGATATCAAAATCCAGACCAAAAATGGCCAATCTGAAATATGGGCTTCCCTTTTAGCACCAAACGGAACAATTACAACTGATGGAATCCTGAGTATTTATGGAAATGCGGTCATGGATCATTTACACTTTAGAAGTGGCTCTTACATAACTGGATTTGCAAAATACGGTGGAACGCTTGATTATAATTCTAAGCTTGGAATTCTACCTAACAATAAGGATTATCATAAGACTTTCATGCTTTCTTTTAATGAGGCAATGTACAAATGAGTACATATATTAGAAAAAGGGGACTTTCACTTGTTGAAATTATTATAGCAATGACAATTATGATCATGCTTATTGTACCAATATATAACCTTCTTTCAGTCTCACAACGAGGTGTCCACCAGAGTGCAGGACGGCTTCAAAGTAAAATTTACTCCTCAGACCTCATGGATTTACTTGTAAGTCTGACCTTTGATGATCTTCCTCCATACAGTTCTTCTACCAGCTGGAATGGAGATAGTGAAAAATTGTATAAATTGCTGAATACCAAATTAGGACCAAAAATTTTTGGAGCACTGACGGTGAAAGATATTTTTGATGTGGATAAAGAATATAATCGAAAAATATCAATTGAAAGTTATAATTATCAGGATGATCCGGTTCAAATTAATTTTTTTTATAAAATCATACGCGTATCTACTACATACAAAAATAAAAAAGGGAAAAGTACAAACTTTACCCTGACTAATATGGTAAAAAAATGATTAAAAAATATTTAAGAAGTTTTAGTTTGATTGAGATTCTCGTTGGAATGAGTATCCTTGCAGTTATGTCCATCGGAATCTATAGTTTTTCTACAAATAGTCAGAAAACTGTAACCAAAAGTGCTAATCTAATTAATTTCATGCAAAGTTTTGCAAGATTGTTGCTGTATTATGAAAAAGATTCTATGAGGGCAATCCTTCCGGCTGATCTACAAAAAAATCTTTCTTCATTTCAGAATACTTATGATGCAAAAAATTTTGAAGTAAAAAATAATGGTGTAAAAACAAAAGTGGAATATATTTATGATAAAAAAAAGGGGACATTGACACGAAAAGGTGGAAATGGAAAAAAAACGGTTTTGTTTGACTCTGGATTGTCTGAATTAAAAATGAATCCGTTTATCCTGTACTATACTTCTACAGTTCCAGGATATCGCCCTGGTGTTTTTGTTTCAGCTACTTATAAAGAAAGAGATAAAGTTGTCAAGACGCTAAAGAGAATTATTTTTTTTAAATACAATAAAGATGTTCAGGACACATACAATTCCTGGAAATATCAATAAGGGAGTATTAAATATGAGAAAGATCTCAATTTTTTTAGCACTATTTTTTATATGTTGTACTTTAATGGCTGATTTAGCACCAGTTACTATCATGCAAGGCACTCCAGCAGACTGTCTATATAACATTTCTAAAACAGTTTATGGAACTCCAAGTTTATGGCGCGCAATAATGGATTATAATCCAAGCATAACAGATGAGACAAAAATACCTAATGGAATGTTAATAAAAATTCCTGACAAGAGTGTCGCAGAGCAATTAATGAATGCTACAACTCCTGCTGAAAAACAGGCTATAATTGCTGCGGCCAGCACTGGTACCGTACCAGCCACTCCTCCACCGACAACTACAGGACCAGCTCCTAAAGTATATCCTGATCCTGACAGTCCTCCATACAACATTGAACGGGCATTTGGATCAAAAAAAGTTAACTAAATTCACATACTGACTGTACGGTGCCAGCGTCTCTCGTTGGACTCGTCTCTAATAAGAGACCTGGACACCGCATTGCATATCTATTTTTAATTAATAGCAATTTTAATCCAATCTAGTTCTGAGATACCATACCATTATAGTTAATTGAACAAAAAAGTAGCCTTGACCATCGTCATTATTTATCATTAGTGTGTTACTTGGAATAACAATTTTTTTAATTGCTACATAGCCTTAGAACCCTTTTCCTATTTCCTTTTTTTCTTTATCTTATTAATATCCATATCCTGCGTTCTGAAAGAGATGAAGGTTGGAATTTTCAAATCAATTTATGCTGACGTGTACTCTTTTTGTACTTCGCAAGCATAAATTAATGCTGTAAATTTCAAGATTCGCTCATTCAGGACGCAGGAATATATTGTTTGACTTTGTGACAATATATATTTATAATATCAAAATAATTTTTATTAATATAAACGTTTCAGGAGGAATAGTATTAATGAATAAAGCACAAAAATTTGGGATATCAGTTTCAATTCTGGTTCTCATACTGGCAATGTGGATTGCTTTTCCATTAGACAAAAAACTTACATTGGGACTTGATCTCAAGGGTGGACTGGACCTTGTTCTGGCAGTCGATACTGAAAAGCTCAGAGAGAGTACACTTAACAAACTCAAGATAAAGCTTAAAAGTGAATTTGTTACAAAAACCCTTCCGGGTGTTGTAATAAAAACAAATAAAGCAAAAGATCCTAACAGTTTATTTCTGGATATTTCAAAACTTGAACAGAAACATCGCGTTCAACTTGAAACAATTTTGGATAAGGTAGAAAAAATAACAGTTAAGGGAAGCTGCAATACTGATAACAATATTATTGTAACACTCTCTTTAAAAAATTCTGAATCACAGGCACTTGATAAAGCACTTTTGATCATAAGAAACAGGATTAACCAATTTGGAGTTGCAGAACCACTAATCAAAAAAGTTGAAGGACGAAATAGAATTCAAATACAGCTTCCTGGAATAAAAAATGCTTCCAAAGCTGTTGATTTAATTAGAAAAACAGGGTTTTTACAATTTAATCTTGTAAAAAGAATTGTTTCAAGTCCCATTCAGGCACAAGCAACAATGGATGAGGAAACTGAAATATTACTAAAAGAAGAAAGAGTCACAAGAAGAGATGGTAAAAAAACTGTTGAAAAAATCTGGTACATACTTGAAAAGGATCCTGCAATGACTGGTGATAAATTATCTGATGCCAGACAGGGTTTTGGTGGAATGACTGGATCAGAAGCATTGGTATACCTTACCTTTTCAGGTGAAGGTGCAGTTGAATTTGCAAATGTAACCAGTAAAAATGTGAAAAAACAGCTTGCTATCATACTTGATGGGAAAATTAAAAGTGCTCCATCAATCAAGCAACCTATTATGGACGGAAGTGCTGTAATTGAAGGTCGTTTCTCACTTGAAGAAGCAAAAACTCTTGCTATGGTCTTAAAATGCGGTTCCCTTCCGGCTCCAGTTAAAATTCTTGAAACAAGGATTGTAGGTCCTACTTTAGGTGCAGAATCAATTAAACGCGGAGTAATGGCAATACTCTTTGGATTTCTTGCTGTCATGATATATATGATTGTCTATTACAAATTTCTTGGTATACTTTCTGTTTTTGCACTGTTTTTCAACCTCACACTCCTAGCGGCTGGACTCGCTATTTTTGAAGCAACATTAACACTCCCCGGAATTGCAGGTATTATTCTTACAATTGGTATGGCTGTCGATGCAAATGTTATCATTTTTGAAAGAATCAAAGAGGAACTAAGGGCAGGAAAAACTCTTCGAGCTTCCATAGAAGCCGGATTTCGAAAAGCATTCATTACTATTTTCGATGCAAACATAACAACATTACTTACTGCTTTTGTACTTTTTCAAGTTGGTTCAGGACCAGTAAAAGGATTTGCAGTTACTCTAGCCCTTGGTATTTTAGCCAGTATGTTTACAGCATTATATGTTGTTAAATTCTTTATACTGGGTATTGTTAATATCAGAAAATTGAAAAGTCTTAACATTTAATAATTTATATATCCGGAGGATTCAAAAATGACGAAGCAGATTGATTTTCAAGGAAAAAAGCACATTGCGATTGGAATTTCGGTAATTCTTATTGTAATAGCTGCAATTTCTATTTTCACAAAAGGATTAAATTTCGGTATTGACTTCAAAGGTGGAAGTCTTTTGCAGATACAGTTTCCAGTTGAAAAAAAGATAACTGAAAAAAAGATAAGACCAATTTTGGAAAACCCTGAATTTGGCTTAAAAGCAACTCAAATCTTAATTCAAAAATTATATGATATAAATGGTTCACACAATGGACAATTTCTTGTAAATACTCAGGAATTAAGTCCTGATCTCAGAAAAAAAATAGTCTCTGCCTTAAAGAGTAAAATTGGTATGTCTGATATTCTTCGTGAAGAAAATGTAGGACCTGCAATCGGGAAAGAATTACGTGGTCAAGCCGTTAAAGCTATTCTAGCTTCACTTATTCTTATTTTATTCTATATATGGTACAGATTTGAATTCAAATTCGCTGTTGGTGCTGTAGTTGCATTATTACATGATATTACAATAACATTGGGAATCTTTTCATTGTTTGGAAAAGAAATTTCTATTCCTGTAATTGCTGGTTTCTTAACCATTATCGGTTATTCATTGAATGACACGATTGTTATTTGTGACAGAATCAGGGAAAATATGAAACTGATTAGAAAAATGAACTTTCAGGATCTCGTCAACAAATCTATCAACCAATCATTAACAAGAACAATCAATACATCATTGACTACATTCTTTCCAGTTTTGATTCTCTGGTGGTTTGGTGGAGCAGTTCTTGAGAATTTCGCTCTGTCACTCCTGATTGGTGTTGTTATAGGTACATATTCTTCAATTTACATTGTTTCTCCAATCGTTATAGGATGGAGAAACCTTGAACTTGCAGAAACTAAAAAATAGATTTTAATTTTTCATATAAAAGGGGATCTTAATCGATTCCCTTTTTTTTATGCCCGAAATTTTGGTATGCGGCGCGGTGTCCAGGTTTCATTTGAGAAACGAAATCCAGCGAGAAACCTGGCACCGTACAGCGCGTATGTAGTTTTTTTATGGTAATTAGATATTAATTATTTGATCTCGGACAGGCACAGGGGCCTGTCCCTACTTTCTTTTTTTTCTAACTGTTTCAGGACGCTGAAAAGTTCATTTGCATTTCTACTATACTTCCACCCTCAGGCGAAGGAGTAATTTCAAAAGAATCCATAAAGTTTTTCATAAGGAAAATACCACGACCTCGAAATCGAAAGATATCTTCTTTTCTATTAGGTTTATATTCTACGTACTCCTCTTTACAAAAACCGATTCCATAATCAATGATCCGTACTTTCAATGTCCGATTTTCTACAAGGAATTCAATATCTACACTTTTTTCAGTATTTTCTCCATCATAACCATGTTCAATACAGTTATTATATGCTTCAACAAGGGAACTGACTATTTCATTTTCCGCCTCTCCAATAAATTCAAATTTATAAACCAGCGTTTCAAAAATCTTGATAATTAATGATAGCATCGCATAAGTTGCAGGAACTGATATTTTTACTAAATCACATTTTCTATCTTTTTCCAAATCCATACTCCCCTGTTTTAAGGCTTTTTTATAGTTTAAGATCTGTCAAATTTCTATCATGTCATTAACAAAGGCATTTGTTTCAGACACTTTCACTTTTTTATAAGCTTTTCCATTTTGTTTGATAAATTCAACATTTTATCCACAATTATTTTTTACTATTCAAGTCCTAAAACTCTATATAAGAAAAGGTTTTCGCA
Source organism: Candidatus Muiribacteriota bacterium (assembly GCA_030633305.1). Lineage (GTDB taxonomy): Bacteria > Muiribacteriota > DAOVTB01 > DAOVTB01 > DAOVTB01 > DAOVTB01. Next base: position 27,484 of record DAOVTB010000004.1, read on the forward strand.
TTTCTAATTACTTATCCACATTATCCACAATGGTTCAGGAAATCATCTAACAAACTTGCAATTCGTAAAAATTTAAAAATGGATAAGTCCCTACTAATAATACACTTCAGCTTTTTGGATGTCAATTTTGTTTTGATATTTCAGATTTTATTTTTTTCCACAGCCGTGGATAACTTTTCGGTGTTGAAAATTTTTTGTCAATTATTACCAAAACACCTTTAAACAATGCATCGTTTTTCATCAAATTATAATATAATACTTTACTAAGTCTTCCACCAATTTTTTTTAGCAGATCTTGAGATTCTTCTAATTCATTCTCATATTGAGTTAAAGACTTAAAAGCCATAAGACGGCCATTTTTTTTTAATACTGGGAGTGATACTTCAATCAGAGTTCTAAGATGCGAGAACGCTCGGCAAACAGCGATATCAAATGGTCCAGGATGATTGCCTGTCCTGTACTCTTCAGCACGGGTTCGAATCACAGTAAGATTTTCTAGTACGAGATTATTTTTACAATCTGTTAAAAAATCTGTTTTCTTTTTATTACTTTCAACTGCGCAGAAATTTACTTCCGGAAAAACAATGGATAACGGTATTACTGGAAAACCGCCTCCAGAACCGATATCAATAACTTTATTTCCTTTTGAAAGCAGGTTATTATCCTTAAAGACTGTTATTGAATCATCAATATGGAATTTAATTTCTTCTGATTTTGACACCAGATTATGGAGTGATGAATTGATTAGTTCAGAGTACTTTTCAAATTTTGATTCAGTATCCATTTTCATATTTATTCTCCTTGTAATATAAATCATCTGGCTCAGGGGTCAACTGTTTCACACGAAACATTTCATGTGCATGAACTTCAGGTATGCGTCATTATAACGGGTCAGGGCACATTGAATTTTTTTGAACATCAAAGAAAATTCAAGTCCTTCTGACCCCATCTATATTGATATTAATTATTCTTTCCTTTCACTTTTATTCTATTTTTTTCCTCATTTTTTCTTTTTACTAATCTGCGTTCTGAATGAGATGGAGGTTGGATTTTCTCTGTATTTGGAAAAGCCAAGGCGCACTCTTCTGTGCGTTGAGGTTTGTACGTAACACAGAAAAATACAAGATTCGCTCATTCAGGACGCAACTTTAAATATTTCATTAAATAAAAAATATCTGATGGCGATATTCCAGAAATTTTTGAAGCTTCAAATAAATCAGTAGGATTTAATTTTTTTAATTTTTCACGTGCTTCAAATGAAAGCTGGGTTATTTCATCAAATGGTACATCAGCAGGAATTTGATATGAAGATAGATCCTGCATATTCTTAATCACTTTTTTCTGTTTCTTAAGATATCCGCTATATTTGATTTCAATTTCAAGTTTTAAAAGTGTATTATCGCTAAATCCAGCGAGGTCAATCCTACTGTCATCTATGTCTTTGATTTTAGTTTCAGGTCTTTTTATGAAATCAAAATAAGTCTTCTTTGAACGTGGTAATCTAAAAGATTTCAGAGTATTCTTAAGATGGATTCGATTTTTTTTATCGCCAAGATATCGATCAAGTCTGTCTTTAGAAACCAGTCCTAACCTGTAACCTGTAGTAATTAATCGATCAGTTGCATTATCGACTCTTAAATATAACCTGTTTTCTGCACGTGCAGTAAACAGCCTGTATGGTTCATTTAAATTCTTATTAACAATATCATGAATTAAAACTCCTATATAAGATCCTGTCCGATCAGGAATAAATGGATTTTTTTCCATGATATTCAACGCTGCATTTACTCCAGCAACAAATCCCTGTGCAGCAGCTTCTTCATATCCACTGGTCCCATTTATCTGTCCTGCAAAGTAAAGGTTCTTAATTTTTTGTGATTCCAAAGTAAGGGAAAGCTGTGTTGAATCAACGGCATCATATTCTATTGCATATCCTGGTCTTTTAATCACACAATTTTGTAATCCCTTAATAGAATGTACTATATTTTCCTGTAATTCAAATGGAAAGCTTGTCGAAAGACCAGAAAGGTAATATTCATTAGTATATAATCCTTCAGGTTCAATAAAAATTGTATGAGATTCCTTATGACTGTATTTATTAATCTTATCTTCAATACTTGGACAATATCTTGGACCAACACCCTTTATATTTCCAGAAAACAGTGCTGATCTTTCCATATTATCTAATATGATTTTGCGAGTATCTACATTTGTCCGGGTAATAAAACAATCCATTTTCCCGTTGATCCTGTCCTTAATTTCATATGTTGAGAAACCACAAAATTCAGGAAGCGATTCCTGTCTTTCAATCTTATCAAAATCTATTGTCCGGCCATCAACACGAGGAGGCGTTCCGGTCTTTAATCTTTTTAATTTTAAACCAAGACCTGTAAGACATTCAGATAATTGAACAGATGGTAATTCTCCACTTCTTCCAGCATCATAAGTAAAGTTTCCAATATGTATTTTTCCACCTAGAAATGTTCCACCAGTAATAATTATCTTTTTTCCAGACGTCGTATAACCATTTATTGTTTTTACACCAACTGCACCAGTACTATCAGTTACAATCTCAGTGACCAGACCTTGCCGGACACAAAGATTTTTACAATTTACCAATGTTTTCAGCATTTTCTGACAATAATCGAATTTGTCTATTTGCACCCGAAGTGCCCGGACAGCATACCCTTTACTTGTATTAAGATATCTCCATTGAATGGATGATTTATCAGTGTTTGCAGCCATTTCCCCACCTAATGCATCTAATTCGGCAATCAAATGGCTTTTTCCTACTCCGCCCATACTGGGATTACAAGGAGGATGAGCAATACGATCAAGATTTAAAGTCAACAATAAAGTCGACATACCCATTCTGGCAGCAGCAAGTGCCGCTTCACATCCTGCATGTCCTCCGCCTATTACGATTACGTCGTAGGATTTATTCACCAATATCTCCTTGTATTTTGGTCAGACACAGAGACCTGTCCTTACACTATAATATAGGTATAAGGTGCCAAATCACTATGAATTTATACCTATACCTATTGCCATATAAATTAAAGTCCATTGGCACCAATCAGTGGACTTTACTATTTTTTGTGATTAGCCTATTCCTCTTTATTTGTTTGGGTGAGTTAAACTAATCTGGCGCTGGGGTCAGGGTACTGTGAATTTTTTTGAATTTCAAAGAAAATTAAAGTCCTTCTGGCCCCTTTTATATTAATTATTTTACCTTACTTTATTTTTTTCTCTGCGTCCTCAGCGTTCTCTGCGCGAGATCTTATTTTTATTTTCCTGTAATATAGTTCAAAATTATACTTATATCATTAATATTTACACCACAAACCCGGGCAGCTTCTCCGATAGTATTTGGACATTCACGATGAAGATTATCTTTGGCTTCATTTGAAAGTGCCTTTATTTTTGAAAAATCAAAGCCTTCAGGTATTTTATAATCTTCAAGTTTCCTTAGGCGTTCAATCTGTTTTTGCTGTCTGCATAGATAACCACTGTATTTGATCTCAGTCAATATAATATCCAGCCATTCCTGTGGAATATCACTGTTCAATTCATAGCCAAACTTCTTTAAATCTGGATATTTGATTTCTTTACGATTCAGGATATCTTTAGCAAAATATGTTTTTTTAATAGGAACAGACCCAATCTGGTCCAGTATTTTGTTGTTTTCTTTATTTGGGTTTATCTTGAATTCTGCAAGGACTCCAAGTTCTTTGTCTATAGCATAATATTTATTCTTTACTCTAGAATAAATCTCTTTATCAATCAAACCATATTTATAACCATCATCAATGCATCTTTTATCAGCATTATCCTGCCTAAGTGAAAGTCTAAATTCTGCACGTGATGTCATCATCCTGTATGGCTCAACAATTGTACGGGTTACTAAGTCTTCAACTAAAACTCCTATATAGGATTCAAATCTAGCTGGAATAAATGGTTCTTTATTTTCAAGAAAAAGTGTAGCGTTCAATCCTGCCACAAATCCCTGTACTGCAGCTTCTTCATAGCCACTGGTTCCATTTATCTGACCAGCAGAATAAAGTCCTTTTATATTCCTGTTTTCCATTGTTATCTTAAGCTGTCCGGGCGGAAGATAGTCATATTCAATTGCATAACCATACCTCATAATTTCAGCTCTCTCAAACCCGGATACAGTCCTGATTATCTTTTCCTGAATATCTGCAGGCATACTTGTTGTAAGTCCCTGTAGATAAATTTCTTCGCTATTTTCACCTTCAGGTTCAATGAATATCTGCTGTCTTAGATTCTTCGGAAATTTAATAACTTTTCTATCTATTGACGGACAATATCTTGGACCAGAATCAGTAATATTTCCTATTACGATTGGGGAATTCTGGAGATTATCCTGAACAATCTTGATCGTATCTTCATTAGTATAAGCAAGATAACTTGGAATATTACAATGCCTGGTTCCCTTATATTTTATCGAGAAACCCACATTATCATCACAAGGTAATTCACTGAATTTACTATAATCAAGGCTTTCTCTTCTTACCCGTGGAGGCGTTGCTGTCTGGAATCTATCCAGCTGGAGTCCAGCATTTCTCAATGAATCAGATAATTTCGTTGCTGAAAGTTCATTATGAGGTCCTCCAATATAGGATGTCTTCCCAATAATTATACGACTTCCAAGAAATGTACCTGTTGCAAGTATCACACATGGAGCATTAAATTCACGACCATCAGCACAACGGATTCCATAAATAACATCATTTTTAATCATCAATTCAGCTACTTCAGCCTCAATCAGATCAAGATTTTCCTGCCCTTCAAGAACCTTTCGCATCCTGTATTGATATGCTTTTTTATCTGCCTGCATTCTCAGGCTGTAAACCGCAGGACCACGAGATTCGTTCAGCATCCTGGCATGAATAAAGCAGTTATCAATATTTCTACCCATCTCGCCACCATAAGCTGATAATTCATACACAAGATGGCTTTTCCCCGGACCACCAATACTGGGATTACAAGGCATCATAGCAATATTATCGAGATTGATTGAAAAAGCAGCTGTTTTATGTCCACGCCTGGAAGCTACAAGAGCTGCTTCACAACCTGCATGTCCAAGTCCTACTACTAATATTTCATATTTATCTTTACTATTCATGGCTTTCGCGCCTTTAATTATTACTTTCAAAAATCGACATTCATTACTCAATGTTCGTTATTCTATTTAATGCATCCGATGTTTATTATAACGGGAGGGTCACAGAACATCCCCTACAATATTAATTATTTTACCTTCTTTCTCTGCATTCTCTGCGTTCTCTGCGCGAGATCTTCTTTTCTTACTTACCTATACAGAAAGTACTAAATACCCTGTCAAGTATATCTTCAGTGCTTATTTCGCCAATTATTTCCTTTAAATAATTAAGGGCATCATAAAGATCCACTGAAACACAATCCAGGGTATAACCATTTTTTATAGTTTCAAGGCTCAGATCAAGTGATTCAATAGTCTGTAGAAGGTGGCTTTTCTGTCTTTCATTAATAAGGAATATCTCATCATCCATTTTAAGATCTCCAACAGTAAGACTGTATATCTTTTCAACAAGTTCATCAAAACCAACACCGGTTTTAGCTGAAATTAAAAGCTCAGTTGAACTATTTTCATTTTCAACACTCTTTTTTAAATCACATTTATTTTTAACAGTCAGATGTTTATATTTCTTCAACTTTTTTTCAAGTTTTAAATTTAATTCCTGATCCTCCAGGCTGATATCCGTAACAAAAAGAATTAAATCACTGGTTTTTGCCATTTTAAGAGCTTTTTTAATACCAATTTTCTCTATTGTATCACTCGTTAACCGCATTCCAGCCATATCAAAAAATCTGTAAAGAATTCCTTTTATCGAAATCTCACCCTCTATGATGTCACGAGTTGTACCAGGAATATTTGTTATTATCGCTCTGTCCTCTTTCAATAATTGATTTAGAATAGAAGATTTTCCACTGTTGACCATACCAAATAAAGCAATTCTATACCCATTTCGTATGTAATCACAAGATTCCCGATTTTTTAAAATATCCCGTATTATTTTTTGAATAGACTTCACTTCAAGAGAAATGGTTTTAGTATTACCAGCTTCCACTTCATCTTCAGGAAAATCCAGATAAGCTTCAATTCCAGAAATTACTCCAACAAGTGTATCCCTTATCTCATTTATTTCCTTTGAAAAGGTTCCTTTGAGATTATTATAGACCAGCGAAAGAGCTTTTTCATTTCTTGTCTGGTATATTTCACTAATTGCTTCAGCCTGAAGAAGGTCAATTTTTGAGTTCAAAAAAGATCTTCTTGTAAATTCACCAGCATCTGCAACACGTACACCATTTAAAATGATTGAATTAACAATAAGTCTCGATATTAAAGGAGTTCCATGAAAAAAGATCTCAAAACAGTCTTCCCCGGTATAAGAGGCCGGACCTTTAAAAAAAACTGCTGTACCCTGATCAATAAAACCATTTTCAGATACAAAATCACCAAGATATACTTTTCTGGCAATAAATTTAATGTCTTTTTTTTTATACTCTGGAACAAATATTTTTTTTAATACTTCAAGACTTTTATCACCACTAACTCTAATGCCTGAAACAGGACCATTACAAGAAGTAATAAAAGAAACTATAGTATCGCTAGTGAACATCACCAGTAGTTTGAGTCTGCTCTTTATTGAATTTTTTTTTAAAATCCTTTGGCGAGATCACAACTTTACGATTTGGCTCAGCACCTTTACTGTATGTGTAAAGATTACGATAAGTTTTTAACGTCTTGTGAATGATCTTTCGCTCGAAAGAGTTCATAGGTCTCAAAAATATAGCTTTTTTGGTTGAAGCTGCTTTTTCAGCAAGCCTGATTGCCATTTCTTCAAGATCCTTCTGCCTTTCCTGTTTAAACTTTGAAACATTTACTTTCACCCTTACAAGACTGTCAGTCTTTTTATTCAACATCAGGGAAAGCAGATGCTCAATCGCATACATTGCTGCTCCGCGACGTCCAATAAGAAAACCCAGATTCTCACCGTTTATATCTATAAAATATTTGTTTCTATTATCATGTCTTACTTTTACCTCAACATCAGTACGTCCAGTACAGTCGATGATTTCTTCTATCCATTTCGTAAGATAATTTTCATATTTTGGTTTTATAGTAAATCTTATTCGTGCTTTTTTGCCACCAAGGAACCCAATCCCCAGAAAACCTTTTGTTTCTTCATTAAGCACTTCATATTCATATTTTTCATTTTCTTTTAATTCAAGAGTCTTTTTGGCGATTTCTACTGCTTCTTCTACACTTTTGCCGGTAACTTCAATCACTCTTTTTTCCATTATTTTTTGGCTCCTTTTTTCTTTTTCTTACCTTTTTTGCTTTCAGGTTTGTTTTCAATGGAAGGATCTTTACCTTCCGATTTTTTTGGAACGCTCTTATCTCCTGCATTGGTATTAACTACTGCAGGTTTAACTTTCCCAAAATCAAGTTTAGTCTGTACCATTGCGAGGATATTGGATACAAACCAATAGATCAATACTCCAGCAGGTAATGCCTGACACAGAAAAAACATCATCACAGGCATGATCATCTGCATATTTGACTGCTGAGGATTATTTCCTGTATTCTGCATTTTCATCTGAAAATAAGTTGATACTGCAATCACAATTGCAAGCACAGGAATACTTGAATTTCCAATTTTCAAAAATTCCGGACCAGAAAGATCTTTAATCCATAAAAAACCTTCTCCTTCTAACTCAATAGATGTCCTTAAAGTGCTGAATAGTGCAAACAATATCGGTAACTGAATCAAAAGCGGAAGACATCCTCCAAATGGATTGATCTTGTGTTCTTTATACAACTGAAGGACTTCCTGATTCATTTTTTCCTTTTCAGTTCCATATTTTTTCTTGAGCTCTTCAACCAATGGCTGTATTTTCTGCATTTCAGCCATAGATTTATTCTGCTTTGCATTCAAAGGATAAAGCATTATTTTAACTGAAATTGTAAGCATTATTATTGAAATTCCCCAGTTATGAAACATTCCATAGAAAAATCTTAAAATAAATAAAAGAATTTTACTAATTGTACCTGTATCCAAAAGATTCTGATATTTATAAGTAGTCAGAATGGCCTCTTCTTTAGGTCCAACAAACATCTCAAATTTACAGGGAATCCTGTCTCCTTTTTCCATTTTCATAGTTGGAAGACATATTTTTATTTCTCTAGTGATCAATTTATCATTTTTTTTCTTTGCAATTACATATTTCTCAACTGATGCTGTAGTTTTGAAAAATGCTACTGAATATCTCTTATTCAGTCCAAGTTCCTTAATGTCACCTCCTCCATATTCCTTCTCATCAAGCTTTTTCAATGCTTCACCATTAAAATCGATAATAGATTCATCAATTCCATCAGGAGTTGATGCAATATCCAATGAAATAACAGGTTTTAAATTGACTTGTTTATCAGATAGATTCTTATAAGAAAGGTCCAGATAGATTTTGTAACTGGAAAGCTTATATTCTTTAGTTACTTTAATTTTAGAAGATGCTGCTTCAAATACAATACTTTTTGAATCTTTATGGATAATTTTGTATTTAAAATCAGCTTTGGGAGTTTCAGTTAATTCTATATCTGTTCCAAATACAGAACTTTCTCCAGTAAATACAGAGAGATTATTATATTTTTTACTCTGGAGTGTAACAGCACGTATGGATCCTTTATCGTTATTAAACAAAATCCTTACTACTTTATTCTCAATGACTTCCTGCCCGAATGATGGACATGTAATCAAAAACAATAGTACAAAAACAGTTGCTACATTTATAATAAACCTGGTCCTAGACATAACTGTAAAAAACTCCTCTTTAAATAATAATCTAACATATTTTTTTCCTGACTTATAAAGCAACCAGCTCAGAAAATCAGGATTACAGTAGTGGATCGTGTCCACCTTCACAGAATGGATTACATCTTAAAATCCTATGGATAGTTAGATACATTCCTTTAAAGAAACCGTATTTTTGAAAGGCCTCAAGAGAATAAGTTGAACAAGTCGGTGTAAATCTGCACGTCGGCGGCATCACCGGTGCAATGACTTTTTTATACAATTTTATAAAAAATATTGCCATCATGGACAATAAATTAAACTTCACTTATCAATCTTTTTCCTGACAATAGACTAATAGTCTCCCTATAAATATTTTCGTAACTAAAAGAAACTATTTCTCTTTTAACAATGAAAATCATATGGAGAGACTTTCTTAGTAAATGACTATTTAATCTAAAAAATTCCCTTACAAGTCTTTTAAAACGATTTCGTTTCACTGCGTTTCCAAATTTTTTTTTTGCGACAACTGCAAAAGCACTAGCTCCATTGAGGCATTCAGTATACACTATGTCAAAATTTCTGCCTCTTATACTATTTCTGTTTTTAAAAACATTACCAATCTGTCGTGCTTTCAATCTGTTATCCTTAGATACAGTAAACCTATTGAACACTAATTCTTTTTCTGCCTTTTCTTCTACGAGAACCGAAGACTTTGGATCCGCTTCTTTTCTTCGCGAGAAAACCATGAGTTCTTTTGCGTTTAATGGTACTTGGTTGAAAAGTTCTCTTGCTCATAACATCCTCCTGTTTTAAGTCAAATTATACATTTGAAGTATAAGATTATAAACATAACCTCCTGTTTTGTCAATGTTTATTTACCGCTAAAGGCGACGCCAATTAACAAATGAATCTACAATTGCAAGAATTACAGGTACAAAGTTAAACAAAAAAATTAACGGAAGAATCATTAACCGTTTTACTGCTCCAATCCTGCGGCTGGCTAAAATAAAGACAATAAGCGAATATCCCAGGAAAAAAAGGCTTATATAACTTACAGAAAATAAGTTTATCATTACATAAAACAGCCACTTTTGACTGATATTTTTTAAACCTAGACAAAGTACAGAAGTTATTATTAAAAGAAAACTCAGTTCTTTAGGAATTTTCCACAAAGGTAAAGGAGGCAGTTCGGGAAAGGGAACACTGAAACGCTTGAAAAGATAACCTGATGCAAAAAAATTCAAATAAAACATTGCAAATGAAACCAGAAAGAATAACATCAGAGGAACTTCAATAAGTATATTAAGGTAATAAATCGGATATTTCTTGAAACCTTCTGAAACAAAACTCAGGTTTTCAAAAAGCCAGTTGATCATCTTCATAATCATCATCTTGAATTCTTTTACCATATCTTCAAGACCAAAAAGCTGTTCAACACCATAATAAAAGAACAAATTAAAAATAAGAATAATTATAATTGAATAAACAGCAACTCTGAAAGGATCAAGAAAAATCCGTGTCATCACTCCTGTTACTACTGATAAAAATCCAAAAATAGAAAGATAAAAATATGCCTGTACAATACCAAGTGATAGAAAAACAAGAACAAATGCCACTGACATGGAAAGAAATCCAAATCCAAAACCGTAGACAAATGAAATCAATGTCAATGGAACCGGACAAAGAAGTACTCCAACAAGATTCAATATAGGAACATTTGAAAAAAAATACAGGATAACCGTTATGGCACTTAAAAGTGCTGAAACAATAATTTTTCTTTGCGGAAGGTCTCTGGCATTTATTCGGCTTTTCACTATTCTTCGAATATCTGCTTTACAATTTCATCACATCTGATCTTACTATCAGTAAGAGCCTGTTTCACATCTTTCTGTCCCTGAAGCGCTGCACCCATTTCCTGATTTACCGCATCCTCAAGCATCCCATATCTTGGTATTTTTGGTCTTGATCTTGTACTGAGAATCTGGTCAAGAAAGACAGCCATTCTGGGACCAAGTTTTTTCTTTAACTCAGGAATAAGTTTTTTATTCACTGGAATCTGTTTTAAAGAAGTACACCATTTGACCTGAAAATAATCAGATACCATGAATTCAAGGAACTTATAAGCCAGTTTTTTATCCCTGCAGGTTTTAAAGATCACCATATTACTTCCACCAATATTTGAAAAACTACCAGCAGGTCCAGCAGGAATACGTGCTATACCAAAGTCCATTCCGCTATTTTCGCAATCAGCGATTAACCATGGTCCGCAAAGTATCATACTGTACTTATCATTCAAAAAACCTGCCTTGGGTTCCACAGCTCCGGATTGCCAGGCACCTGCTTCTATTTTATATTTACTGAAAAGATCTTTTTTAAACTGTAAAGCAGCAATAGCTTTTGGTGAATTCAACAGACATTCACCAGTTTGATCATTGATAAATACTGCTCCAAATGAATTAAAGAAAGGAAAAGTCCACCAGAGGGAATTATTCATTCCAAATGCATATCTATCGATAAGGCCGTCCTTATCGTTATCTACAGTCAATTTTTTTCCAACTTCAACAAATTCTTCCCAGGTCTTAGGAACATCTTTATCGGATAATCCAACATCCCTGAAATGCTTTTTATTATAAAAAAGAGCAACACAGTCAGTTTTATCAGGCAAGCCATATATGTTATTCTTTTTTGTTCTCATGTTATAAACAATATTTGTATCAAAAGCTGCATCTACAATGATTTTCTTATATTTTCCTACACCATAGGAATCAAGTGGTTCAATTGCTTTTCCCAAAGCTAGAAGCGGAGTCAGTGCAAGATCGATTCTTGCAATGTCTGGTGCTGTTTTTGTATTACAGGCTGTTCTAAGTTTGTTCTGATGACCACCCCATGGAATAAGTTGAATATTTAGTTTTATTTTATTATCTTCTTCAAATTTTTTGCATAATTCTTTGTATATTTTGAATTCTGCTTCGCTATATGTCACCCATACAGTAAGAGCTGTTCCAGCTTTATTAACAGTTCCACCACCTGGAATCAGCAACCAGATAACCATTAATACAATAAGAACAACAACTATTGCATCAAATATTTTATCCATAATTCTTTTTTCTTCCCTTCATGTCTTTCGTGGTTCAATATTTTTTCACATCATCCTGGTATGGGTATAAGGTGCCAAAGCACTATGAATTTATCTCCACACCTATCACCTTATAAATTAAAGTCCATTGGCACCAATCAGGGGACTTTACTATTTTTTGTCTTTCTTTTCTATCCTTTTTATCTTGTTAATCCTGTCTAATCTTCTTTTTTCTTCGTGTCCTTCGTGGTAAATCTTCTCTTTCTTTTTTTCTTCTATCCTTTTACCGCTCCCTGAGTCATACCTTCTATGAAAAATCTCTGTGCAAGTATAAACAGGAATGCTATCGGCAAAACACTGAAACATGAAGCAGCCATTAACAATGTCCACTGGGTACTGTGCTGTCCTTTAAACAATGCCAGTCCTACCGGAATTGTAAGATAAGGACTGTCAGGTGTATTAACGATTAACTGCCACAGAAAGTTAGACCACTGGCCAAGAAAAGTAAGTAGAAATAATGTTGCAACTACTGGCATAGTAAGTGGAATAACAATTTTTTTGAAAATCTGGTATTCACTTGCTCCGTCAATATTTGCACTTTCAAACAAAGCATCAGGAATCTGATGAATATACTGTCTCATCAGAAACAGCCCAAAAACATTAGCAAGATGAGGTATTATCATCGCCTTATAAGTATTTATCCATCCAAGTTTATTAATAATTGCAAACTGAGGCACCATAAACATCATTCCTGGAATCATAACTGTTGCAAGAAAAGTATTGAATAAAAAATTTTTACCAACAAAGTTTTTCTTGGCAAAAGCATATCCACCCATTGTACATATCAAAACTGTCATAATAGAACTGGTTAATGCAACTATAAATGAATTCAGAAAGTATTTTCCAAAATTAAATTCATTAACAATTTTACTGAAATTAGAAAAAGTATAGAAATCTTTAAGAGATTCAAGAGTAAAATGATTTGGTAAAATCGCAATGGAAAGAGCATATTTTTCTTCCTTAAAAGCTTCAAATATCATCCATATAAGTGGATATAGTACAATGAAGGCACCCACGCATAATAAAGCATAGGCTAAAAGATATTTCAGGAATCTTTTCATTCATCAATCTCCATAAGGTTTAATAATTTTGAAGTTTATATAAGTAAGAGTCAATGCAATTGCCAGCATTACATAAGAGATGCTGGCTGCGTATCCATATCTACCAAAATCAAATTGTTTCCAAAGATAAAATCCTGAAATACTTGTAGCTCCCATTGTTTTTCCAGCAATAACAATATTTGGCCCACCCGAACTGTTTGTCATTGCATATATTTCAGTAAAAGCATTTAAACCAGCCATTATACCTGTAACAATCAGAAACAGAAATACTGGTTTCAAAAGAGGGATGGTTATATGCTTTAACTCCTGCCACCAGTTTGCTCCATCAATCTTTGCTGCTTCATAAACACTCTCCGGTATATTCTGAAGAGCAACCAGAAAAAGGATCATTCCAAATCCACAACCTTTTAGAACCATTGCAAAACCAATTGAAGCCAGGGCTGTGTATGGATTCCCAAGTAATCCGGTGGAATTGAAATAAGTAATTCCAAAGAAATTAAGTACTCTAACAATTATTCCAAATGTTGGAGCATAAATAAAAACCCAGATTGTACCTATAACAAACATATCTAAAACATTGGGAAGAAAATATGCAGCTCTGAAAAAAGTTTTCCCTTTTAATTTATTATTTAACATAATTGCAAGAAAAAGAGATAGAAAAATACCTGCAGGTATAGTCATAATTGCATAAAAAAATGTAAGCACCAGTGACCACCAGAAATTATAATCCTTCGTAATTATCTGAATATAGTTACTAAATCCCACAAATTTCAGTTCTCTAAACACATCAAACATATCTGTGTAAATAGAAACTTTGTGGAAACTAAGAAAGAATGAATATATCACCGGATATGCGAGAAAAACGATATATACCAGCAAAAAAGGTGCGAGGAACAAATAGGAAACAAGGTTCTCTTTTCTTTTCATCTTCTACTTTTTCAACTTGAATTTTTTTTGAATTATATCATAATTCCATTTTAAAATCAAAATCAACTCAACCGGATCATAATTCTTTGTCAATTGAAATTCAAGTAAAACATAGTTGTTTCTTTTAGATAAAATCTTGATTTTTTTCATTTGGATTTCAACCGAATCAAAAAATATTTTGAAGTTATCAAATGATAATTTTTCCCGTAAATCTTTTGAATCATCGGAAAACCTGTAACGTTCATAATCAAAGTCAAATACAAGTTTAGCAATTATCTTATTGGCATCAAACTTTATAAATTGAAGTTTTTTTTCATATTTTTCTAGATTAGTAATCATAATTTTTTCAATTTTTACAATTTCTTGAATTTTTTCAATCTTTTTTACTGGAAATTCTTCTTTTTCAGGAATAATCTTTATTTCTTTTCTTTTAAGCTTTTCGAGTTTAGCTACATCAGAATCAGTTTTCTTCAATTTCTTTTTAATTACAGATTTTGATTTCTTATTAACTACAGATTTTGATTTTTTATATACTTTTATTGAATAATCTCCAGAATTCAAAACATATAATCGACTATTACATTCAAGAGCATCAACTGGATTAATCAGACTTGTTATCTGTTCTTCAATCCTTCCGTTTTTCAAAGAATAGTAGATAACTCTTCCAATCAAATCAGTAATAATTAATTTATCATCATCAGATTCGCGAATTGATGTAAAACTAGATCCTTTAAATTCAATCTTCTTAGAAAGAATACATTTATTATTTTTTAATGTGCAAACATATAGTTTTCCATACCAGGAAGTTATAAAAAAATTATCATTAATCTTACAGATAGAAGTCAGCAGATCTTTTTTATCGATTACATCTTTGAGTCCAAATGTCATTATTGGTTTTAACTTACTATTCAATTTTATAATATTCAGATTCCTATTGTCTAAAACATAGTAATTATTGTTATTGAATGTGATATCAACTGGAAAAATTTTTTTTTTGAAATTGTAAAATCTGAAAGAAGACTCCATATTTTTAAGAGTAATAAGTCTTTTATTTAATGTATCGCAAATAAAAATAAAATTACCCTTTTTATATGGTAATTTCTTTATAGCAGATGGATATCCTGGATCTGGAATTTCAGATGATTTCAATAAGATCCCTGTATTTGAGAAAAAAAGAAGTTTTCCTTTTTTATCAAGTATTACAGTAATTTCTCGATCCAGAAGTTCAAAATTTTCCCAAACTCCTTTTTTTTCAAAACAAGTTAATTCGATATTATCAGATTTTACTGGTGAAGCACTGTATGCTATGGAAATTATTATGAAGAAAAAAAACAAGATATGCGTATATGGTGCCAGATCTCGTATTAGGTAATGAATCCAACGAGAGACACCGGTATTTATATTTTTCAAAATTATTTTCCTGCCTTAAGTAACACTATAGACTGTGCCATAATCTATTGATAATCTATTTGGGAGGGTAGTAGATAGTTGGCGCAGGGGTCAAAGCAACTTTCATGAACTTGGTCATCAAGTTCACAAAAATTCCATGTTACCCCATCTATATTAATATTCATCTACATTTAATTCTACATCCGGACATTTGCCGAGATGAGATTTGGATTTTTCATATCATTTTAAACCGAGTCGCACTCTTTTGTGCGTCGCAGGTTTTGAAAATGGTATTAAAAATTCAAAGATCGCTCGTCAAATATTCGGGTCAGTCGTAGATTCCTTTTTTAATCCAAAAACCTACTATTTCTACAAAATTTTCTTTCAAATATTTTGCTTTTTCTTCAGCTTCTTCGCGTTTTTCAAACATTCCAACTCTTACTTTATAAATTGGCTTGGAATCTCTCTCAGCTGGAATAATGAATATATCCTTTATTCCTGCTTCTGCTATTATTTTTTTCTTCAACTTTTCAGCATTTGCTGCATTTCGAACAGAAACAACCTGAATAGTATAAAGCTCTTTTAATTTATCTTTTTTAATGTCTAATTTACTATTTCGGTCATCAAATTCTTTTTTTAGATCATCAAGTTTAATAGCATCAGTATTATTTTCAAAAATCTTACTACTTAAACCATCTTTTATAGCTTTTTCCTGAATTTTTTTCACTTTTTCTTTATCTTTAAAACCTGTAACAACAAACGCATGGATATTTTCATAGTTAAGTAATTTCTTTTTCATCTTGAGCTTTAATTTACTATAATATGCTCTTGCCCTCTTCTCACTGGAAAAAGGATATACTTTCAATACATATATTTTTATCTCATCTTTTTTCTCTGTCACAACCTTGATTGTATTTTCCTTTACAGGATCTTTCTTAATTGGTGTCTTATTATCAGGTACTGCGATTTTTGGTGTCTTATTATCAGGTACTGCGATTTTTGGTGTTTTTACTACTGGAGTCTTAACAACTTTCACATCAGTATTTTTTTTGACATGGATCTTGATTTCTTTTGTAGGTTTATTATTTCCAGCAACCTGTTTAAGATTGAAAAGTTCTTCCCTGTTTTTATATATTAAAGCTCCATAAATTATCAATACAACTAAAATTATCCATAACAGGAAAGATACAATTTTATCTCCCTTATTTTTCGGTTCCCATTCAAAATCAGTAGATTTCTTTACCATATCGTATTCCTTTCGCTTATTCTGAAATGATATTTAAATCATATTCACATTTTTTACATTTGGGTTCATTGCTGATCACATCTACATTGAATCCAATTCTTTTGATAGCAATTGTACCGCATTTCGGACATTTAGTTGAGGAATGCTCAATATCAAGAACATTACCCAGATAAACAAATTCCAGATATTTTCCACCAATCTTTACAATTCTCAGGATATTATCAACATCAGTTGGCGGTATCTTCATCTTGTAGTTCGGATAATACCTTGTCAAATGAAGCGGAATCTTCACACTCATAGAGGCTAACCATTCAGCTAAAGAAGTTATATGCTCTTTTGTATCATTCAATGTTGGAATAATAAGTTTTGTAATTTCAAGGTGAATTCCTGACTCAAAAATTATCTTTACAGAATTCAGGATATCAGCAAGAGTTCCACCACAGTACTTTTCATAAAAAATATTATCAAAAGCCTTGATATCAACATTCATAGCATCAATAAACGGCAAAAGTTCTTTTAAAGGTTCAGAATTGATAAAGCCATTGGTGATCATAATAACCTTTAATCCCTTTTCCCGTGCCAACTTTGCTGTATCAAGAACAAATTCATACCATACAATTGGTTCGTTGTAAGTAAATGCTATACCCGATGCTTTTTCGTCAATAGCTTTTTGAATGATCTGTTCAGAAGTATATAAGGTCGTAACAGCACTCCCCTGAGAAATCTGCCAGTTCTGGCAAAATTCACATTTGAAGTTACAACCAACTGTTCCTACTGATAATACTTCCGTGCCTGGAAGGAAATGATATAGCGGTTTTTTTTCGATAGGATCCATCGCTGCATTTGAACATCTTCCATAACTTAAAGCATACAATGTTCCATCATAATTCTTTCTTATTCGGCAGAGACCACTTTCCCCAGAGGAAATCACACAATTATGCGGGCATAACTGGCATACTGTTTTTTTATTTTTTAATTTTTTATAATAATATGCTTCTTTCAGTTCTATATTCAATAGATTTTCCTCCAGGGTATCAAATTCTAATGATACCTGTTTACCATAAATTTATAAAGAACATATTCTTCTTCAGGTAAAATCCCTGCTTTTCTACAGGATATATTTATTTGAGTTTCTACATCATCAACTCCATCGAGATCTGGTAGTAAAAGTCCTCTTTTAAAACCAGATTCAACTATTATACCAAATTTTTTGGGATCAAGTTCTGAACGATCCTGAACTTTTTGGGGTTCAGTCAAAATATCAACATTTATAACAAGATCATCAAGTTCCTCAGAAGTAATTTCAGGAAACCTGGGATCTCTTGTAGATGCAGAAATTGCATTATGCATGATTTCAAGAACTACATTTTTCTGAGTTGGCGATATTGTTCCAATACATCCTCTCAATTCACCACTATTCATATGAATAGATACAAATACACCAGCTTTTTTATCAAAAAACTCCTGCTCAACATAATCAGGGAGGTCAATGACCTTTCCATGTTTTATATAATTCTCAATTGTATCCTCAGCAATCCTTACATAAACAGAACTCATTTTATGAAACTCCCTACCTTGGTATAAATTCTATCGCATTCTTGGGGCATTTATCAATACATACTCCACAAGAAATACATTTGTCGGCAATTATAGTATGCTTTTCTTTTACTTTACCCTCAATTGCATCGAATTTACAATTTTTTATACAAATAGTGCACTTTATACACTTGTCCTGATCAATATCTGCAACTATGCTTTTATGATCTCTTAAAGAAAAAATTACATTCTTTGGACATTTTTCCATACATTTCCCACAGGAAATACATTTTTCATAATCAATGATTGCAATGTTATTCACAACTTTGATTGCTTTTCTTTTTTCACCATCTACTTCATATTCAACTGGACATACCTTTTCACAGATTTTACAACTAATACAACCGATCTCACAATATTTTCTCACATCTTTACCAGGATCTGTTGACATACATCCAACATAAACAGTTTTATTCAATGGAACAAGTTCAAGAATATTTCTTGGACATTCAGTAATACAGATTCCACATCCTGTGCAAAGCTCTGTATCAACTACTGGAAGACCGTTTTCATTCATTGTAATAGCTGAAAAAGGACATACATCAGCACAATTTCCAAATCCTACACATCCAGATGTACAGACTTTTCCTGCTCCATGTACCAGAAGCGAAGCTTTACAATCCTGAATTCCGCTATACTCAGCAATAATTGTAGAATTGTTTTTACCACCTGCACATCGTACTCTTGCAACATTTTTCATCTTTGTAGGTGAGCTTTTTGTACCCATTATCCCGGAAATTTTTTCAGTACATTCCTTTCCACCTGGAATACAAGCATCAATAGCAGCAGTTCCATCCACTACTCCCTGTGCAAATCCACCACAACCCGGAAAACCACATGCTCCACAGTTGGCTCCAGGAAGAACGTCTATAATTTTAGTAATTTTTTCATCAACATCAACATGAAAGGCTTTGGCAGCAATACTTAATACCAGCCCAAAAAATAGTCCGAGGCACCCTACATACAATGCTGGAAGTAATACACCCATTTATTGAACCTCCTCAATAGTTATCTCATTTTCATACATTTCTCTTATCCAGGACGCAAAAGAACTGCCTTCATATTTATTAAACATTTTTTTTGCAGTTTCAACAGCATCAGTCTGATTTTTGCTTTCAACAATAAATTCAACATCAAACTTTTTTCTGACTCCTGTATCCCAATAAGGTATTATAACTTTGAATTTTTTCATTAAAAAATCTTCAATCCATTAAATCCCATAAAAGCAAGTGCAAGTAAACCGGAAACAACAAAAGCAATTGGCATACCTTTAAAGCATGCCGGTACTTCTTCCAGCTCAAGTCTTTCACGAATCCCTGCCATTAATACCAGTGCAAGGGTAAAACCTAAAGCAGCACCAACTCCCTGAGTTATTGTTTTTATCAATGCCCAGTATGTTTTCACTCCAAAATTTTGAATATTCAAAATTGCAACTCCTAAAACTGCACAGTTAGTCGTTATCAGTGGAAGAAAAATTCCAAGTGACTGATAAAGAGAAGGCATGCTTTTCTGTAAAAACATTTCTACAAACTGTACAAGAGAAGCTATTACAAGAATAAATGTTACTGTTCTTAAATAACTGAGATCATGTCCTCCAACTTTAATTGAAAGCAGAAATTTTTCAATAAACCAGGTTGCAATTGAAGCCAGAGTCATAACGAAAGTAACTGCCATTCCCATACCAGCAGCAGTCTCTATCTTTTTGGAAACACCAAAAAAAGGACATAAACCAAGAAACCTGGAGAGAACATAGTTGTTAACAAAGACTGTTGCAATAATTATAGCTAATAATTCATTCATTTCTTATCCCTCCTTCTTTTCTCTTGATGCAATAAAAGCCATGATAAATCCCATTGTAATAAATGCTCCCGGTGCAAATATCATCGCCATTGCAGGTTTACTGAATACTTCAATCATCATCGGAGTTCCTGAAAAAAGTGTTCCATTTCCAAAAAGTTCCCTGATTATTCCAATAAGCGAAAGGGCCAGAGTAAATCCAATCCCCATCCCCAGACCATCAATGATCGATATAATAATACCGTTTTTTGAAGCAAAAGCTTCTGCACGGCCAAGAATAACGCAGTTTACAACGATAAGCGGAACAAAAATCCCAAGTTGCGCATGCAATTCTGGAAGAAATGCACTCATTGAAAGATCCACTATAGTTACAAACGTTGCAATAACTACAATAAAAATTGGTATCCTTATTTTTTCAGGTATAATTTTCCTGAAAAGTGATATTACTGCATTACTGCAAACAAGAACAAATGTTGCTGCAATACCCATACCAATGGCATTATAAAGTGAGGTTGTCACAGCAAGTGTTGGACACAACCCCAGAGCCAGTGCAAGTACCGGATTTTCTTTTATAAATCCTGCAAAAAATGTTTTAGAATAAGTTTTCTTTGACATCAGTTTTTACCTCCGTCAATAGTTTCTTTTAAAGCAATATATTTGTCTACTGATTTCCTTATTGCACTTGTTAACATTCTCGAAGTAATTGTAGCTGCTGTAATTACATCTATTCTACCTTTTTTTTCGTCTTTATTATTCAGATAAAGTTCAGAAGGTTTCAAACCATGGAATTTTGACTGCCACCATGACTCAGAATCTCCTCTTTTTACTTCCAGAATTCTTGCTCCCAGTCCAGGAGTTTCAGTCTGCTGAAGTACCTTGATTCCTGAAACAACATTCTGAGAGTTAATGCCAATAACAGTTACTACTTTGTCAGCAAAACAATTAGGTGCTATTTTATAGACTGTTCCAATAGGGTTTTCCCCATAATATGCTACAAAATATTTATTGATAGTATATTCATTAAGATCATTAACAGTCAGCTCTTCATCTGAAAACAATTTATAAGCCTGCCCGGGAATAGCCTTTTTATCAGCAAGTTGAAGAAAACTTGCCAGACCATCTTCAATCTTGAAAATAATATCAGTTTTTCCGATCTTTACAGTTTTAGAATCAAGCAGAATCTGTTGTTTCTTTCCTGCAATTAAAATTTCAATTGCATCAAGTTCTTTATATTTAACCGGATGTAGAAGTATATTAATCAGAGTAGGTACAAATTTGGGATTCTTTTTAATAAAGGCTGCTCCCCTTTTCATTTCATCCTCGGTTCCATGAATAGTATCATTTTTGTTAATCAGTTTATTTTCATTGAACGATCTCAATACTACAAAAGCATCACTGTATTCCTTATTTTCACCCTTTTGTTTTTTCAAGTGTTCAATATTCGCTTTAATGTAATCTTTTCCAATTACGATAAGCTTTTTAAATTCAATTTCTCCATTTCTCACAGTAAATTCAGCTTCATTTTTTCCTGATTCAAGAACGGATACATACTTACTGGCTGGAAAATTTCCAATATTAAGTCCACCGTCTTTCATGAAAAGAACTTCTTTTCTGGCTCTCATTTCATTTTCATAATTAAGTTTCATTCTTACCGGATATGTTTTTTTATCAACATATGCCATTAGTAAAGCAGCGATAAAACAAAATAAGAAAAGGGTCATAACCATCTTGAAACTATCCATTTGCTGCCCCCTTTCCAAAAACTCTTGGAGATGTAAATCGGTCAATCAATGGAGTAAAAGCATTCATTATAAGAATCGCATAACATACTCCTTCAGGATAACTCCCAGAGAATTTCCTTATCATGAAAATTAAAAAACCGCATCCGAAACCGAATATTATTCTGCCTAAAGGTGTAATTGGGGTGGTAACCATATCAGTTGCCATAAAAAATGCTCCAAGAAATAAGCCACCACAAAAAAGATGTATAAACATCATCTGTGGGTCAAAAAGTTTATCACTACCAAAAACGTATCCCAGAATTGCTACAGTAATAATTGTCGGTGCAGGAATATGCCATGTAATGTGACCGCGGCCTAGAAGAAATATTGCTCCAATAAGTAAAGCAACCGCAGAAGTTTCACCAATGCACCCGCCAATATTTCCAACAATCATATCCCACAATCCCATTTTGTGCACTTGCCCAGTTGAATCAATCAAGCCCTGTCCGACTTTTGCAAAAAAATGCGCGCCTGAAGTCAGAGACTGTTCTTTAAAATAACCAAGAGGAGTTGCCATTGAGACCGCATCAATAATTTCCTTTCCTTTAACAATTTTTCCAGATAAGGAAAACCAGTCTTTAGAAAGAAATTTGACAGTCGGTGACCAGCTGGTCATAAAAGCCGGCCATGAAGCTAGCAGAAAAGCTCTACCAATGAGCGCCGGATTAAAAACATTTTTCCCAAGCCCGCCAAATACTGATTTTCCGATTATTATAGCGACAATAGAACCTATTGCAGCTATCCATAATGGTGTTGCTGGTGGAAGACAGAATGCGAGAAGAAGTCCTGTAAGGCAGGCACTTCCATCAAGCAGGCAAAATTCAATTTTTAGAACTTTTCCTGCAACATATTCTGCCACCAAAGCGGAAATAATACACGTCAGTATTACAGCAAGTGCTTTGAATCCAAAAAAATAAATCCCGACAAATCCTGCCGGCAATAATGCCAGTATAACGTCCCACATCACAGTTTTTACAGTAATCGGGGAATGAATATGAGGAGACGAAGTAATATTTAGTTTCAAGCTTTTATCCTCCTTACCTATTTTTATTATCTATTATTTTACTTTTTGTATAACGAATCATCTGTACAAGAGGCCGTGATGCTGGACATACATAAGCGCACGTTCCACATTCAACACAATCAAGGGCTGCAATTTTTTCTGCTTCATCAAACAAACCTGCATTACCCAATTTCTCAATTTTTGAAGGCATCAACCACATCGGACAATGATCAACACATCTTGCACATTTAATACATGGATATTTTTCTTTTTCCTGAGAAAATTCTTTTGAAAATGCCAGAATTCCAGATGTTCCTTTAGTTACAGAAAAATTTTCTATAAATGGAATTGAAAAACCCATCATGGGTCCTCCAGATATTATCTTGGCTGGTTCAAGAGAAAAATCTCCACAAAATTTAAATATTTCACTAAATTCTGTTCCTACTCTGACTATAATATTTTTAGGTTTATGAATACTGTTACCACTTACAGTTACAATCCTTTCATAAAGAGGAGTATTCAGACATACAGCATCATATACAGCTTTGGCAGTTCCAACGTTCTGTACAACAACTCCAACATCCAAAGGTAATCCTCCTGAAGGAACTTCCTTTTTCATGATTGCAGCTATTAAATTTTTTTCAGCTCCTTGCGGATATTTTGCTTGAAGTGATACAACTTCAAATTTATAAGCCTTAGATTTTTCCTCAAGGATGTTAATTGCATCTGGTTTATTATTTTCAATACCTATGTAAACTTTTTCAGCTCCGGTAAACTGTTTGATTATATCAATTCCCTTGAGCATTTCTTCAGGAAATTCAATCATAGTCCGGTGATCAGCTGTCAAAAAAGGTTCACATTCAGCACCATTGATTATTATTGTCTTAATTTCCTTCCCTTTCGGTGGAACAAGTTTTACGTGGGTCGGAAAAGTTGCTCCTCCCATGCCTACAATACCTGCATCTGTGATCGTTTTTATAATATCTTCCTTTTTCAGATCCTTGTAATTCTGATTTTCTGAAGCATCATAAAATTTTTCGTCTTGACCATCTGATTCAATAACAACTGCACTGGATTTTCTTCCCATTGGAGTCAAAACAGAAATTATTTCTATAACTGTTCCAGATAAAGACGCATGGATATTTGCAGATACATATCCCTGCATTTGACCTATGATCTGACCAGTTTTAACCTTATCGTCTTTTTTAACGACTGGTTTTGCCGGTGCACCAATATGTTGTGATAAAGGAATTATTACTTTTGAAGGCAGTCCCATCTTCTCAGTAGCAAGGTGCTCGGTAGAGCCCTTGTACTCTTCAATATGAAAACCACCTGTAAAAGAAAGAGATTTCATGTCATACATCTCCTTGATTTGGATTAAAATATTTTGTAGCATAATAATTTAAGTGCAATTTGTCAAGAAAGTTATGAATACTATTTTATATATATGAATCAAAAAGAAAAGACTAAAACTACTTAAATTTATAAATATCGTAGTAGTAGTAGTAGGGACTGTGGAAATGTGGAAACCGTTGGAAAAGATATATGCCAGTTGATTTTTTTATGTGAAGAAAATGTACATATTTTTTTTATAAGCTTCAGATTCTGTTTATAGTTTGTGGATAACCAGGGATAAAAAAAAAAAGAAACCTTATCCACTTTTTATTAACAA
Source organism: Candidatus Muiribacteriota bacterium (assembly GCA_030633305.1). Lineage (GTDB taxonomy): Bacteria > Muiribacteriota > DAOVTB01 > DAOVTB01 > DAOVTB01 > DAOVTB01. The sequence goes on from DAOVTB010000004.1 coordinate 51,953, forward strand.
AAAGTTGTTATAAAAAAAAATTTGAATATGAAGGTTGAGTTTAATAAGTTTTCCAAGCGTTTTTGACCTGACAAAAAACAATTTTGTCGGTTTTATAAAATGTGTTGTGTGGAAAAGTGAGTACTTGGTTCTGAAAAGGCTTGATAAACAATGAAACCGAGGTTTGTGTGTTATCCACATCATCAACAAGACTATAGATTTAAGGTGATATATCGATCTCCAATTACCGAAAGCTACATTTGAAATGTGCTCCTTCGCTTGTGAGATAACAAAATTATAAGGAATCTGGTTTTTTATGATTGAAGTTTCAAGTATATTTGTCAAAGAGATGTTTGAATGATAATAATCCAAGTTCAGCTTGTCAAATTAAAGAAATAGAGTATTATTTTATATATACAATTTAAAAAAAATTATCCATTTTTAGCAACAAAAAATTGTTATAAAAAAATATTTGAAAATTAAGGTTGAGTTTGATAAGATTACCAAGCATTTTATTTCTGACAAAAAACAATTTTGTCAGTTTTATAAAAATGTGTTGTGTGGAAAAGAGAGCACTTGTTTCTGAAAAGGCTTGAAAAACAATGAAACTGAGATTTGTATGTTATCCACATTATTAACAAAACTATAATTTCAAGGTGGTATATAGATGAAAATAGAGGATAAAGAAATATTATCCGTTTGGAAAAAAGTCCTTAATATCATTAAACCTCAATTGCCGGAAGCTACATATGAAATGTGTTTCGCGTCATGCGAACCGACAAAAATAGATGGGAACCAGTTCTTTATCGAAGTATCAAACATGTTTGTCAAGGGAATGATAATTGATAAACATAAAATTCTTATAGAAGGTATTCTATCTGGACTCATGGGTTTTGCAGTTTCGCTGGATATAACTATAAGGACAACTCCGATTTTGACAAGAAAACCAGAAAATGAAAAAAAACAAAAGAAAAAAAGTATAAATAAAAAACCTGCCGGCATACCACTTAATCCTAAATATACATTTGATTCTTTTGTTTCTGGAAAAAGTAATGAATTTGCATATGCAGTATCAAATGCAGCTTCCGAGTCTCCTGGAAAACTTTATAATCCTCTTTTTATTTATGGTGGAGTCGGACTTGGAAAAACTCATCTTCTCCAGGCTATAGGACATCATATTTTAGAGCGAAAACCAAAAACATCTCTTATATATGTTTCGGCTGAAGAATTTATGAATGATCTTATTTCTTCAATTAAAAACAAGAATACTCCAGAGTTTAGGAAAAAATATAGAAAAGCTGATCTTCTGCTGATGGATGATGTACAGCTTCTTGCTGGACGAATTCAAACCCAGGAAGAATTCTTTCATACTTTTAATGAACTTTTTCAAAGGAACAAGCAGATTGTACTTACCAGCGACAGGCCGCCGAAACGCTTGGCTCAAATGGAAGATCGTCTTGTAAATCGGTTTGAACATGGACTAATAGCTGATGTTCAACCTCCAGATCTGGAATTAAGGATTGCAATTCTTAAGAAAGAAGCGGAAGATAAAGAAGTTGAAGTTACTGAGGAAATTTTGGCTTATGTTGCCGAAAGAGTTGAATCTAATATCAGAGAATTGCAGGGAGCATTTACCAGACTTGTAGCTTATTCTTCAATAGAAAAAAGTTTTATTACCAGAGAACTTGTTGATAGAATCCTTGGGGATTTAATTAAGTTTAAAAAACAGAAAATAAATGTTGAATATATAAAAAACCTTGTTGCAGATTATTACGAAGTAACTGTTGCTGATCTTATTTCTAAAAAAAGAAGTAATAAAATTACTCATCCAAGGCAAGTTGCGATTTATCTTATCAGAACTATTTTAGACTTGCCGTTACAGCTTATCGGTGAAAAATTTGGCGGGCGTGATCATACTACGATAATGCACTCTATTTCTAAGATTGAGGATATGATGAATAGAAATCTTGAATTCAAAAATGAAATCGAGATTTTTGAGAAAAATCTTTCAATTTAGGACATTTCGGGTTATATAACTAACTATGTTTTTAAAGAAAATAGCCCTGGAAAATTTCAGGTATTTCTCTGATTTTTCCAGAGATTTCGGTAAATTTAATTATATTTATGGCCCAAACGGGGTTGGAAAATCTAGTTTAATCGAAGCAATCTATTTTCTTATGTCAGGAAGGTCAGTACGTTCCGGTAAAGTTTTCAAAAGACATGGACATAAATCCTTAATCTCATTTGAAAAAGAACAGATGAAATTAACTGGTTTTTTAGAAATTTTTGGAGAATTAAACGAAATTTCTATTGAAGCTGACAATAAGAAAAAAATATTCTCTATAAATGAAAAAAAACTAAAAAAAAGTAGTGAATTGTTTAAAATAAGCAGAATATTGATGTTCCATCCTGGTGATATTGCCATTATTGATGAGAATCCTGCATATAGAAGATCTTATTTTGATCATGAATTCTCAATGATTGACACTGGATACTTCGATGATCTTTTGAAAATAAGAAAAATATTGAGTGAAAGAAACAAATTATTGAAAAATATTCAACTGGGTTTAAAAGTTGATGAATTATATTTAAAGTCAATAACAGACTCATATATAATATTGACTTTTAATGTTATTTATAATAGAATAACAATGCTTTCTGTGATTCAAAAAGAATGGCAGAATAAGGGGAAAATTTCCTATAGATTGAATAATCAGTTCGATATTTCCGAGCTCGATAAGGGAAGTTTAAAAGCAAAGATTTTTGAGTTGCATGAGCAGCTTGAAAAAAGAGAAAAAAGATATGGTTATTCTCTATTTGGTCCCCAGAGAGATGAATATGTATTTTTTGAGAATAGAAACGCTATAAAAGAGTTCTATTCAACTGGTGAAAAAATGAAATGGATACTTGAATTGAAACTGGCAATAAACAAAGTGATTAGAAATAAAAGCAATATTGCTCCGGTTATGCTGATGGATGATTTTTTTAATTTTTTTGATCAGAAGAATTATTTGGAATTACTTTGTGGCCTTTCACAGAATCAGGTATTTTTTACTTCACAGGAACGCCGTAGTGAGATTGGAAAACACTTTGATTCTGTCAATGAAATAGAGTTAATTAGATGAAAAAACTAGTAGGCGAAATCAAGAATCTAGCAAAAAAAATAGGATTAAAGCGTCATCTGGATGTTTTAAACTGTCAGCGTGAATGGTGTGATACCGTTGGAGAATCAGTAGCAAATGAGACCAGTATTGTATCTTCCAATAAAAATACGCTTATAATTTCAGTTAACAGTTCCGTGTGGCTTAATGAACTGGTTTTTCTAAAGCAGGATATCCTGAGAAAAATGAAAAAAACGGAATTTCTTAAAAAATATAGTAACCTTCGTTTTGTTCAAAGATCTGAAAATCCTGTAAAAAAATTGGATAAAGATAAGAAAAACCGAAAAGTTCCTGAGCCTGAACCTGAAATTAAGATTCCCGACGATATCAGGTGTGATATAAAAAGAGAATCTGATATGTTCAAGGATGTTGAAATTTCTGAAAAATTTTACAAATTATTTGAAAATGCTTATAAAGCAAGACAGAGATATATTAAAAATGATGTTTTTATGGAAAAAGTATGTGAAGTCATGAGTTATTTGAATCGGGATCCTGGACTTTCATATTTTGATTTGAACAGAAAATACGGAAGATACTCAGTTGATATGTATTATTTTGCACTTTATAACAGGTAATAGGTTATGTATTTACATATAGGAAACAATTTTATGCTTTATTCGAAAAATATAATTGCAATGATGGATAAATCAATCTTTGGTTTCAAGGTAAACGAAAAATATATTCAGAGACTTTATAAGCGTAAGAGAGTAGTTCGAATATGTAATAAGGATGAGATAAAATCTGTTGTATTGACGGATGATGGATTATGTTATATCACAAATATTTCAGTTAGAACATTAGTTAAAAGAGTTAGGGAAAATAAATTTTAAGTAGAAAGGAATTATCGATTTGAGTGAAAGTTACAATGCAGACAAGATAGTTGTTTTAGAGGGATTGAGTGCTGTCAGAAAAAGACCAGCTATGTATATTGGAGATACTGGTTTTAAAGGTATGCATCACCTTGCTTTTGAGGTTATTGATAACAGTATTGATGAAGCAATGGGAGGTTTTTGCGATTTTATTGAGGTCATAATAAATTTTGATAATAGTATATCAATTGAAGATAATGGCCGTGGTTTTCCAATTGATGAACATAAAGGTTCGGGAAAGTCCGCTCTTGAAGTTGTTATGACAACTCTTCATGCTGGTGGAAAATTTGATAACAGTTCTTATAAGGTGTCAGGTGGATTGCATGGTGTTGGGGTATCCTGCGTGAATGCACTTGCTGAATATCTGGAAGTAAAGGTATTTCGTAATGGTAATATTCATCACCAAAGCTATGTTAAAGGTGATGTGACTTCTAAATTGGAAGTTGTTGGCGATACAGAAAAGACAGGTAGTTTTTTGAAGTTTTTACCAGATGAAGAGATTTTTGGAACTATTCCGTGGGATTTTGATTATCTGTCAAAAAAACTTCGAGAACTAGCTTTTCTAAATAAAGGTCTCAAGATCAGGATTGCGGAAAAAGCTACTGGAAAAGAACACGTGTTTGAGTATAAAGGCGGTATTGTTTCTTTTGTTCAGTATCTGAATAAAAGTAGAAGAACACTTACTGAAGAACCTTTCTATTTGAAGAGTGAAAAAAATGATCTTATTATTGAAGTTGCTATGGCTTACAATGCGAGTTATGATGAAACCGTTCTGACTTTTGTTAACAATATCAATACTAAAGAAGGTGGAACTCATCTTACCGGTTTTAGAAGCGCTCTTACCAAGACAATCAATGATTATGCAAAAACATCAAATCTTTTGAAAGATAAGGACCAGTTGACCGGAGGGGATGTCCGGGAAGGGCTTGTCGCTGTATTGAGTATTAAAATTCCTGACCCACAGTTTGAAGGACAGACAAAGATGAAACTGGGTAACAGCGAAGTCAAAGGTATTGTTGAATCACTTTTTGGTTATTTGTTCAGGCAGTTCCTGGATGAAAATCCAAGCTGGGCAAAGGAAATAATTAATAAAGCTGTGGTTGCTTCCCAAGCAAGAGAAGCAGCAAAAAAAGCCCGAGAATTGACTCGAAGAAAGAGTACACTGGATTCCTTTTCTCTTCCTGGAAAATTAACAGATTGTTCATCAAAGGATCCAAGTGAATGTGAACTTTATCTGGTCGAAGGAGACAGCGCGGGAGGTTCTGCCAAACAGGGCCGTGACAGAAGATTTCAGGCTATTTTGCCACTAAGAGGAAAGATCCTGAATGTTGAAAAAGCCAGGCTTCATAAGATACTGAAAAATGAAGAAATTCGTACGATGCTGACTGCGTTTGGAACAAATATTGGTGAAGATTTTGATATTGAAAAAACAAGGTACCATAAGATTATAATCATGACTGATGCTGATGTTGATGGCGCACATATCAGGACTCTGCTGTTGACTTTTTTCTATAAATATCTCAGAGGTCTTATTGAAAATGGACATATATATATTGCACAGCCTCCACTTTATAAATTTAAAGTCGGAAAAAAAGAGACTTATTTTTACAGGGATGAAGAACTTCAGGACCATCTTAGAAACAATCCAGGTATAAAGTATTCTTTGCAGCGATATAAAGGTCTTGGAGAAATGAATGCAGATCAGCTTTGGGATACAACTATGGATCCAGAAACTCGAACTTTAAAACAGGTACAGATAGTCGATGAAATAGAAGCTGCAGAAATTTTTACAGTTCTTATGGGTGATCAGGTAGAACCCCGTAGAGAATTTATTAAGAAATATGCAAAAGAAGTTACAAATTTAGATATTTAGGAAGGTGAGATAAAAATGTCAGAATACGAGGATAAGCTGGAACACGGAATAGTCCCGATTTATGTTGAAGATGAGATGAAAGTCTCATATATTGATTACGCGATGAGTGTAATCATCGGTCGCGCTCTTCCAAATGTCAGAGATGGTTTAAAGCCGGTACATTTAAGAATTCTTTATGCAATGAGAGATCTTGGACTTGTTCCATCAAAGTCTCATAAAAAAAGTGCAAGAATCGTCGGTGAAGTTCTTGGTAAGTATCATCCACACGGTGATACTGCTGTTTATGATGCTATGGTCAGGATGGCCCAGCCGTTTGCAATGCGTTATCCGCTTGTAGATGGACATGGAAACTTTGGGTCAGTGGATGGTGATAATGCAGCGGCGATGAGGTATACAGAAGCTCGTTTATCGAAACTTGCCATGGAAATGTTAGAAGATATCGAAAAAGATACTGTTGACTGGCGCCCAAATTTTGATGATTCACTGAAAGAACCTGTTGTACTTCCATCAAAGATACCTAATCTTTTATTAAATGGATCAAGTGGAATTGCAGTTGGTATGGCAACAAACATACCTCCGCATAATCTTTGTGAAATCGTTGAAGGTCTTATTGCAGTTATTGATGATCCAGAAATTCAGATTGAAGAATTGATGCAGCATGTTACTGCTCCTGATTTTCCAACTGGTGGAATTATTAATGGAAAAGCTGGAATAAACAGTGCTTATAGAACTGGTCGAGGTATTATAAAACTCAGAGGAAAGTATGATGTCGAGGAAAAGAAGAATAAAAACTGGATAGTTATAACTGAGATTCCTTATCAGGTGAATAAATCAAAACTACTTGAGGCTATTGCTGATCAGGTTAGAAGTAAAAATATCGAAGGGATTTCAGATCTTCGAGATGAATCAGACCGTAAAGGTATGAGGATTGTAGTTGAACTTAAAAGAGACGTTGAAGCCGAAGTTGTCGCAAACTATCTTTTTAAGAATACCCAGCTTGAAGTAAGCTTTGGAATCAACCTGCTGTCTATTACAGGTGGAAAACCTCAGACTATGACGCTCAGAGGAATGTTGAACGAATTCATTGAGCATAGAAAAGATATCATTGTTCGAAGAACAAAATATGAACTTGAACTTGCACTTAAAAGAGCACATATCTTAGAAGGGTTAATAAAAGCACTTGATAATATTGATGAGATTATTAAGTTAATAAGAGCATCCAAGAATCCAGCTGAAGCAAAAGTCCGCTTGATGGAGACCTTTGATTTTACTGATATCCAGGCCCAGGCGATTCTTGATATGCGTTTACAGAAGCTTACCAGTCTGGAAGTTAATAAACTTATAGAAGAATTAGCTGAATTACATAAACGAATTGAACATTACAGAGCTATTCTTGGTTCAGAAGTAATGGTCCTGGATATGATCAAGGATGATCTGATTTATCTCAAGAATAAATATGGAGATGAACGTAGAACAGAAGTTGTAGATCAGGTTCAGGATATTACCCTTGAAGATATGATTCAGGATGAAGAAGAAATAATTACAATCACTCATTCCGGATATATTAAACGAGTTCCTGTAGATACATACAAAACTCAGCATCGTGGTGGAAAAGGTGTTACAAGCGGAAAGAGAAAAGAAGCTGATTTCATTGAAATTCTTTTTAAAGCCAATACACTTGATTATCTCTTGCTATTTACCAATACTGGTAAAGTCTACTGGTTGAAAGTATACTTTATTCCAAGAGGCAGCAGAGAAGCCAAGGGTAAACCGCTTATCAATCTTGTAAACAGAGATAAAGACGAAAGATTTACAGCAGTTATTCCAGTAAGAAATTTTTCACCTGACAGATCTTTTGTGATGATTACCAAATTCGGTAAGATCAAAAGAGTTACAATGGATCTTTTTAGTAATGTCAGGAAAAATGGAATAAGAGCTCTTAATTTCGCAACTCCAGAAGATGAACTTGTAAGTGTATTGAAATGTGTTAATGAAGATCAGATCTTTATAGCAACTAAATACGGTAAAGCAATAAGATTTAAAGCTACTGATGTCAGAAATATGGGTCGAACAGCTGTTGGTGTTAAAGCAATAAACCTGAGAGATGGTGATGAAGTTATTACATCTGAAGTTGTTCCAGACGATAAATTCACAATTTTTACTGTAACTGAAAAAGGATATGGGAAAAGAACAAAAATTGCTGCTTACAGGCTTCAAAAACGGGGTGGTATTGGAATACGGAATATCATAGTTGATTTTAGAAATGGAGAAGCAAGAGTAAGCTCTGCTGTTTTGGTTGATGATGAATTGATGATCATTACGAAGAATGGAAAATTGATCCGAATTTTTGCAAAGCAGGTTAGATCAATGGGCAGATCAACAAAAGGTGTCAGGATTATAAATCTTGGTGATGATGACGAGGTAATTGCACTCGAAAGAATTATTAAGGATGATGAAGTAGAGGCAAAAATAGAGGCAACAGCTGATTCCAATGTTGATAGTAATGCAAAAGTATATGTTGACGTTGCAGTAGATGGTGATGTCGTCGAAGATGCTGATATTATTGAAGAAGATGATGTAATCGAAGATGACGATGATATTGTTGATGGTGATGACATAGCAGATGATGATGATGAAAACTGATAAGTAATAGTGAGATATGAAAGTTAGAAGCCTTAGAGAATATCGGGAAATCAGGTTTAACGCTAGCGAAGGAAAGCTTAGACCTGAAAGAAAAATTCCTAAAGAATTGCTACTGATTGTAGTAGCGATTATGCTTCTGATTTCCGGGATCTTCTATTATCAGAATGAAATAGAATTAAAGCAATTAAGAAAAGAAAAAAAGCAGATTTTAAAAGAAAAGCATAAATTAAAGCTTTTATATGAAGGTAAGAAAAGAGAGATGGAGCTTCTTATGAGAAAAGAGGGTATTGAAAAATATGCTCGAGAGAAGTATAATTTCTTGAAGCCGGGTGAAATCCTGCTTATAGACGGAAGTGCAGAAAAAAAATAATTTCTCTTCGTTGACAAGAGAAATTATTTCTGGTAAGATTTATTGCTGTGTGGAGAAGTGGCCGAGTGGTTGAAGGCGGCGGTCTTGAAAACCGTTGTGCCGCAAGGTACCGTGGGTTCGAATCCTACCTTCTCCGCCATCATAACATTTGATGAGCGATCTTTGAATTTTTAATGCCATTTATCAAACCTGCGAAGCACACAAGAGTGCATCTCGGTTTGAAATGTCATGAAAAATCCAAATATCATCTCAGCAAATGTCCTGATGGCAGTTAGATAAAAAAAGAACAAAGAAAAAAAGTTCCAAAGCATATGATATGCTAGGGATTAAATATTTGAATATGTTTGGAGAGGTGGCCGAGCGGCTGAAGGCGTGCGCCTGCTAAGCGTATGTAGGGTTTATAGCTCTACCGTGGGTTCAAATCCCACCCTCTCCGCCACATTCATAATGAGAGAATCTTGAAATTTTTTGCACCTTCCCAAGCCTGCGGAGTACAGAATAGTACACCTCGGCTTGAAAAGCCTTAAAAATTCCAACCTTCATCTCATTCTAAATGTGGTAGATGAATTAATAAAAAAAGAAGATAAAGAAAAATTCTTGATCAAAGAATTTTTTTCTTGGATGCGTTCGTAGTTCAATTGGATAGAGCATCGGACTTCGAATCCGAAAGTTGCAGGTTCGAGTCCTGCCGAGCGCGCCATTCTACGTCCTCAATGAGCGAATATTGAATTTTTCCGCAGCGTTTTAAACCTGCGGAGTATGCTAATACACCGCAGGTTTAAAAAACTTTGAAAATTCCAATCTTCATCTCATTGAGAACGTAGAATGGACTTTAAATAGTAAAATATAAAAAGAACAAATAAAAAATCTGTATATAAGATGGGTTATCCTGTCTTTTGTTTTTTGCAGGCAAAAAAAGCAAAGACTAAGAGTGAGAAAAAAGAAAAATAACAAATACCAAATAAAAAATCCACATTTGATGTTTGCTAAACCTCAATAAATTGAGAGGTCTCAACCAAAATCTAACAAACCATCGCCAGTACCTGTGCTTGGTATTGACATAATATTGGTCGGTTGAAAGTCATTATGTCACTACCTGGCACATCTTCTGTGACATCTCAACCAAAATCTAACAAACCTTCAAAAACTTGTGATTAACATTTGTATGATTTGGTTGTATAATTGGAATGTAAAAATGGAAGAGGTGGTGATTATTCATAAATTATAGACCTGACCCCCTTTTGGTTTTGCTTATTTAAAAAAAATCAATGCCCTTGAGGTCTCAATTGTTTCCCAAAATTCAAAGCACAATAGTGAATTGATAAAATTATTGAATCAACAGAAAAGTCATAATCAAATTATTTCTAATTATATTAAGTCACTTGCGAAATACCAAAATTCAATGATTGAAATCTTCTCTGACTCAAAAGGCACTAGAAACATTAATTTCTGGGATTTTTTTAAAATTTTTGTAAATAAATATTGGAGAATCTCAATACCAAGAAAAAAGCGAAAAATCTGGGATATGGTCTTGACATTTGACATA
>DAOVTB010000028.1 GCA_030633305.1 Candidatus Muiribacteriota bacterium
AGTAAATATAAAAAAAATGGTAGGAATCGGTTTGATTGCAGGTTTTACTGGTGCTACTATTTTTGCTGTCTGTGCCTTTTTTGCACCTCGATTTATAATGTCCATCTATAGTAAGGACCAGCAAGTAATCATAACTGGAATTCAATACTTGAGAATTACGTCATTCAGCTATTTTTTTTCAGCGATAACTATTATTTTTTCAGTTGTTCTCAGAAGCATGCATCAAGTTAAAATGCCTCTGCTGATTTCTACCTTTGCGCTACTTACAAATAGTTTCCTAAATTATTTACTTATATTTGGAAAGTTGGGATTTCCACAACTTGGCGTTAGGGGGGCTGCTATTGCGACTCTCTGCTCAAGATCATTAGAAGTAATTTTCCTGATATCAGTTCTGTATGCAACTAGAAATCCTATTGCAGGTACATTGAGAGAATTCACTGATTTTTCAAAGACAATGGTAAAAAAAGCATTTGCTACAGCTGCGCCTGTTGTTATAAATGAATTTGGATGGGGGCTTGGTACTGTATTCTTTTGTGTGATCTATGCTCGAATGAGTACAGATGCCGTTGCTTCGTATAATATTTCAGATCAGGCTATGAACCTTTCAATGGTTGTAATATTTGGAACTTGCACGGCATGTTCCACACTTATCGGAAACAGTATAGGTGCAAAAGACGAAGAACAAGCCATTTTAAATGGAAAACGGTTTCTTTTTATTGGCCTGATAACAGGAATCATTTCTGGAGTGGTTATAATTCTCTTAAGCCCGTTCATTCCAATGCTGTTTAATGTCCCTTTGAGTATAAAGGCAAGCAGTCGAAACCTACTTTTTTTCTTTGGGTTGATAGTAACGTTTAAGTCACTGAATTTTCATTTGATTGTTGGGATTTTAAGAGGTGGAGGCGATACCAGATTTGGAATGATTCTGGATATTGGTGCGATGTGGGGAATTGGAATTCCACTGGCATGTATAGGTGCATTTTACTGGAATCTGCCAGTACATTTCGTTTATTTACTCGCTTGTACTGAGGAAATCATAAAAATATTTTTTGGATTACATCGTTTCAGATCCCGAAAATGGATTACTGATCTAGTGAATTAATCAAAATATGAAAATTTTACCACAGAGATCCCCGAACCCCGAGGATGACAAATTGGATTGTGACACAGTCAGGGCGACCCTCCCGTATGGAATTATGAATATTGATGGTATGGTATACTAACAAAATTATGAGCATCAAACAGCTATCTAAAAAAGAACTCAGAGAATCCAAATTATCCCGTACCGCATTTGGTGATTTACCTAGAAATCCTTTCTACATAATACTTGATAATCTAAAAGATATGAAGAATGTTGGGGCTATTCTTCGTCTTGCTGATGCCACTCTAGCTGAAAAAGTTTTCATTTGTGAAAACTATTCTGTAATACCTCCAAATCGTAAAATTACTGTAAGTTCCGGTGGATCAGAAAAATGGGTTAATTGGGAATATCAACCTCGAACACTTGATGTAATTTCAAATTTGAAACAACAAAATATTCAAATTGTTGCACTGGAAATAGCAAATACGAGTGTTCATTATCTTAAAGCAGATTATTCAACACCACTTGCCCTAATCGTAGGGAGAGAAGATGATGGTATTTCTTCTGAAGTATTGGAAGTTGCTGATATGATCGTTCATTTACCGATTCTTGGAATGTGTAATTCTCTTAATGTGGCAACCACCGCTGGTGTCATGCTTTATCATTTGCTTGATAAGATAAAATAGCAAAAGTAATTTAAAAGTTTACCGATAACATACACAATGAATAATAATAGTAAGCAAATATTTTGTGTATTGCGTGCCGTTTTTGCGTACAAAAGGAGTTAGAATGAAAAAATTATTACCTTATATAATAAATATTCTATCAATTCTAATATTTTATATTTTACCTGGAACTTTTTTAGGTTACGTTTCCTGGAGCTATTTTAAAGATATCCTGACTTTTCAAAGTTGTCTGGTAATTGGTGTATGTTTAGCAATTGGAATTTTCATAAAAATGTATAATTCTTATGGCATTGATGCTGTTACATCAAATAATTTAAAGAATGATCAAAGTGTATTCATTGAGTTTCAAAAGTTAATAGAATTAAAAGAAAAAGATGAAATAACTGAAAAAGAGTTTGCAGAACAGAAAAGAAAACTGTTTGCAGCTTAATTATTTTACATTTGACTCTGATCGCTTGGTTACATTATAATAATAATGAAGTTAGACTGAAAGGAAGGGAAGAACCATGAAAAAATTATTATTTGTAATGTTACTGGTAATGGTAATGGCACCATATGCAGTATGTCAGCACGGTATTGCAGCGAAACCTTTATGGAATCAGAAGGTTGTTTCGCCAAAACCTGTATGGAATGAATTTAAAATTAAGAATATGAAACTTGATTTCGAAGAACGCCAAAATGAGAGTCATTTTAGAAACGAGATGAGAAAATTTAAGCTTCAGAAGAAAAAAAATGAAGTTCGCAGACCTAATTTAAGAAGAAAAAGAGTGAATTTAGGATATAGGCTGCTGAGTGTTTTGAAAAAAAAGATGGTGATATTCCTGGTTATTTGTATAATCTTACATATTCTTTTCACTGTATGGGTTTACAACGATCTTAAAGCAAGACAGGTTGATGGTGCGTTATGGATATTTATTGTTCTTCTTTCAGGATTCTGGGGTGCTCTAGTATATTCCCTTGTTAGACTTGGAGACATTGTGGATTTTAGTCATCAATGTTGTGAAAAAGAAGAAATGGAATCTGTTAAAAAGAAAAAATAAGAAAAAAATATTATATAAAAAAGCCTGGAAATATTTTTCCAGGCTTTTTTTCATTTATACCAGTTATGAAATAGAATAATCGATAAGAATGTATTCTATTTCATCAGTAAGTCTTTTGAGGCTAATGCATTGCTAATAATTTTATATAGGCTGTTAAGTTCAAATGGTTTTTCAAGAAAATCAGATGCACCACTTTGTAGCATTTCCTGGACTTTTTCGTCTTTTTGATATCCACTCATCGCAATTATTTTTACATTTGAATCAAGTTCACTTATTTTTTTACAAACCTCAATTCCATCCAGACCTGGCATGATTAGATCAGATAATACAAGATCTATTCCACCGTTTTTGAAAATTTCGATACCTTGAGTGCCGTTGTCAGTTATGATTACTTCAAAACCTTTATTTTCTAGAGCGGTTTGAGCAATTTCCAATACTATTGGGTCATCGTCAATAACAAGTATTCTTCCCATTACAAATTCTGGAGTTTCAATTTCTGGTTCTATGAGTTCCTGATTTTCAGAAATTGGAAAATTAATAATAAATTTAGATCCATGTTTATCTAAGGACGTATTAGTTTCGACATCAATATGTCCGTGATGTTTTTTTACTATTCCATAAACCATCGCCAGTCCCATGCCAGTTCCTTTACCTTTTTCCTTGGTTGTGAAAAAGGGTTCAAATATCTTGTCCAGTATCTCGTTATCTATTCCTGTGCCACGATCAGTTACGGAAAGTTGAACATATGAACCGGCATCCATTTCACCTGATTTACAAAGGCGTGCTTCATAAAAATCAACATTATTTGTTTCAATAATAATTTTATTACCTTTTTTACCTGCATGCAAAGCATTGATTAAGATATTTTGCAGGACTTGAAACATTTGAGTTTCATCAGCGAAGATGATTCTATTTGCATTCAAGTGAATAATTATTTCCTGGCCTTCTATATTAGCCTGTTTTCTTACCATTTGGTAAATGTCAGTAACAATATTGTTTAGATCAAGATTTTTTGGATTATATTTTCCCTGTCTGGAAAAACCAAGCAAATGAGAAGTCATATCTCTGGCTCGCTTTCCGCCTATAATAATCTTATTTATGCCTGATAGGATTTTTTGCGGAGAGAACTTTCCATGTTCAAGATTTTCTTTGATTAATTCCGCAAATCCCATAATACCGACTAGTATATTGTTAAAATCATGTGCAATTCCTCCGGCGAGATTACCTATGGAATCCATTTTCTGAGCTTCCAGAAGCATTTTTTCTGATTTTTTCCTGATTGTTATGTCTCTTACTGTTGCCTGTAGAAAAGTTTTTCCGTTTTCAATGATTCTACTTAATAATACAGTTGCAGGGAATTCTTTGCCTTTATATCTTTTATGAGTCCATTCGAAGAAATTACTACCATTCTTCATTGCTTTTTTGATCATTATTTTTGCTTTTTCATTAGAAGGGATACCGTCCGGCTGATATTCAGGAGATAATTCCTCTGGTCCAAGAGAAATAAATTCTTTTTCATCCTTTGTATTGAACATTTCAATAGTTGTGGCATTACCAGTTGTAAATTTCCATGTTGGTGGAGTTAAAGTCATTATTGCATCTCTAGAAGTTTCAAAAAGATTCCTGTATCTATTTTTTGATTCTCGCAAAGCATTTTCAATCAGTTTATGATCGGTAATATCGATTGAAAAACCAATGATTCCAACAATTTCACCGTTCTCATTTCTATATGGTATTTTATCTGTTTGTAACCATCTAGTATCTGATTTTGTTTCAAATGGTTCAATAATTTTTCTTTTTGGCTTTCCTGTTGCCATCACTTCCAGGTCATCTTTCCAATAGGCTTCAGCTATTTCTTTAGGCCAAAATTCAAAACATGATTTCCCTTCTAATTCTTCTCGAGTTAAGTTTGTCGCGTCCATAAGTGCTTTGTTAACTCTAAGGATTACATTTTCTTTATTTTTATAAAAAAATAAAGCAGGTATAGAATCAAGTATTGTTTGATGTTCAAGCAGTAGATGTTCAATTTTTTTTTCAGTTTTCTCTTGTTTAATTGTCATTTAATCCTCAAAATTGATTATGTGAAAAATAGTGAATATAATAATATACCATGAAATACAATATTTCAGATAAAAAACTGGAATTAAAGAGTGGGAACACAAATTAATAGTTTCAGATAAACACCATATGTAGGGAACGGGACTGCCCGTTCCCTACAATAATTGTTTCATTGTCAATTTAAACTATTAATTTACACGCCCTTAAAGAGTGTAAAACTTATAAAAAATAGATTGACTGTGATATAGTAGATAACTATAATATAAGGTTTACACATTCAAAAGGAGAATAACTGATTCAGGTCAAGAAATCAAAATTATGGATAATATAAGAAAAAAAATTAAAGAATACGCAATCGAGAAAGATGGCAAAGTGAAACTAAAATGTGGAGATGCATTTAAAATTGCTGAGGAACTGGGAATAAAACCAGGTAAAGTTGGCAAGATATGTCAGGAAGATGAAATAAAAATCAGCAGTTGTACATTAGGATGTTTTAAATAATATGATTCGCCCGGAAAAAGCTTTAGAGATTGTTCTTGATAGAGAGATTACAGTAAAATCTGAAGAGTTGCCTTTAAATGATTGTTTTAACAGGATTCTTGCAGAGGATGTGGTTTCAGGTGTTGAATTACCTCCATTTAACAAATCTGCAATGGATGGGTTTGCATTTACTCCATCAGAAAATTACTCAAAATACAGGATAATTGAAGATATCGCAGCCGGAAGTGTTCCAGAAAAAGACCTGGGACCTAGTGAATGTTCACGAATAATGACTGGAGCAATGGTGCCAAATGGTGCAACAAATGTTATTCGTGTCGAGTTTACTTCTGAGAGTGACGGTTTTATGACAATTTCTAAACCAGATGAATATGTTAATATTTGTAAGGTTGGAGAGAATTTAAAGATAGGGCAATCTGTTCTTGGCAAGGGAACTTTGATTCGACCACAGGAAATCGCAACCCTGGCTTGTATAGGAAAAAATCAGGTAAAAGTGTCAAAAAAACCGGTTATTGGTGTTATAAATACAGGATCTGAGATTATTGAAGCTGGTGGTACAGCTGGCAAAGGACAGATCTTCAATAGCAATGGGCCTCAGCTTTGTGCACAGATAAATACGATGAATGTTGAACTTAAATATTATGGAATTGTCCAGGATGAAAAAGAATTGATCAGGGCAATAATCAAAAAAGCATTTAGCGAATGCGATTTTATACTTCTTTCAGGTGGCGTTTCAATGGGAGATTATGATTTTGTTCCAGATGTATTAAAAGAACTCGGTGTTCTGCTGCATTTTGAAAAAGTAGCTATAAAACCTGGAAAACCAACCGTATTTGGTGATAAAGATGGAAAATTCTTTTTTGGACTTCCTGGGAATCCTGTTTCAACTTTTGTTATTTTTGAATATTTTGTAAAGCCACTAATATACAAGACTATGGGATATGAACATACACCACAAATTGCAAAAGGAAAAACTAACAGAGATTTTTTTAGAAAAAATTCGCAACGTGTAGAGTATGTACCTGTGTATTTTTATGGAGATAAAATTACATTGCCTGATTATCATGGTTCAGGACATATCAATATTATGACTGAATCAAATGCGCTGATTTGTATTGAACAGGGTATTCATGAAATAAAAAAAGGTACTGAGATAGATGTTAGATTCCTTTAAAAGACAAATTAATTACATGAGAATTTCTATTACAGACAGGTGCAACCTGAGATGTACCTATTGTATGCCTGAAGATGGTATTGAGATGAAAAATCATTGTGATATTATAAGTTATGAAACTATTCTTGATGTAGTTTCTGAAGCAGTAAAACTTGGGATAACAAAAATACGTCTTACAGGTGGGGAACCTCTGGTTCGGAAAAATGTGGAATGGCTTATTCATGAAATTATCAATATTGATGGTATTGAAGAAATCGGTTTGACTACAAATGGAGTTTTACTTGCTCAAAAAGCTGAATCTTTGTGGGAAAATGGATTGAGGACTATCAATATTTCACTTGATACTCTTGATGAAAAAAAATATAGAGAATTGACCCGTTGTGGAGTTTTACAGCCTGTTCTTGATGGTATTGATGAGGCAATTAGACTTGGTTTTAAAATAAAGTTGAATATGGTTGTAATGGATAATACTACTGATGATGATATTGCTGTGATGAATGCATTTTGTGATGAAAAAGGTATTAAATTACAGTTGATCAACCACTTTTCTATTACGCAGACAAAAGAGACAAGTTATTGTTTTGATCGTCCTCCGGATTGTAGTACATGTAACAGGGTTAGATTACTTGCTGATGGGACACTTAAGCCATGTCTACATTCAGATTCTGAATTTGAAATTGATATGAAAGACATTCAGAATTCGATTAAAAAAGCAATCAATGCTAAACCTGAACGGGGCACGGAATGCACGAAGAGGGGAATGTCCCAAATAGGAGGATGACCTGCGTGCCTAGAATGAGCGAAAAATAGTTAATACCGGTGCCAGATGGACTTTAATTCTTTTGGAGATTGGTGAAGTAGTAGAATTCAAGTGCCCTGGCACCATATACGCATACAACGTACGTTAGCACGCCTCGGTCTGACCAGATACTGAATAATCCAACCTTCATCTCATTCAGAACGCAGGAAGGGATGGATAAAATACAAAATACAAAATACAAAAAACAAAAGATAAAAGATAAAATAAAGAAGAGAAGAGTTGATATGAGAAAAGAATTTAAAATTTTGTCAATAAACGTTTCCAAGGAAAAGGGAGAACAGAAAACTCCAGTAAAAACTGCTGAGTTGAAAATTGATCATGGTATTGTTGGAGATGCTCATGCCGGAAACTGGCATAGACAGATTTCGATGCTTGATGATGAAGATATTTCTACTATGCGAAACAAGGGAGTGGAGCTATCCTTTGGAGATTTTGCTGAGAATATTACGACTTCTGGAATTTCGCTTCCTGATCTCCCTGTAGGCACCAGATTAAATATTGGTGAAACCATTGTTGAAGTTACACAGATTGGAAAAGAATGTCATCATGGATGTGCTATATATGAAGCTATTGGAGACTGCGTAATGCCTAGACGTGGAATTTTTGTTAAAGTTATTAAGGAAGGGGAGATAAGTAATGAAAGTTCTTGTTATTACGTTATCTGACAGGGCATCAGCAGGAATTTATGAAGATAGATCCGGACCAGAAATTGAAAAAGTTTTCCATGAAAACATTGAAAACCTTGATATCAAACGAGTGATTATTCCAGATGAAAAAGAAGATCTTTTGAAGGCTTTAAAAGATGGGCTATGGGCTGATTTTATCATAACAACAGGTGGAACCGGGATTTCACCTCGAGATATTACTCCTGAAGTTTGTCGGGATTTTTGTGAAAAAGAACTTCCTGGAATTGCAGAAATCCTAAGACTAGAGTCATATAAAGAGACTCCAATGGCAATGCTTTCCAGAGCTTACAGTGGCATGAAAGATAGATCTATTGTAGTTAATTTCCCAGGTTCTGTAAAAGGTGCCAGGTGTTGCGCAAATGTTATGATAACAATTATGGATCATGCACTGAAAATGCGAGATGGCAAAGGCCATTAACCTGCGTGCCTAGACTGAGCGAATCTTGAATTTTTATGCACCAGTACAATCCTCGACGCGCAGAAGAGTGCGCCTTCAGATTATCCTGATACAGAAAAATCCAACCTTCATCTCATTCAGAACGCAGGGGATTTGTAAAAAATGAATAAAAATAAAATAATTGTAGGGACAGGTCCCCGTGCCTGTCCGATATAAAATATAGAATGGACAAACATTTTAAAATTATAAAAAATATATTATTTGATCCCTCTGCTTTTTTCAGGAAGAGTTTAACTGAAAAAGTAGATATGTTTCCGTTTGCTGCAGTTAATATAGGAATATATATAGTGTTTTCCCTGATTCTTGATCTAATGCAGAGAACGGAATCGCTTTTAAGGGTTACGATTATTCCTGTAATCATTGTTCCAATACTGTTTATTGCTGCTGGTATTTTTAATATTCTTTGTAGCAAATATAAAGAAACTTCAAATTTTGATGTATGGTTGAAAATAGTTTTTTCAGCTACTGCTGTGTTGCCAGTTCTGGGAATATTCCGTTTTTTTGGTTTGATACATTTCTATGTTGTACTGGGGCTTTATGTAATCTTGGGAATAATTGTTTTACAAATTGGATATCATGCTCTCAGAAGAATCATTAATGTACCTGTTAGAAAATTAGGAAAGTTTTATCCTGTTGGGATTCTAATACTTTTTTTAATAGTTGGATGTGTATCATATATTACAATGAATTTGGGAAATGCCGGATTATCATTTGATTATGCTGCAACTGAAAAAAAAATTCTTTATCTTGGATATGATAAAGCCAAAATTGAAATAGAAGCATTGAAACATACAGTAAAAAATTTGGAACTTAAAATAAGAGATTTTCAGGATCGGGGAATTTCCGTATCGGGTGAATTAGATAGAAAGCTAAAAATAACAGAGCAGGAATTAAAAAATTATAACTCTGTTTTCAATAATATAAATTGGGATGAGTAAATTTTATTTCTTAAGTAAATCCTTTAATCTCTTTAACTGATCGATTACTGCTTTTTTACCTGGAGCCATTTTATTAGCTTTTTCAGTTAATTCAAAAGCTTTAAGAAGATATTCTTTTTTAGAATTATCTTTTCGATGCATAAGCTCGTATGTTCTACCCATATTATAATAAAGTGATGCATCTGTTGTTTTAAGTTTTTCGGCATCTTTAAAGGCTGCAAGTGATTCCTGAAATTTTTCCTGATCGCCTAGCACCGCACCAAGGGATTTATAAGCAAGATAATAATTGGAATCAATCTCTATTGCTTTTCTAAATTGTTTTTCAGCATCTGAATATTTCTTCAATTTGTAATAATCTACACCCATATCATGATAAAATCTGTGATCTGGTTTTAATGCAATGGCCTTTTCAAATAAACTGATACTTTCAGTATATTTTTTCTCATTTAATGCTTTAAGTGCAAGTCGTGCATAATCCATAGCTTTGCTGTCATCTGTGATAATCTCTTTTTCTACATCCTCATATTCAGGTGATTCCGGTAGTTTATCCAGTACCTGAAACGTCATTTCTTCAGAAGAAGAATGATGTCCATATTCACATCTCATTGTAAAATAATATGACCCTGCTTCTTTAAAATCATATTTATGAGTTTTAATATGCCTCACTTCAAAACGAGCCAGTTCTTTTTTCGACGAATCGTGTAAATAGCACCTTAGCTCATTAGAAATAACATTTTTGATGTAAAAATAGTATATCCCAGGTTTTTCAATTTTAAATTTGAAAAATTCAATATCTCCCTGTGGAGCTAAAGCAAATTCTGGTGATTCCTTTAATCCTATATCACATGCATTTTCAAACGAATTCCCGATATCAGTTTTTGCTTTGCCCTTTAGAAATTTAATACTGAAATAAATTGGTTTATCAGAATAAACCTGGTGATGTTCATTCCAGGAGTACAAATATAAAAGTTCATTTCCATTAACTGGAATTGTACAGCTGTTGTTTTTTGGCTTTACGTAGCCCCAGTTATTGATTTTTTTTGTATCTGTACCATAATAAAATCTTGGATCAATGAGAGATTCGCAATGTTCCACTCTTAATACTGCGTATTTTGCCCAGACAGGAGGCATAAGTTTAAAAAATTCCTTTTCACCTTGACCCTGAGTATAAAATGAACCAGAAGTATCACCTGATATTGGAGTAGCGGTTTCAAGAGTATCATTTGGTTCGTATATATCTAATTCTGATATGAAATGAGGGATTAGCTTAAATGGTGTTTCAGAACCACCAATAACAACTCTGAGATTAATATAATATTTTTTTCCTTTAAAGACCTTGACTGATGAAACTGGTGTTCTATGCGAATTGACTTTTTTACCTTCGCAGAAAATATCCATTTCGAACATACTAAGTCCTTTAGTACTTCCATCAAAATTTATTCTTAGATATCCATCTTCATCTGCTTCCCAGAGAAACCAGTCTTGATCGCCTGATGGGAAAATAGCAATTTCTGTTGTTAATCCAGTAAAGATCGTTGGAGCAATTTCTTTGGAATCATTTGGTTCTGTAGGATCCATTTCAGGAACTATTTCATAATGAAAATTAACAATTGCATTTGTTTTGTTTTTTCCCGTCATACTGTCCCAGAAGAATTCCATGAAGTATGTACCTTTTAATACTTTGAATACTCTTCGTCTGTACCAGTTAGAATATCTACCTAATTTTTGAAGTTCTTCATCCATAAATTCACCGTCTAGTGGTAAACCAACGCTTCCGGCAGCGGTTAAAAATTTAACATATCCATTTTGATCGGAAGTTATTTTCACATAATAGGAATTGTTTTTATTAAAATCCAGGGACATTTTTTCACCAGGTTTTTTATCAATTGGAAATGCAAGGCTGGTTCCAAGCATTTCAGGTGCTGCCATTACCAGAGAAACTCTTGTTCCAGGTGGAAGTTTTGGTTTTTTCTTTCGATCAGGAATAGTTTCAACTACTGTACCCTTATTCTCATCAACTGGTTTTTTTCTAATTGATCCAACATTTAGCCCTGCTTTTCTAAGTCTGTATCTTGCATCCTTGTAATTACAACCGATAACATCTGGAAAAACAACTGGTTTAGGTTGTTTAAATTTGAAAACTGCTAGATTTATATTGCTGTAAGGCTTTACTGATGTTGATGGCGCAGGGGATTGTGACCTGACAATTGAGTTTTTTGAAATTTCAGGACAATCGATATAATTAACTATGCCAATATTCAATCTTTTAGCAAGAATTTGCTTTTTTGCATAGAAAAATGATTTTCCAATAACATTTGGTACAGTATAGCTTGGAAGCTTTCCAATTGTAAGTCTGATACGGGAGTTTAAATCTACTTTTTCACCAGAAGACGGTGATTGAATCATAATTTTCCCTTTCATAGCAATATTACTTGTTGGATTGAACCCATATGAGACAAGATTTAACTTAGAATCTTTTATTATTTGTCTTGCTTCAGAAAGTGTTTTCCCAATCAAATTTGGTACTGTAGTCTTTGGAGGAATTTTTTTTATAGAGATTAAAATTCCGCCAATATGGCGAAAAGTAGATCTGTAGCTTTTTGGTAGATTTATCATATTTCTAGCATTTCCATCCATTGCCCGCGTGAATTCCCTGTTATGAGTATAATGATGAAGGAAGCCGCCAAAAAGTTGATCATTTTTGAATTTTGGATCACGATCCCAGAGTCTGAAATAAAAGTAATTTGTATCTTCATGATGATTTTTTGGAGAAAAATTAATTTTGTAGTTCCAGATTGGATTTTTTGTATTCATTTTTACAGTAGTCCGACCAATTTCTGTTACATGATATTTTTTATTAGCTAATGGTTCTGCTGCATAAACGATAATATATGCATCAGTTATATTCTTCCTGCCTATATCAGAGTCCCATAAATTTATTCCTTTGTTCACTGTTATTTCCCAAGTTGGAAAATTCTCAGGATTTGAAAATAAAGAACATTGAAGTATTAAAATGCTAAATATGACAATAAGAGTAATAGATTTCATTTAATTCTACCTTTTATAATAAATTTTATAAAATAATACCAACATTTCTATTTTCAAGCAATTTAAAATTATATTAACAGGTATATGTTTTTGTTTAATTCAATTCAAATTACATTGAGGAAGTCGTTCACTTGAGCAATGTTCGTGTTAATACTTGACACCTAAAAAGCTCTGTGATAAAGTGCTAATTAGTTGCTGAAAATGACTCAGGAGGATGTATCACATATGGCTGAAAATACTAAGAAAACAGGGAAGAAAAAAATACCACCAAAGGCAAAAAAGAATAAAATCGAATTTGTCAAAGACATTATAAAAATAGTTAATGATAACGATATTGCTGAGTTCAGATATGAAAAAGATGATATTAAACTATCTATAATGAGAGGGCATGAAGTTGTTGCTGTTCCTGTTGTTACACAGCTTAGTTCTGTATCTCCAGTAGGTGTACCTGCTGCCCAGGAAGAAAAGATTGAATCATCAAAACCAGTTGAAAATGCTAATAATTATTATGAAATAGAGTCTCCAATGATTGGAACATTTTACCAGTCTTCGTCTCCAAAGTTTCCTCCATTTGTTAAATTAGGGGATAGAGTTAGCGTCGATACAACCGTATGTATTGTAGAGGCTATGAAACTCATGAATGAAATTAAATCTGGAACAAATGGAGTTTTGAAAGAAGTGCTTGTCAAAAATGAAGATGCTGTTACAGAAGGAACTGTATTATTCAGAGTTGAAGCTGATTGAAGTAACAAAGAAATTTAACGAGAGGGAAATTATATGAAACGGACCCCATTATATCAGGAACATCTTGAATGTAACGGTAAAATAATTGAATTTGGTGGTTGGGAATTACCTGTATCATATAAGGGATATGGAATTCTTAAAGAACATGAAAATGTTAGGAATAATGTTGGTATTTTTGATGTAAGCCATATGGGCGAGATTGAATTGATTGGTTCTGATGCAATTAAATTTGCTGACTGGCTGGTACCAAATGATGTGGCAAATCTTGAGGATGGTCAGGCTTGTTACACTATGTTTTGCAGACCAGATGCAACTATTGTAGATGATTTACTTGTTTACAGGATTTCTAACTCAAAAGTGTTACTTGTTGTGAATGCTTCTAATAAGGATAAAGATTTTGAATGGATTAATGAATGTCATTTGAAAAAAGGATATGATGTTGAAATTATCGATAAAAGTTCTGAATATGCCCAAATTGCTGTTCAAGGACCCAAAGCGGCTTTTTTGATAGATGATGTATCCGATCTGGATTCTGATGATATAAAATTTTACTATTTTAAATTTGGAAAAATATGTGGAGCAGAATGTTTGATATCCAGAACAGGCTATACTGGTGAAGATGGTTTTGAAATATATCTTGAAAGCGAAAAAGCTCCTGCAGTTTGGCGTGAGCTGCTTAATAAAGGTGAAAAACATGGTGTGCTCCCTGCTGGTCTCGGTGCTAGAGATACACTTCGACTGGAAGGGAAATTATTACTTTATGGTAATGATATAGATGATATGAAAACTCCGCTGGAATCAAAATTGATGTGGACTGTAAAAAAGGAAAAAGAAGATTTTTGTGGAAAAAATGGGATTCTTGAACGTAAGAAGAATGGGATTTCAGAATATCTTGTAGGATTTGAAGTAACTGGAAAAGGGATTGCAAGACATGGACACACTATTTTAGATTTAGAAGGAAATGAAATCGGAATCGTAACAAGTGGTGTCAAGTCTCCTACTCTTGGAAAGAATATTGGACTTGGTTATGTCAGGAAAGGAAAACATAAAAGCGGTAATGAAATCCTTGTTGATATCAGAGGAAAGAAACATTCTGCAGTTATTGTGAAAACACCTTTTTATAAAAAACCACCATTAACAATGGTTAAATCATAATTTTTTAAAGGAGATAATGAATAATGATTTCTGATGAAATACTTTATACTAGAACACACGAGTGGATTAAAAAAGATGGAGAAAATTCTGTCAAAATTGGCCTAACTGACCATGCTCAGGAAGAGCTTGGCGATATAGTTGGAGTTGAACTTCCGGAACTTGACGCCGAATTTGCAAAAGAGGATCCTATTGGAGTTATTGAAAGCGTTAAAGCTGTCTCTGATGTAAATTGTCCGATTAATGGTAAAATTATTGAAATAAACGAAATACTGGAGGAAACTCCTGAACTCATTAATGAAGATCCTTTTGGAAAGGGTTGGGTTGCGAAAATAGAGCTTGAGGATGAATCTGAACTTGACGAGTTAATGAATCAGGAAGAATACCAATCGTTTATAGACGCTGAAGAATAAACTCTGATATGGATTATACACTTTTAACAGATCAGGATAAAGAAAAAATGTTGGCTTTTCTCAACATCGATTGTGTTGAGGAGTTGTTCACGGATATTGCAAAAACCCAGGGGAAATGTGAAATTAATCTTCCCAGTGATGGGAAATCAGAAAATGAATTGATAAAGATGTTCCGTGGATTTGCTGAGAAGAATATTGATATTTCCAAAATGCCGAATTTTATGGGCGGTGGAGCTTATGATCATTTCATTCCCTCTGTTGTTGATTCAATTTCCTCTAGAAGTGATTTCAATACTGCTTATACACCGTACCAGCCTGAAGTAAGCCAGGGAACGCTACAGGCAATTTATGAATTTCAAAGTTTTATTTCACATCTTACTGGAATGGAAGTAAGTAATGCATCTATGTATGATGGTGCTTCGGCAATGGCAGAAGGGTGTCTTATGATGTTGAGGCAGAACAGGAAAAAGAAGAAACTTCTTCTTGCCTCAAATGTGAATTCCCTTTGGAAGCAGGTGGTTTATACATATCTGACCGGGACAGAATATGAAATTATAGAACTTCCAGCAGATGATGGAATGATATCCTCTGATGTTCTGGAAAAAATGTTAGATGATGAAATCTCTGTTTTTGCTTATAGTCAGCCTAATGCGTTTGGCTATCTTGAAGATTCAGAAAAAATTGGTGAAATTCTCAAGGAAAAGGGAGTTTATCATGTGGCTTCTGTTGATCCTCTTATGCTTGGAGTAATTGAGACACCAGCGACATATGGCGCTGATGTAATAGTTGGAGAGGGTCAATCACTTGGTAATTACTTGAATTATGGTGGCCCATATCTGGGTTTTTTTGCAACGACTAAAAAAAATATCAGGAAGATGCCTGGAAGAGTTGTTGGAAGAACAGTTGATTCAAAGGGAAGATCAGGATTTGTACTGACATATCAGACTAGAGAACAACATATCAGAAGAGAAAAAGCAACTAGTAATATATGCTCCAATCAGGCTTTATGTGCATTAAGGGCATGTGTTTACATGTCTTTGCTTGGAAAGGATGGTTTGGTTTCGATTGGGAAAAATGTTATTCAAAAGTCGCATTACATGTATGATAAATTGATAGAATCTGGGAAAGTGGAACCTGTTAATTCTGAGGCTTCTTTTTTTAAGGAATTTCCAGTCAGACTTCCAATCGCAGCTTCAGCATTTACTTCAATAATGAGACAGAAAGGAATTCTGGCAGGAGTTCCTGCATGGTTTGTTTGCGCTGATTCTGATAAGAATACTGTTCTTATTACAGTTACTGAAAAGAGAACTAAAGAAGAGATCGATGATGCAGTTTTGAAAATCACATCACTTTTCTAATTGGAGATTGGTTCATGAATGAAAGAGAAGATTTAATTTTTAATATTAATTCCCAATGCGGACTGACTTTTCCTGAGTTTGAAAATACAGGTAGCCAGAATGATATACCTGAAAAATTCTTGAGAAAATCAGCACTTGAAATAAATAATGCTGGTGAATTTGATGTTGTCCGGCATTTTACGAGATTATCCAGGCAGAATCATTCTGTTGACGTAGGATTTTATCCATTAGGTAGCTGTACAATGAAATATAATCCTAAAATCAATGAGACTATTTGTTCTATGGATGAATTTACACGGGTTCATCCGTTACTTCCTGCAAGTTTTACTCAAGGAAATCTGGAAATAATGTGGGAACTTGGCGAAGCTTTAAAAGATATTACTGGCATGGACGGTGTGACACTTCAACCTGCAGCCGGAGCACATGGAGAATTTGCAGGTATTCTTATGATCAGGGCTTATCATATTGATCGTGGTGATAAAAGAGCAACAATTCTGATACCTGATTCAGCTCATGGTACAAACCCATCAAGTGTTGCCATGTGTGGATACAGTGTAAAAGAGATAAAATCTACAAAAGATGGAACAATCGACATGGATGATCTCAAGGAAAAATTGACTACTGATGTAGCTGGTTTGATGATCACAAATCCGAATACTCTGGGGCTTTTTGAAACAGATATTCTGAAAATTGCTGAGATGGTTCATAGTGTTGGAGCGCTTTTGTATAATGATGGAGCAAATCTTAATGCAATCCTTGGAAAATGTAGACCTGGAGATATAGGATTTGATATAAGTCATATCAATTTACATAAGACTTTTTCAACCCCACACGGTGGTGGTGGTCCTGGAAGTGGCCCTTTGACTGTAAAAAAACACCTGGTTGAATATTTGCCGCTACCGATTATCGAGAAAGATAAGGAAAAATACAGTATGAGGTGGGATAAGGAACCGTCAATAGGGAAGGTATCAAGCTTTTACGGTAATTTTGGTGTATTAGTAAGGGCTTTGGCCTATATAAAAGCATTAGGTGCTGATGGATTAAAAAAAGTATCTGAAACGGCAGTGTTAAATGCTAATTATTTGAAAGAACATCTTAAAAAATATTATAAATTGGCTTTTGATAAAACATGTATGCATGAATTTGTGTTAAGTGGGTTTGAAAAAGACAGCTCGGTTCATACTATAGATATTGCAAAACGTTTACTGGATTATGGATATCATGCCCCTACGATTTATTTTCCTCTTATAGTTAAGGAGGCAATCATGATTGAGCCAACTGAAACTGAAAGTTTAAAGAGCATGGATGAGTTTATCGAAATCATGATAAAGATTCATGAAGAAAGAAAAAATAATCCTGAACTATTGCATAATGCACCTTGTAATACCATTGTATCTCGTTTAGATGAAGTTAAAGCAATTAAGCAACCTGATGTTTGCTGGAATAAATAATTTTGGAGGAATCGATGAAAACAATATTATCAATTGGATCTGTAGCTCTTGATACCATTGAAACACCGCATGGAAGTGTTAAGGACCTACCGGGTGGGTCTGCTACACATTTTTCCATTTCTGCAAGTTTTTTTTCCAAGGTCAACATTGTTGGCGTTGTTGGAGAAGATTTCCCAGAAGAAGTAATGAATTTTTTAACTAGTAGAAAAGTTGATGTTGAAGGTATAGATATTGTAAAAGGTGGAAAAACATTTAGATGGAGTGGCTATTATGATAATAATATGGCTATAGCCCATACTCTGGATACTCAGTTGAATGTTTTTGAAAATTTTAATCCAAAGATACCTGAAAAATACAAAGACTCAAAGTTGATGTTTCTTGGAAATATTGATCCGGTTTTACAACTTAATTTAATCAAATCTGCTGGGCCAAAAGATCTTATTTGTTCTGATACTATGAATTACTGGATTTCTCTTAAAAATCAGGAATTGCTGGAAGTGGTTAAAGCTTCAGATATCATGATTTTAAATGATCAGGAAGCAAGAGAGCTTACAAATAAGAATAATATTTTGAAAGCTGCTCGTGCGGTTATGGAACTAGGACCAATTGCAGTTGTAATCAAACGTGGCGAAAATGGAGCAACGATCTTTTTTAAAGATGGTAAATATTTTTCATCTTCGGCATACCTTTTTGAAGATGTGGTTGATCCTACAGGAGCTGGTGATAGTTTTGCCGGTGGATTTTTAGGCTATCTTTCAACTGTAACTGAAATCAATAATAAAAATCTTAAAAAAGCAGTTATCTATGGAAATATTATGGGTTCCTTTAATGTCGAAGGTTTTGGTTATTCCAGGATTGCGAAGTTGACTAAAGAAGATATTGAAAAACGATATGAAGAGATGAAGGATATATCGCTTTATTAAATATATTGTAGGGCTAGACCGCTCAGACTGTGTCGCAATTATAAAATAAGAAAATTTTACCACGAAGGGCACGAAGAGCATTAAGGGAAGAGAATAAGAAAATTCGATTAAGATGTCATACTGCAAGATTAGGGCGCAGTATCTATTGAAATTGTTAAAAACTGAAAGATGGATCCTGTGATCAAGTCACAGGATAACGATTGGATTTTGGTATTATTTACTGGAGGATGTTTTGGACGCATGTGTTCTTAAATTTGGTGGTACCTCGCTGCAGGATATTTCCAGAATAAAAGAAATTGGCAAGAGAATAATCAAATACAAGAAGCTCGGGAAATCACCTGTTGTTGTTGTTTCCGCTATGAATAAAACAACAGATGAATTGATCCGTATGTCTAAGGAATTTTCTTTGCATCCTGATAAACGGGAGCTTGATCTTATGCTTTCAACAGGTGAACAGGTTTCAGCCAGTCTTCTTGCTATCTATTTAAAGGCAAAAGGGTACAAGGCGATATCATTTAATGCATTTCAGCTTCCAATTATTACTGACAGTGACTTTGGCCGTGCCAAGATCCTTAGTGTTAATGTAGATAAGATAAAAAAACATCTTGAAATGGACTATATTGTTGTAATTACTGGTTATCAAGGTGTTGTTAATGATACTAGAAATATTACTACGCTTGGCCGTGGCGGTAGTGATACTACTGCGCTAGCAATGACTTTGTCTTTAGGCTTGAAAAGTTGTGAGATATTTACAGACGTAGATGGTGTTTTTACAGCTGATCCGGAAATGATACCTGAAGCTCAGAAATTGAACACTATTTCTTATGAAGAAATGCTTGAACTTGCGGGAGGTGGAGCTAGAGTAATGCATCCCAGGGCAGTACTTCTTGCGCAGAAAAATGATATTGTAATTCATGTGAAAAACTCATTTCATAATAATCCGGGAACCTTGATTAAAAACAAGCAGGACATCAATAAAAGTATTGTTACAGGGGTTACATATACGAGTAATGAGGCCAGAGTCAGTTTTGAAAAAATTCCTGTTTCTGAACATAAAGACTATTTATCAAGAATTTTCAGAATGATTGCTGAAGAGGAAGTCAATATAAATCTGATAGCAAAAAATCACAGTGGGGATTTTGCTGATCTTTCATTTGCGGTCGAAAAAAGTGATTTAATCAGACTAGTTCACCTTATAAAACTTCTTTCTCAGGAAATTCGTGCAAGGAGAGTTGTTTTTGATACAGATTTCTCCAGAGTCACAATTATTGGAAGTGGGATGAAAAACTGTCCGGGTGTTGCTTTTAAAATGTTTTCGGCATTACAGGAGAAACAGATTCAAATACATATGATATCGACTTCTGATATTAAAGTCAGTGTTTTTGTTGATAACAAAGATCTTTTCACTGCTGTTAAAGCTGTTCATGAAAAGTTTGAATTAAGCAAAGGGCCATATAGGGGTGACCTTGGCTCTACTAAACAAGCCTTTACAAGTTAAAGGTAGCGCATTTTTGATCCTAAAAAAATTGAATGAATCGAATAATACTGTAAGGGCAGGGCACACAGACTGTGTTGCAACATACTTCTATATCAATTTTTGAGAAATAGCTAAGTTGGCGCAGGGGTCAAAGCAACTTTCATGAACTTGGGTTCCAAGTTCACAAAAATTGCATACGAACCCATCTATATTGGCATTTAGCATTAATTATCTCCTATGTTTCTTCGTGGTAAAATTTTGTTTGTTTTTTTTATTATAATGTTCTCTGCGTTCACAGCGCTCCCTGCGCGAGATTTTTTTTATTTTTTTAATTCATGGAAATTAATGTTACAATTTACATATCCTAATGGTAACAATTGTTTTGGTAATTCTTTTGAAATGATAAATTATAAAGGTGAATAATATGAAGAAAATTGCAGTAGTGGGAGCAACAGGTCTTGTAGGACGAACGATACTGAAATCTCTTTATGAGGAAGGTGTTGCATTTGATGAATTGTATTTATTTTCATCAAGAAAAAGTGCTGGTCAGAAGGTTATGTTTGGTGAAATTGAATATACCGTTTCTGAGCTTACTTCCGAGTCATTTGATAATCTTGATATAGATGTTACATTGATGAGTGCTGGAAGTGAAACAAGTAAAAAATTTGCAAAGGATATTTTAAAAGGGAGCAGGTATTTAATAGATAATTCTTCTGCATTCAGAAAAGATCCCAGTATTCCGCTGGTGGTTCCTGAGGTGAATTTTGATAGCATAGCGAAACTTGATTCACAGATTATTGCGAATCCGAATTGTTCGACGATTCAACTTGTTATTCCATTGTACTTCATGAATAAGCTTGCACCAATTGAAAAAATTATAGTCACAGCTCTTCAGAGTGTTTCTGGAAGCGGAATTAAAGCGGTTGAGGAATTAAAAGAACAATCTGTCTGTTCCTTAAATGGAAAAAAAGTAAAACCAGAAGTATATTCTGATCCTATTGCTTTTAACCTCATTCCACGAATAGGCGATATTGGAACTAGTGGATATTGTGAGGAAGAAATCAAGATTATGTCTGAAACGAATAAGATTCTTGCTACTGATATTTCTATATGTGCGACTACTGTGAGGGTTCCGGTTTTCTATTGCCACAGTGAAAGTGTTTACATTGAATTTTCTGAGAAAGTAGAAAAAGAAGAGATAATTGATTTATTTAATAAAACTGATTCAATAAATTATTACAAAGATGAAGATTATCCTATGCCGATTAATTTTTCGGGTAGAAGTGATGTTTATGTTGGAAGGTTAAGAAATGATATGTCTAATTCTAAAAAAGCCTATAAATTCTGGATAGTTGCTGATAATCTTAAAAGGGGAGCAGCTACAAATGCTGTTAGGATTGCCAAAAAATTACTGGATTGATTTATCTGTTTGTATAACAATATAAAAGAATTTCTATGTCTATTGACAAATCCCTGTATAATTGGTTAATATCATGGTAACGCCTTTTAAAAAGGTGATTAACAGGAGGAATGTAACAATGACAATGGTTGAACTCAGAAAGAAGGCAAAGGAACTTGGAATTAATTCCTTTGGCATGAAAAAGGTAGACCTGATGAAGGAAGTTGAAAAAGCAACAAAGAAAAAGGCTCCTAAAGCGAAGACGCCTGCTGCAAAGAAAAAGGCTCCTGCAAAGAAGAAAGTTTCCTTAAAAAAAGAAGTTGAAGTAGATTTGAAACGTGTAGCAGAAATTGCATATGAGATTTATGAAAAACGCGGATGTTTACATGGATATCATGATGAAGACTGGCACAAGGCTATTGAAATTGTAAAAGCTGAGTCAGGAAAGAAAAAATAGTTTAGAGCTTAAAATAGAAAGCACTAATCTCTCATAGTATTCAGAGCAAATACCTGTTATTACCAGTAACTGTTGCTGGGCAGCGGTTACTTACATCAGTGTAAGGGAAGTTATATGGGTTTAATTGGGTTTGCAAAGAGTGCATTATTCCAGAAAAATCTGAATAATCCTGATATTAATGTACGAAAAAAAGCCCTGCAGTCTTTGGGTCAACTTTCGTGCGATTCTTCAATTCCACCAATAATCAAAGCTCTGAAAGACAGTAATTCTGATATTAGAATGGATGCCGCAAAGTATCTTGGCTTTAAGGGGCATAAATCAGCTGTTGCGCCTTTATGTCATTGTCTAAAAGATAAGGATTTTAAAGTTAGAAATGCAGTTGTAGATTCTTTGTGTATTCTTGGCGATAATAGTATTTGTCCTGAATTATTTAAATTAATCCTTAATGATGAAAAAACGATTAGAACCAGTATTATAAAATTTATTGATAAATTCAATTGGAGACCAGATTCAATTGATGATAACGTCAGATATTTATTGGCAGGTCAACAAATTGATAAAATCTGTGAGATTGGTTCTGCGGTTGTGGACATACTTATCAAGTTGAAAACTGGCGATTGTAATCTAAGGCTTGTTATAGTTGAAGCCCTGGGTAGGATACAGGATAAAAAATGTTTGATTGGATTAAAAAAAGCTTTATATGATCCGTACTGGAAAGTCAGAGATGCTTCAGTAAAATTTATTGGAAATTACAGGGATGTGAGTAATTTTGATCTTTTAATGAAGATCTTTCTTAGCGAACAGGAAGACAAAAAGATTATTTCCTCTAGTTATGATTCCCTGTGTCAGCTTGAGAAAACACCAGAATTATTAAAAAAACTAGTAAATACAATTAATGAATATTGTTTAAAAATAGACAAAATTTCAACTTTTGTGAAAATATTAAGTGGTGCAGAGTCAGAAACTCTGATTATACCTTTGCTTGAATTATTAACTGATGAAAAATGGGAGATTCGATTTTTTGTATTGAATATTTTACAGGAAATATCATTTTCAAGAGTAATGGGACCTATTTTAAAAGTTTTTGATGATCCGGTTTCCGCTGTTCGGATTAAAGCTTTGGAAGTATTTCTTCCTAGTGGTGACCGCAGAGTTATAGAAAAAGTTGTTGAAGCTATTTTAGACGATGATAACATCGTTGTTACATGGGCAGAAAACATTTTAAAAGTTATTGATAATCAGATTTCTATTAACTATCTTGTAGATAAATTTATAAGTCTTTCAGACATAAATTTGAAGAAAAAGATTGGGAATATTCTACTGGAAATTGGACCTAAATCTTGTATATCACTACATGAAAATCTTACTGACGCTACGAATGATCTGAAAATCCAGATTATCAAATTGCTTGGGAAAATAGGTGATTCTTCATCAATTGAAATTATTAAGCCTTATATGGAATCGCAGGATTCTCTTTTAGTAATGACTGCAACAAGTGCAATAAATAGAATTAAATCAATTTAATATGCGCTGTCATTATATTTTCTTTGTGGTAAAATTTTAATCTGAGTTTGTAGACATCCAACTCTTTACATTCCGGTGATTATTCAGTATCATTAATGCATATGGATCAAAGAGTAGAATTTCACCTTCATACCAAAATGAGTCGCCTCGATAGTATTGTGGAACCCGAAGAAGTTTTTAAAGCTTGTAAGAGAAAAGAATTGCTGAGCTTTGCAGTTACAGATCATGCTGTTATAAATGCTTTTCCAGAAATCAAGCGTCTTTCGGAAAAATTCTCCCTCCCTGTGATATATGGAATTGAATCATTTGTTGTAAATGATATTGATAGAGTCGAACAGATTGTAGAGGAAAATAAGGATTATTCTAAAAAAGATCTTGATTATAAACACGTAATAATTCTTGCTAAAAATTCAGAGGGGTTAAAAGATCTTAATTCAATTGTCTCAAAAAGCCATACAGAATATTTTTATAAAGTACCGCTTTTACCGTTGAAATTACTGGACAGAATTCGGGAAAAAGGAAACATTTTGACTGGGTCTGCCTGTGAAGCTGGTGAAATTGTAAGCGCTATTTTAAAGAATGAAAAAAAAGAAATAATCTATTCTCTTGCTCAAAAGTATGATTTTCTTGAAATTCAACCACTAAGTAATTCAACTTTTATGATTGAATTAGGTCGTGTTAAAGATGAAGAAGCTATTCGTGATATAAACAGGTATGTTTATCAAATGTCTAAGGATCTTGGCATCCCATGTATCGCAACCAGTGATGCGCATATGGTCGATCGGGAAGATAATCAGATTCGTCATGTTATTCTAAAAAAACTGGGTTACTGGGATTTCTGTAAAGCAGCTCCACTTCCAATTCTTTCAACAACTGAAATGCTTGAGGAATTTTTGTATTTGGGAGAAAAATCTTGTCGAGAAGTCGTACTTGATAATTCCCTGAGGCTTTACGATAAAATTGAAAAAAATATAGAGCCCCAGTTGTTACAAAAAGCTGGTAATGCAGAATTACATTTAAGTTTCCTGGAGTTTATTGAGCAGGAACCGGTAGAATTTATAAAAAATCTTTCTATGGGTATGTCGGAAGCGTTAAAAAAATTAAAAGATTTCGAATATCATAATAGTCCTGCAATTGCAGTATTTTCCTCTAAATTTGAATATTTTGATTTTGTAACAAGTAAAAAAATGGTGGAAACATATTTTAATGCGATTGAGGAAAAACCTGCTGTGGAGAAGCTTGATTTTCTGACTTTGGCGATTTCTAAACTTGTTGTTGCGAATAGAATTGATCCCGATGGGGCGATAACTATTCTTAATGATTTTGATTCAACAGATTTTCTACCGGTGCAATATCCTGATGACAAGATTAATCCCGAATTACTAATTTCTCATTTCAACAGTTTATAACTTGTTGAAATTGATTTCCTTATTGTGTTCAGTCATTAATTTCTGTTATTATCCAGAATAATATAAAGGATTATGGTGATATTATGATTAAAAAGATATTGTGTCTGTTGATAATGCTGTTTATGGTATCTAATGTACATAGTTATTATTCTGTTGAAAAGGATCTCGATGAAGTAATCAATCATAAGATCAAAGAAGTTGTTGATGAAGAAAATATTATTTATGACAGGTTTTTAAAGACCATTGCGACTAAATTTACTTCTGAAAAAGAGATTGTTGAATTACTGAATAAAAAGGTACTTGCTGGTTATGAAGAACTGATAAGAAAAATAGCTATAATAAAGCCGAAAACAAAAAACGTTTTGAAAGTATTGAAGATATATATTAATGCTTTAAAAAGAAATCATAATACGATTATAGAATATGTAAGGTTACTTTCAAATAAAATTATCAAAGATTCACATAGAACTGAAATAAGGACTCCGCTGGGAAATAGGGTGAATAAACAGGTAATTGATTCATATAATAAAGCATATGTTCCTCTGCCTAAACAGTATAGACTTATCCTAATGGAAAAATCTTTGAAATTGTCTCTTCCGGGTGAAGATAATATAAGTATATCTGGAAAACTTGGAAAGTTCATTTCGTTACTTCCGGTTCCGGAGTTAAGAAATCTACCAGGTTTGTTAAAACTGTTTAGAAAAATTCAGGAACTTTCAATACGAAAACCTGGTAATACTACTTATGATGCTGCTGGTCCATCGTATAATCCTACACTCGAAGAATTGGAGCTTGAAGCAGTTGGGGACAGAATAGAAGCAATTATTCATGATGAATCAGATGAAATGATCATAACTATCTTAAAAAAAGAGAATATCGTAGAAAAAGAGATTATGTATAAAGCTTTTACTTCTGAAACTGTAAAAGTTTTTGGAACTGGTTTTGTTCAATGCGTCGTGCCTTCAAATAAAAAAGTGATCTTATTTAAATAATTGTTTTGATGCGGGGAGATAGTTGATGAATTCAGAAGGTTTTTTTAACAGCATACTTGACCAGCTTTATGATGGAGTATATTTAACAGATCTTGACAGAAGAATCCTGTTTTGGAATAAAGCGGCTGAAAGAATTACTGGTTACCTGGCTGATGAAGTTCTTGGTAAAAAATGCCTTGAAAATATTTGATACATACTGATTGTAACGGGACATGCCTTTGTGAAGCTGATTCCTGTCCTGCAGTAAGGGTTATGCAATCAGGAAATGCTGTGTCTGAACAAGTGTTTTTGAAACATAAGGCAGGACATCGACTACCTGTATTAACAAGAATAATGCCTAGTCTTGATTCAAATGGGAATGTTGTGGGAGCTATTGAAATTTTTACAGATAATCCAACTATTGTTAATTCAAAACAAAAGATTGATGACCTTGTAAAGCTGGCTTTGATTGATGAGACCACTGGGCTCAGGAACAGACGAAGTGCTGAAATGAATTTAAAACTGGTTACTCAGGAAGCCAGAGCTGGAATTCCATCGGGTGCTTTTCTAATTAGTGTAAATAGATATTCTGATCATAAAACGAATCTTGGGAATATAGGTATTAATGGATTGATGAAAGTTATATGTATGACCATAAAGTCATCACTATCTGAAAATCAAATGCTTTTTCGCTGGTCAGATAATGAATTTCTAGTGATTCTTAAAAATATTGAACTTTCCATTCTGAGGTTATTTCCTATCAAGTTAAAATCACTGATTAATAGTTCATTTTATAATTTTGAAGAGTATGAAATATGTCCCACTGTTTCTATTGCTGTTATAAATATTACTCTTGAGGATACTATTGAAGTAATACATGAACGATTTAACACATTGATTAAACGATGTGAAAAATCCGGTGGAAACTATGTATCTGTGGATACCATTTGATTTTGGACAGGAACACGCAGTCTGTATCGCGATATGCTTCTATGCCAACGGGAGACCTGGGGCATCGTACAGCGCGTATGCGGATTAGGGATTTTAGATATGATGTGGGATTTGTCTTGGCTTTTCTCTTTTCAAGCCAATTCATGCCTAGGTGGACTATTTAGTGCACCGCAGGTATTAATTCGCGTTGGCTAGAGGGGTCAAAGCAACTTTCATGAACTTGATATGCGTATATGGTGCCAGGTCTCGTATGGGGTACGAGTCCAACGAGAGACACAGGCACCGGTATTAATATTGTGACCCCATCTATATGCGGATTTAGAATTTGATATTTTATTTTGTTGTTTCGATTTTTCTTTTCTCTAAACCTTTTCCGTGTTTTCAATGAGATGAGAATATTAAGTCCTGTGTTGTTTTTTCTTTTGTGTGTATTGTCTTTACTATTAAACCCTTTTCCAAGTTCTCAGTGAGATGAAGATTGGATTTTTCAAGGCAATTTATTGTGAGGTGTATTAGTATACCCCGCAACAATAAATTGTCGCAGAAAGGTTCAATATTCGCTCACTGGGAACTATGGAAACGCGCCTGGCGGGATTTGAACCCACGACCTCTGGCTTCGGAGGCCAGCACTCTATCCAGCTGAGCTACAGGCGCATAAGTGTAGATACAGTTTAACAAAACTATTATTACTAGTCAATCTTCAAAAGTAAAATTTAGAATTATTCAGAAGGCTTGATTTGAGCGATATACTTATTGATTTGAGCAGAACCAATAAGCTTTATGGAACCTTTTCTTGCAAGAGTTTTTCCGCTACTGGAAAATTTTCCGCAGCAAATGATAATACCCTTTTTATAATTTCTTTTTTCAATATCTGTTATCAGTTGACTGATTTGTAATTCTCCAATTGTGCCAGACCATTTTCGGGCTACAAGTAGATACTTGACCTTATTCTTAATAACTGCTGCATCATAACCATCATTTGTCGTAAATTCGTGATCGATTTGATAACCTTCAGAGATAATGATTTTTTCAACAGTATCTTTGAAATCAGATATTGAGGATTCTGCCAGTTCGGCAGCAGTTGAAATTTTGATATATCCAGAATCTTTTGTTGGATCTTCAGTATTTATTCCACGTGCTTCAACCCACTTGTTAAACACGGTGAGAAGATTGTTGAATTCAGACATTTTATTTAGATTGGATATTTTTAATGATGCTAGAGAATCCGTTATACTCCGTTGTTTCTTTTTTGAAAAATATGTATTCCAGAACTTCAAAAGATCTGTATTGGCGCGTTTATAATCACGAGTTTTTTGTTTTTCATAAATTTCAACAAATTCAAAATTTGTTTTAAGCAGGAGATGCCAATGTTCTTCGGCTTTATCAGTGTTTTCTATAAAATGATATCCAAATGTCAGCGTAAGATATAAATCAGACGTAGTTTCTACATCCAGCTTTTCAACATATGGCGTCCATTCTTTTACTTCATTGATAACTTTTTCCCAGTCATCTGATTTAGAATGTATATAGGCGATCATTATTGAAGACTCAATTTTAGTTATCAATTCTTTTGATGCATCTTTTGCACTTGTAAAATATTGTAAAGCCATATCATGATCTTTTTTCAAAGTGAGATAACCAAGATTTTGATATGCCTGAAAATGATCTGGACAGCTTTGAACCAGTTCTTCAAGAATTTTAATCCCAGCTTTTTTTTTGTTAGTTTCGATTAAAACCATTCCCTTGTGAAATATGGCATTACTGTTGTTTGAATCAAGTTTAATAACTTTATCTAGATTATAAATAGATTCTTCAAGCTTAAAATTACCTATCAGATATTCTGCTATACGCATGTGAGCATCAATATTTGTATTATCCAGTATCAGAAGTTTTTTTAGAGTCAAAAATTCATCTACTTTCTTGTAACATTTTTTATACAATTTACAAAGAAGTTCAAGAGTTTCAAGTTCTTCTGAAAATGATTTACCATTAGTTATACTAAGCATATCTTCAAGTTCAAAAATAGCTGTGTCGTCAAAATTCTTTTTTACCAGAATTCTGCATAATTTCATCTTTGTTTCCAAATCATTTGGATTCTTTTCAAGTTCTTCCTTGTATAATTTTAGAGCTTTATCATACAAACCAGCTTTTTCCAATGCATCACCATTGTTTAAGAGACTTTTGTTTAGAAAAAAAGAAAGGAATCTGAAAATACCATAAGCAGCAATAACCATGAAGATTAATAC
>DAOVTB010000232.1 GCA_030633305.1 Candidatus Muiribacteriota bacterium
AAATTGTGGGTAATTGGTAAAGATGGAACAACTGATGCGGTTTGGTGGTCTGATAATACGTCAGGTGATTATGGAGTTTACTGGAATACAGGCGATTCACTAACCGGTTCTGGCTGGCATCAGAAAAATACAGTATTTGATAGTAAAATATGGTCAATTGGCGGTTCTGGTCCGGTTAAAAACCAGCATTTCAATGGTTCTACTTGGAGTGATACAATAGCTGAGTATAATTTTCCGCATAGATTTGATCATCAGGCAGTTGACAGCCCGGGTAAAATGTGGGTAATTGGAGGGCAGTATGATGCTACTTATTTTAATGATGTATGGTACACTGGCGATGGTGAAAGTTGGACAAGTGCCAGGAATAATGGCGATAGTAATGGGTTTCCAATTGTAGCAAATCATGCTTCAGTGTATTTTCAAGATAAACTCTGGGTTATTGGTGGATATGATGGCTCCGTTTATTCTAGCGATGTCTGGTATTCAGGACCATAATATTTAAAACAAATTCAATTTAATATATAAAAAAAGAGGGCAGGAATTTCCTGCTCTCTTTTTTTATTCTAAGTTTCTTTTCCTCTGTGTTCTTGGCGTTCTCGGCGCGAGATTTTTTTGTCATTTTTTGTTTGTAATTCACCCTAATTTTATGGTACTAATAAACTTTTTTAAAAAAGTTTCTACTGTTCTTGACAATGTTTTCTTATTTGAATACTATTTGCAATATACATATATTAATCTATAAATAGGCAGGTAGTTACTAATGAATTTAAATGAATTTCAGGCTAAGGAACTTTTCAGTAAATTTGGTCTTCCGGTACCAAATGGAAAAGTTGCATGGAGTACAGAAGAAGCTCTAGGCATTGCCAAGTCTTTCCCAGAGCCAAAAGTAGTGATCAAGGCTCAGGTTCTTACTGGTGGCCGAGGTAAAGCTGGTGGTGTAAAACTTGCAAATTCACTTGAAGAAGTTGAAAAGATATCAAGTGAAATTCTCGGTATGAAGATTAAGGAATTTACAGTAAAAAAAGTCCTTGTTGAAGAACAGATGAGTATCGAAAAAGAGATGTATTTGAGCTTTATTCAGGATAGAGATAATCGTGGTTACAGGATGATCTTTTCAGAAGAAGGCGGAGTAGAAATTGAAGAACTTGCCAGAACACAGCCTGATAAAGTTATGATGGTTCAAATTGAACCTTTCCCAGGTCTTGTTCCGTTTCAACTTAGAGAAGTTTTATCAAAACTTTCTCCAGAAAATAAAAAGCATGCTCGTGGTATTTATCAGATGATGAATAAACTTTACAAATTATTTATTGAAAAGGATGCTACCTTGACTGAAATCAATCCGTTGATTATTACTTCTGACGGAAAATGTATTGCCTGTGATGGAAAAATAAGTATTGATAACAGTGCACTTTATAGAAATAAGGATGTCATTGAATATAGACTTCCTGAAGATGAAAACCCTCTCGAAAGAGAAGCTCGTGAAAAACAGTTGAATTACGTCAAACTTGATGGTGGAAACATAGGCTGTCTAGTAAATGGTGCAGGATTAGCAATGACTACTATGGATGTTATTAAACATTTTGGTGGAGAACCTGCAAATTTTCTTGATCTTGGTGGTGGCGCTAAAGCTGAACATGTTAAAAATGCATTGAAGATCATTGTTGATGATGATGATGTAAATACCATTTTTATCAATATCTTTGGTGGAATTGTACGTTGCGATTTAGTTGCTGAAGGTATATTGAATGCAAAAAAAGAACTGGATATCAAGAAAGAGATGGTTATAAGACTTCTTGGAACAAATGATAAAATTGCATATGAAATGCTTGAAAAAGAAAATATAAGTGTATTCACAGCTATGACAGCAGCGGCAAAAGAAGCAGTAAAACTTTCTAAACAACAGGGGGTGTAAAGATATGAGTATAATTATTAACAGTTCCTCCAGAATAGCAGTTCAGGGAGCAGCCGGTGTTGAAGGTCAGTTTCATATGTCTGAGATGATCAAATATGGAACTAAGATCGTAGCAGGAATAGATCCTGCATTCCAGACAGATAAAGTTGGCGATCTGGATGTTCCAGCTTATACAACTCTTAAAAAAGCTGTTGAAGAACATAATGCAGATACTTCGCTGATTTTTGTTCCTGCCCCTTTTGCTTATGATGCTATTATGGAAGCTCTTTACTGTGGCATAAAAAAAATAATTGTTATTACTGAAGGTATTCCTGTTAACGATATGATGAAGATTAAACAGTATACAAAAGGATCAGATGTTGTAATCGTTGGTCCAAACTGTCCCGGATTGATAACACCTGGTGAATGCAAGGCGGGAATCCTCCCAGGACATATATTCAAAAAAGGTTCAATAGGTGTGATTTCAAGAAGTGGAACACTTACTTATGAAATCGTTCAGCATCTTACCGAAGCCGGTCTTGGACAGTCGACATGTGTTGGTATCGGTGGAGACCCAGTACAAGGTAGTACTTTTGTTGATATCTTGAAACAGTTTAATGCTGATGATGATACAAAAGCAGTTGTAATGCTGGGTGAAATTGGTGGTGTAGAAGAAGAAAAAGCTGCTGATTACATCCGTGATCATTTTACAAAACCTGTTGCTGCATTTATTGCTGGAAAATCAGCCCCCCCAGGAAAAACCATGGGTCATGCTGGTGCTATCATTTCCGCTGGAAAAGGGACGGCAGAAGCAAAAATTTCTGCACTTAAAGAAGCAGGAGTTGCAGTTGCAGTTATACCAGACGATATAGCTGATTTAATAAAATCTGAATTAAATAAATAATAAAGAAGGGAAGTGGAGTAGAGAGATGAGTGATGAAAAATATCTTTATGTCAAGAAAAACTGGTGTAAACGATGTGGATACTGTATTGAATTCTGCCCAAAGAATGTATGGGAATTCGGTGATGACGGTTATCCATATCCAGCTAGACCGCAAGACTGTGTTCGATGTAGAATGTGTGTGAACATTTGTCCGGAGTTTGCTGTTATTGGTGAAGAAGAAGTAACAATCAAGTTGGAGGGCCGATAATTATGCTTTTCTACAAACTTTATAAGGATGCTGATGGAAGAAAAGTAGGTTTCGTACAGGGAAATGAAGCCTGTGTTGAAGCTGCTTTACTTGCTGGAATGCGTTTTTTTGCTGGATATCCGATTACTCCTTCATCTGAAATAGCTGCTGTATCAGCGGAAAAACTTCCGATGCTTGGTGGAAGATTTATTCAGATGGAAGACGAAATCAGTTCAATGGGAGCTATTATAGGTGGTTCTATGACTGGTAAAAAAACTATGACAGCTACTAGTGGACCAGGATTTTCACTCAAACAGGAAAATCTTGGTTATGCAATTATTAACGAAGTGCCTTGTGTAATAGTGAATGTTCAGAGAGGCGGTCCAAGTACTGGTTTGCCGACTCAGATTGCCCAGGCTGATGTTATGCAGGCCAGATGGGGAACCCATGGAGATCATCCTATAATTGCGATTTCACCTGCTTCAGTAAGTCAGGTTGTGACTTCAACAATTCGCGCTTTTAATCTTGCTGAAAAATACAGAACTCCTGTGATTCTTCTAATGGACGAGACCCTTGGACATATGAGAGAAAAGATTGTTCTTCCAAGAGAAGATGAGATCGAATTGATTGACAGAAAACAGACTGAAGACACACCAGAAGAATTTAAACCTTTTGCAACTAAGCATGGCGATGTACCACTATTTGCACCATATGGCAAAGGCTACAGATATAATATTACTGGTCTTATTCATGATGAAGCGGGTTTTCCGACAACAAAGACTGATGAAGTCGTTTCTCTTCTTGATAGACTTCATAGTAAGATAAATGACAATCTTGATGATATTGTTGAAGTGTGTGAATTTCAGACTGAAGATGCTGATACACTACTTGTGAGTTTTGGTTCTGCTACGAGAAGTTGTATAAGTGCAATGGAAAAAGGCCGTGCAGAAGGTAAAAAAATTGGAGTTTTACAATTACTTACGGTTTGGCCTTTTGCTGAAAAACAGATTGTGAAGCTTACTGAAAAAATCAAAAATGTTTTTGTTGTAGAAATGAATATGGGTCAGATCATAGGTGAAGTAAGCAGGTGTAGTCATAGAGATGCAGTTGTAACAGGTATAAACAAATATAATGGTATATATATAACTCCGCAGGAAATATTAGAAAAAGTGAAGGAATCAAGATGAAATCAGCAATTCACGATTATTTAAGGCCAAAGAAAAAGTTTCCTCATGTATGGTGTCCCGGTTGTGGTCATGGAATTATACTTGCATCCATAGTTCGTGCGATTGAAGCAGCTGGAAAAAACCGTGATGAGGTTGTTGTAGTTTCTGGTATCGGATGTTCATCAAGGGCTCCGGTTTATGTAGATTTTTCTTCAATACACAGTACTCATGGTCGTGCTTTGACTTTTGCAACTGGTGTAAAAGTAGCTAATCCCAAACTTACAGTTATTGTTATAAGTGGTGATGGTGATGGAATGGCGATTGGTGGAAATCACTTTATTCACGCGTGTAGAAGAAATATTGATTTAACAATGATTGTTTTTAATAATAATATTTATGGAATGACAGGTGGTCAGGCAAGTCCGACTATGCCTCAAGGGGATTATGCTTCAACAGCTCCTTTTGGGACTCTCGAAAGACCTTTTGATGTCTGTAAACTTGCAAATGCTTCTGGTGCAAACTTTGTGGCCAGAGGAGTTGTAACAAGTCCAATACCTTTGGAAAAACATATAAAAAAGGGAATTGAGAAGAAAGGTTTTTCTGTTATCGATGTTGCAGAAACATGCCCGACCATATACAATTTCTTTAACAAAACCGGTAATCCTCTCAAGATGATGAAAGATCTTAAAGCCAAAGCGATTCCTGTTCAGAAAGCAAATACAATGACTGAAGAGGAGTTAAAGGGAAAAATTGTAACAGGTGTTTTTGCTGATAGATATTATCCTGATTTTACTACAAGTTATGACAAGATCATTATGGATAGTGCAAAAAGGAGTATGAAAGATGAAGAATCTATATGAAGTCAGATTAAGTGGTAGTGGCGGCCAGGGTCTGATTACTGCTGGAATGATCATGGGGGAAGCTGCATCGGTTTTTGATGGAAAATTTGCAGTACAGACGCAGAGCTATGGTCCTGAAGCACGCGGTGGAGCATGTAA
Organism: Candidatus Muiribacteriota bacterium; assembly: GCA_030633305.1. Taxonomy (GTDB): domain Bacteria; phylum Muiribacteriota; class DAOVTB01; order DAOVTB01; family DAOVTB01; genus DAOVTB01. Next base: position 5,186 of record DAOVTB010000232.1, read on the forward strand.
AGCAGAGCTAATAATAAGTGAGAAAGAAGTTGCATATCCTAAACCAGTTGATGCAGATATTTTACTTGCTCTTTCCCAACAGGCATATGATCAATATAAAGATGATGTAAAAGAAGATGGTGTGATTATTGTGGATTCATCACTGGTTAAGTATGAAAAGGGAAAAGGAGTATATCCGATTCCAATTACACAACTGGCTATTGATAAAGTTGGATTGAAAGTGACTGCAAATGTTGTTGCTTTAGGTGTGATTTCATCACTTACTGGAGTTGTTTCGTACGAGGCACTTGAAAGAGCTCTTTTAAGCAGGATTCCTCCTGGAACTGAAGAGATCAACAAAAAAGCATTAGCGTTAGGTAAAACTTTAGAGTTTAAAGATAATATATAAATATTATAGGGACAGGCCCCCGTGCTTGTTCAAGACAATAAGAGTAAAGAAAAGAATTCACCATGAAGGGCATGAAGGAAACAGAAAAAGGACAAAATAGTTAAATTAAATGATTGGTGCCAATGGACTTTAATTTATATGACGACAGGTTTGGGAATAAATTCACAGTGCTTTGGCACCTTATACCCATACCGGCTGTGTGTAGAAAAAAAGAAAGAATTGATTGAAACATTACCCATAACAATACGGGACAAATTTTAAAGGAGAGATAATAGAATGCGTACTATTGATGTTAAAGAAGTAACTGCTGCATTAAAGAAAATCAGTATCGAAGCATGTACAGTATTAAATGATGATGTAATGAACTGTTTTAAAAACAGCATGAAAGATGAATCTCCAGTTGGAAAAGCTGTATTAGAACAGCTTGTTAAGAATGCAGAAATAGCAAAAGATGAAAAGATGCCTATTTGTCAGGATACTGGTTTTTCATGTGTTTTCATGGAAATAGGGCAGGATGTTCATTTAACTGGTGGATCGTTGCGAGAAGCCGTAGATGAAGGTATCAGACAGGGGTATACAGAAGGTTACCTTAGAAAATCTGTTGTAAAGAATCCTTTATTGGATCCTAAAAATAGTGGTGATAATACACCTGCTATTCTCCACACGGATATTGTTCCTGGAGAAAAGGTCAAAATCACTATCGTACCAAAAGGTGGTGGATCTGAAAACATGAGCAGAGTAAATATGATGAAACCTGCTGATGGTGTTGAAGGTGTAAAACAGTTCGTTCTGGATACTGTTAGAAATGCTGGACCAAATCCATGCCCACCGATTGTGGTTGGTGTTGGAATGGGTGGAACATTTGATTATGTTACATATCTTGCCAAAAAATCATTGATGAGAAAAATTGGTGAAAGAAATAAAGATCCAAAACTTGCAGAACTTGAAAAAGAATGGCTTGATGAAGTCAATAAACTTGGAATTGGACCTGGAGGACTTGGTGGGAAATTGACTGCGATGGATCTTTTTATTGAAGAATATCCCCGCACTATAGATTATTCCCCTCCCGCTTTATACCTCTACTTCCATGCAGCAAGATGCAAATCATGCATAATATAACCTGCGTCCT
>DAOVTB010000276.1 GCA_030633305.1 Candidatus Muiribacteriota bacterium
GCAATAAACAAGGGAAATGATGAAAATAATATCAGCAGGAAAAAATCAAAAGCAGAGGTTTTGTGCACTCTGTACTTTGTTCTGCCTTCTCCTCCCCTGTAACATCGAACTTCCATAGCCTGAGCAAGTTCGTCTGCACGTCGAAAAGAGTTAATAAAAAGCGGTATCAGTATTGGAATAAATGCTTTTATCTTTTCTATGAAATTCTTGTTTTCAAAGTCCATTCCTCTTGCCATCTGGGCTTTCATAATTTTATCTACTTCATCAAAAAGTGTTGGAATAAATCTTAACGAAATGGTAAGCATAAGAGCAAACTCGTGTACAGGGAATTTCAATTTTTTCAAAGGTTTTAACAATATTTCTATCCCATCAGTCAGTTCAACTGGGCTTGTAGTCAAAGTAAGGACTGATGAAATCAAAATAATGAAAACAAGCCGTAGAAAAAGCCGGAAGGCATTTTCAAGCGCTTCCTGATAAATAACAATAAATGAATATTTGAACAACACTATTTTCCCATCAGTAAAAAAAATATTCAGAACAAAGGTCAATATTATAAGAAAAAGTATTGGTTTAAGTGATTTTATATATATTAAAAGACTTATCCTCGAAAGGATCATGACAATGAGCATGAAAACAAAAAACAATCCATACTGTTCCGGTTTTTTAAGGAATAAGATTCCAGTGATTAATAGGAAGAAAGAAAAAAGTTTCATGGCAGGAGAAAATTCATGAAGAATTGAATCAACTTTTACATATCTTCCTATTGGTATTTTCGGGATCATTTTTTTTCTTACCTCTGTGGTCTCAGCGTTCTCTGCGCGATTATTCTTTTTTCTTTTTTCGTTTAATTATCTGATCATAAATACTGGAAATATTAAAACGGTCTACTTCAATATTGATATTGTTTTTTTCAAGTTCAATTAAAAGAAGTAATTCTTCAGGGAGATAGAAGTTATCATCATTGTAAAACTCGTTTAATCGCTTCATAAAGTCTTTTCTTGTACCGTGGAACACTACACCACCTTTTTTCAAAACAAGTATTTTCTCGACGATGTCAAGTGCCCAGATGATATCATGAGTAACGATAATAACACCTGTTCCGTTCTTCTTTAAATTTCTGATCAATTCACTTATACTGTTTCTGCTTACAGGATCAAGCCCAGCTGATGGTTCATCAAGCACAAACAGCTCTGGTTCCATAATAAGAACAGATGCTATCGCAACTTTTCGTTCTTCTCCGCCAGATAATTCAAATGGACTTCTGGTGAAAATATCATAATCAGGATTAAAATTCACAAGAGAAAGTGCATTCCTTACCTTTTTCTTTTTCTCTGCATCTGATATATCAGTGTCTTTTATTGCATATACAACTTCGTTATAAATAGTCTCTTCAAAAATCTGGTGTTCAGGATACTGAAAAACCAGACCAACTTTCCTTCTTAAACCCGGAATCCCTTTTTTTCCCTTGCGAATCACTTCACCATCAAGTAATACCTGCCCTGTCTGGGGAATAATCAATCCATTCAATGTCTGGATCAAAGTAGTCTTTCCTGTTCCAGTTTTTCCAAACACACCACATATTTCACCACTATGAAAATCAACATTCAAGTCCTTTAGGACTGATGATTCTTCACCAGTTATCGAATAATATGAATATGCTATATCTTTTAATTCTAATTTCATATTGTCTTTTCTTTTATATTGGACAGGCACAGGGACCTGTCCCTACAATAATAATCAATTATATTTATTTCGGGAGGGTCGCAGACCCTCCCCTACATTATTTTGTGGCTTTCTTTTCTCTGCGTTCTCAGCGGTCTCTGCGCGAGAATTTTTTATTTTCTTTATTGCGTGATATCAGCAACGATATCCATATAACATTTGCTATATGATTTTAAGACACCTTTTTTCTTTAATTTCTTCTGAAGTTGAAAAATGGGTGGGGGTTCTATATCACTGTTTTTGATTTCCTTTGACAGAAAAAAAGCTTCTGGAGTTCCATCAAAAACAATCTCACCATTTTGCAAAAAAATCGTTCTTTCGGTTTTCAGAACTTCTTCCATATGATGAGAGATCAATATGATAGTCATTCCATTTTCATGAAGTTGAAACATCTTATCCATAACCTGTTTTCTTCCGTATGGATCAAGCATTGCCGTAGGTTCATCAAGGATAAGATGACGTGGACGCATGGCCATAACTGATGCAATTGCAAGTCTTTGTTTTTCTCCGCCAGAAAGCGAATAAGGTTCTGATTGTTTCTTATCTGTCAATCCAAAATAGTCAATCGTATTATGAACACGCTCAACCATTTCCGTTCTTGGAACTCCAAGATTTTCTAATGCAAAAGCAACATCATCTTCAACAGTTGTTCCTACAATCTGATTTTCAGGATTCTGAAAAACCATTCCAACGTTCTGCCTGATCTGATAAAGATTATTTTCATCACTAACCTTTAGACTATCAACAAAAACTTCTCCTTTTGACGGAAGATTAAGTGCATTAAAGACTTTTACCAGAGTAGATTTCCCGGAGCCATTACGACCAATGATTGATACAAATTCTCCATCCTTTATGGTGAGATTAATATCTTTTAAAATAAAAACCTCTCCTTCATCATTATCATATGAAAAGGAGAGGTTGTTTGTTTCAATCATTTTGTGACTTTACGTCGATAAATATTCTCTATTTATCTTTTTTCTTAGCTTCTGTTTTCTTTGGTGCAGCTTTTTTTGCTGCAGGTTTCTTTGGAGCAGCCTTCTTTGCTACAGGTTTCTTTGCTGTTTCTTTCTTAGATCCCGCTTTTTTTGTTTCTTTTTTAGCTTTATATACAACTTTTGGAGCTTTCTTGTTTTCTTCTGTTACTTCTTCTTTAGCACCAATATAGCTCATCATCAGAATTGCCATTGGGGCATTATCGCCCTTTCTTGGTGTTGAAAGCTTGTATATTCTTGTATATCCGCCATTTCTTTCTTTTAATTTCGGAGCTATTTCATAAAACAATCTCTTTACTACTTTTTTGTCTGAAATACTCTTAATTACATTTCTGACGTTATTAACATTAGGATCCATGGCTTTGCCGATAAGTTTTTCAACAAATCTCTGAGCTTCCTTAGCTTTGGGTAATGTTGTTTCAATTCTTTCATGAATTATCAATGCCCGAGCCAGATTCATCAAAAGTGCCTTACGAGCACTGCTGCCTCTACCGAGTCTTTTATGGTCAACCTTGTGTCGCATTATCTATTCCTCCTATTCACCCTGAAAATCATCATCTACAAAATCTTCTTCGCCTTTAAGTGAAAGACTATACTGTTTCAACTTATCGCGGATTTCATAAAGTGATTTTCTACCAAAATTCTTGATGCTCAAAAGATCATCAGCACTTAGTTCAGTCAACTGGCCAAGAGTTTTAATATTTGCTCTTTTCAAACAATTCCTGCTTCTGACACTAAACTCAAGTTCTCTAACTGAGACATCGTAGCTATTCGTTGTTGTTTCTTCTTTTTCTTGAAGCATTCCAACAGTTTCAACTTTAAAATCTTCAATAGTAACGAAGAAATTAAGATATTCCTGAAGTATTCTCACTGCAGTATTAAGTGCAGGTTCAGCTAATATACTTCCATCAGTCCAGATATCAAGAGCCAAGATTTCATAATCATAGTTCTGACCGATTCTAGTTTCATTAATAGAGTAATTCACTCTTTTAACCGGTGAAAAATCTGCGTCAAGATAAATCTTAGTAAGATCTACATTTTCATCGGCTGCTTTAACAGCCGCTGCAGTCTTATATCCATGACCTTTTGAAATTGTAATATAGAAGTTGATTTCGTTATCACGGTCGATATTTGCAATAACATGATCCTTGTTAATGATCTTTACATTACCAGGAGCTTCAAAATCGCCAGCTTTTAAAACTGTTTTTCCTGATTTCTTAACATGGCATGTATAACTTTCAACATCTTCATCCAATTCTGCAATTATATTTTTAAGATTGAGACCAACCTCAATCATATCTTCTCTTAAACCTTCAATAACCTGAAATTCATGTAGAACTCCATCAATCTTTACACTCGTTACAGCAAAACCTGGTATCGATGAAAGAAGGGTTCTTCTGATACTATTTCCCAAAGTCACGCCAAATCCTTTTTCAAGTGGTTCTACTACGAAACGACCAAAATAACTGTCAGTTTCTTCGTCTTTGACTCGAACTATTCTGGGTTTAATTATCTCTATCATAATTCATCCTCCCTCAATCACTATTTCGAATAATATTCAACGATAAGCTGTTCATTGATCTCAGGATCGATGTCAGCACGTATAGGAAGTCTGCTTACTGTTCCGGAAAAGTTTGCCCATTCAAGAGTCAACCATTCTGGAAGTGCATGCAGTGTAGTTGGTCCGGTATCTTCCTCACCTCTTTTAAAACATCCTTTTTCACGGCTTTTTGCTTTGACTTCAAGACGATCACCTTCATTAAGAATAATTGAAGGGATATTTGCTTTTTTACCGTTTAAAAGGAAATGATTATGACGTACAAGCTGTCTTGCCATTGAAATAGAGTTTGCAAAGCCAAGTTTATATACAACATTATCAATTCTTGTTTCAAGAAGCTGAAGAAGGCTTTCACCTGTAACACCCTTACTTGCAGCAGCCTGTTTAAAATAATTTAAAAACTGTTTTTCATACAATCCATATGTACGTTTTACTTTCTGCTTTTCCCTGAGCATGATTCCGTAATCAGAATTTTTGCCACGTCTTCTACCACCAGCTGATGCTCCTGGTACACCTTCACGTCTGGAAACAGCACATTTCTCTGTATAACATCTCTCGCCTTTAAGGAACAGTTTTGTTTGTTCCCGACGACATAATCTACATCGTGGTCCAGTATATCGTCCCATTTTTATTCCTCCTGCACATAATTTTTTTAATATCTATTTTATTTTTTTCTTA
>DAOVTB010000272.1 GCA_030633305.1 Candidatus Muiribacteriota bacterium
CAATGACCATAACTGCTGTGAAATTGTTTTTGAAATCCATTTTTTTAGACCATGATAGGCTTGAAAGTAGTAGGTAGACCTTTGTAGTAGTGGGTGCTGCTTTATAAACGAGCTTTCCATCTACTTTACTAGCTCCGCCTTCAGGGACCTTTACTGTGCCTTCAATCGTTACATGTTCAATATTGACAGGAACCGGTTCATTATCAGTCTGTCCCAGCCACTCATCCAGGATGCATCCTTGATTAAAAAAAACGAACAATAATAGCATTACCAATGCGAATGATTTTTTCATAAAACTCCCCATTATTATGGATTAAATAATATATATGTTAACGGCAAAGTGGAAGAATAACATTAACAGTTTATTAAAACCCGCCTGCACATCTTCAAAAATAAAACAATAGTAATAACACTGATTATTGTCTATAATAATTATAGAAATCTTTTAAAAATTAGACATGTTGTGCGGGAGGATTGAAAAATGAGAGAAACCGAACTTTCTGTAAGGGATGTGCTGCTTTATTTTCTGGAGACATACATTCGAGACAGGATCCTGACACCACGTGAAAAGGACAATATTGTCCGATTAAAACAATTATTGAATCTGGAAACAAAGAAATATCTGGATATCATGGGTGAAGTAAAAGCACGTTTTGTAAAGGGAGAAATCCAGTATGTTAAGGATACCCCCAAAAATGATGACATAAAGATTTTTACAATGGTACTTGAAAAAGCTTATCGGGATTCTGAAGTCAGTAAGGCTGAAAGCGAATTGATACAGATCGTAGGAGATATTCTGGATTTATCACAGCAGGAACGTGATGTGATGATCGAAAAATACAATATTGTTACCAAGAAAAATGATGAAGAAAGCCTGACTCCTGAAATGTTTGAGTCTGAAACTGTCATTTTTGATGATGAGGGCGTTCGACTTGATTCTGAAACTGTTCGACTGGATGACAATCAATTCACAGATGATGATATAGTTATATTACTAGATAGCCCTTAGCCAGATTGGTTATTTTCATCCGTATGACTTATTGACTTGTCCCTACAATAATTACCTTTTTTCTCTGCGTTCTCAGCGATCTTTGCGCGATATCTTTTTTTCTTCATGTTCTTCATGATCTTCATGGTAAAATTCTTTCTTTTTTTTCTTCTTGACCTTTAAATTTAAACTGTTAAACTTGACTCATAAAATTGATTTTTATCATACTCGAGGAGGGTACAATGACTTACAACACCAAAGAAATAATGGAAATGGATCACAACTATGGAGCACATAACTATCATCCTCTGGAAGTAGTTATTTCCAGTGCAGAAGGAATCTGGGTAACAGATCCGGAAGGAAAGAAATATATAGATATGCTTTCAGCCTATTCGGCAGTAAATCATGGTCATAGACATCCAAAAATAATAAAAGCTTTAAAAGACCAGGCAGATGTTCTTACATTGACATCCAGAGCATTTTTCAATGATAAATGGCCTGTTTTTGCAAAAACACTTGCTGACTTTACAGGAAAAGAAATGGTTCTCCCAATGAATACTGGCGCGGAAGCAGTAGAAACAGCAATAAAAACTATGAGAAAATGGGGTTATACTGTTAAAGGTGTTGAAAAAAACAAAGCCGAAATAATTGTTTTTGATGAAAATTTTCATGGGCGAACAACAACAATCGTATCATTTTCTAACGATCCTGTTGCTCGGGATCATTATGGGCCATTTACTCCAGGTTTTAAATCTGTTCCATACAGTGATCTTAAAGCAGTAGAAAATGCAATCAATGAAAATACTGTTGGAATACTGGTTGAACCGATTCAAGGTGAAGCTGGAGTAGTTATTCCAGAAGAAGGATTTTTGAAAGGACTTTCTGAGCTTTGCAAAAAACATAATGTTCTTCTTGCTGCTGATGAGATTCAGACTGGATTTGGAAGAACTGGAAAAAAATTCTGCTATGAATATGATGAAATCGAACCAGATATCATCATTATGGGAAAAGCGCTAGGTGGAGGAGTTTTTCCAGTAAGTGCTGTAGCCGCCAATAAAGATGTTCTTGGAGTTTTTGAACCAGGGTCTCATGGATCTACATTTGGTGGAAACCCTCTTGGATGTGCGGTTGCAATCGCCGCAATAGAAGTGCTGACTGAAGAAGAACTGGTTAAGAAATCATATGAAGTAGGTAAATACTTTGTTGAACAACTTGTAGCCATGAAATCTGATAAGATTGATATAATTCGCGGAAAAGGACTTTTGATTGGAGTAGTACTTAAAAAAGAAGCCGGTAAGGCAAGAAAATATACTACTGAGCTAAAGAATCGAGGAATTCTCTGTAAAGAAACTCATGATTGGATCATTAGGTTCGCACCTCCACTTACGATAACAAAATCTGAAGTTGATTATTCAATGAATATAATTAGAGAAGTTTTAGTCTGAAATAATGAGAGTTCATCGTTTCAAACGGATGTATCAAATTTTTTTTGCTGTTGAAGATACTTCCAAGGATGAAGCTACAGCATTGCAAAACATTGGTTTTGAACGTATGGGCAGTAATCTTGTGCGTTCCTTCCCGGAAAATATGGATGAAATTGACTGGGCATATCAGAACTTTCAAAAGCATATTGAAACGATAATTTCTCATGAAACAGGCGAGTGTGAAGTCCCATGGAAATCATCTCTTTTTCTTTTTCTTGAGCTGATGCAGAATTTTAAAGTCAGATGGTGGTTAATTGGTATGGGGGCACTTGCAGTCAGGGGTATTCCTGTTGAACCCAAATCATTGGATATTATAGTTGATGAGATTGACTTTCCGGTGTTTGCGGATTTGATCAGTAATTACCTTATTGAACCTCTTGTTACTAAAAAAAGAAGTAAGGTAAGATGGCAAGGTCGCGCATTTCTTAAAACCAGAATTGAATTTAGAGCTGGAATTATTCAAACCTCTAATTCTGAACTTCCTACGGAAACTGGTGATCTGGTAAAGGATTGGCTGGAAACAATTGAGTGGAATGACTATAAGTTGATGGTTCCGCCACTTAATCTGCAATTAAAAATAGCTGAAGAAAATAATGATGAAGAACTGGTAAGGCTTATCAGTGATTTTAACGTAATACAAAATGATTTGGAGATAAATGATGAATAATTCTTCCTCAAAGATTGGAATATTTTTTATAATTACAGGTATTATGTTAAATCCATTATTATTACAAACTGTTTTCAGCCTGGATGGAAAACTTGAAATTTCAACTAACATAATTATTATCAGCTTTGAGATATTTCTCTTAGCACTCGGAATATTGATCAGGAGAAAGAAGACTTTACTGCCACTTAAAATAGTGATCATTTTTTCAGTATCGATTATATCAACTTTGCTGCTCCTCGAAACCGGACTAAGAATATATTACAAGCAGAACAATTCAAAAGGATCTTTTGGAGGAATAATAAAAAATAATTTGAAATTCGAAGAATTTGGCTGGGGAGTTTATGCAAATAATTTTGATAACTATAGTTTACCAGGATTTGGCGAGATTAAATTTTCTACTGAAAAATCTGGTTTTCGTTCTTATGGAGATGTCAATAGTTCGCTTCCAAAGATATTGTTTCTAGGTGATTCTTTCACAAATGCAAATACAGTTAGTGATGGTTGGGCATATTACCAGCAATTGGAAAAACTTATTCCAAATGCAGAGATATTTGCTTATGGCTGTTGTGGATTCGGGACATTTCAGGAATATCTTATTCTGGAAAAATATATAAACGTTATCAAACCTGACCTTATTGTATGGCAGTTTACTTTTAATGATTTTATTGATAATGAATATCAAGTTGATTGCCTGAGTAATATCAATAATATTCTTGGTATGAAACGTCCATATTGGATTGATGGTGGAAACATTCATCATTATCCTTTTGATATTCCAGGGATTTTTGAGCAGTTCATTGACATATCTATTCTTGGCAGGACCATTGCGATACGAATGAAAAGATTACAGACTTTATTCAACAGAGTGACAATTGAAAAAAAGTTAGATAAATTAAATCCAATTATGGAGAAAAGTATAAATACGACATCAGAAATTTTAAAACTAATAAGGAAAAAAACTGAAAAAATACCAGTTATCGCATTTTGTAGTATTAATAGATATTCCTGGGTTGAAAAAACACTCATGTCACTCTGTAGTAATAATGGAATTGAATTTATTAAAGGAATCCCTGATTTGATATCCATAAAAAAAAAGAATGGTGAAAATGTCGATGGATCGATGGAAGGAGACTATCATTGGAATGAAAGAGGACATGAAATTGTTGCAGGCGAATTATTAAAAAAGATTAAAAAAGTTGAATTTATGAAAAGAGAAAAATCTGATATCATTGGAACGTTGAAGTGGAAATACCGGACCAGGGGAAAGGAAATAGTAGTAATTTCAGGAACACAAAAGTTTACATGCTTCTTCAGTGATGATGGACTTATATATTGTTTAGATACAGCTACAGGAAAAAAAATATGGCAACTGGAAACGGCGACAGAAGTTTTTATTTCATTTTCAAGTGATGAAAATTTTATATATTATATTACAGAGTCAGGTGGCTTGAAGCAGATTGACATAATCAGCGGAAGTGTGAAAAATGAAATGCAGTTGGAATCGTTATGCTACTCTGGATTAAAAGTTGTTGGAACACATGCTTTTATAACATCTAGATCAGGAAAATTTATTATATTTTCCATAACAGAAAACAAGGTCCTTTTTGAAGTGGACGCAGGTGATGATATTTCCGGTATTCCATTATTAGATGATAATACAGCATACTTTGGGAGCCATAGTCGATTTTGCTTTGCAGTTTCACAAAATAAACTTTTGTGGAAAACTGAGCTACAGGGAGTGCTGGAGAATTCTCCAGTCAGTTCAAAAAATAATGTCTATTTTGGAGATGTCAACGGATCGATTTATTCCATTGAAAAATCAACAGGCAAAATCGAATGGTGTGAATCTATCAAGGAAAAGATTATTACCAAACTGATTTATTTCAATAACATTCTTTTTGTATCCACTTCAGA
>DAOVTB010000316.1 GCA_030633305.1 Candidatus Muiribacteriota bacterium
ATACTGAAAGGATATCCGATTGGTTTAATATATTTCAATAAAGTAGACGGTAATGATTTTGAAGTCTTAGATGGACAGCAGCGCATCACGAGTTTTGGTCGTTTCGTTACAAATAAGTTTGCTATCAAAGATCAGAATGGTATGGAACAATACTTTAGCGGTTTTGCATCAGATAAAAAAGCAAAGATTTTAGAAACAAAACTTCTTATCTATGAATGTGAGGGAACGGAAAGTGAAATAAAAGAATGGTTTAAAACAATTAATATCGCTGGTATCCCGCTTAATAATCAGGAATTACTCAATGCTGTATATTCTGGTCCTTTTGTTACTCTTTGTAAAGAAGAATTTAGCAATAGTCAGAATGCAAATATACAAAAATGGAGTGCCTATATAAAAGGAAGTGCTAATCGGCAGGACTTTATAGAATGTGCTCTTGACTGGGTTAGCAAAGGGAATATTGGTGATTATATGTCCCGACGCCGCTACGATAAAAACATTAATGAATTAAAAACTTATTTTAATACGGTTATTGATTGGATTTCTGGCGTATTTATAGATGTTGAAAGTGAGATGAAAGGCTTAGAATGGGGTTGCTTTTATGAAAAATATCATAAAAAATCGTATAACCCTAAAAAAATATCTAAGCAAGTAAAAGAACTTTACGGTGATCCATACATCAAGAACCGGAAAGGAATTTTTGAATATATTCTTGGTGATTTAGAAGATACAAAACTGCTTAATGTTCGCGTTTTTGACGAAGCAACAAAAAAATCTGTTTACTCAAAACAAACAAAAGTAGCTAGTAAGAAAGATAAATCAAATTGTCCACTTTGTGCTTTAGGTCATGATTCAATTAAAAGTAAGATATGGAAATTGAATGAAATGGACGCTGACCATGTAACCGCTTGGAGCAAAGGTGGTGCAACTGATATTAAAAATTGTCAGATGCTTTGTAAAACACACAACCGTGCCAAAGGAAACAAATAGTTTTCACATAAAAGTCCACCGTTTTGCTACTGTTCCTTGCTGCGACCTTCGGTACTGAAAGATTTCTTTATTAATTCAAATGTGGATATTTGATTTTCTTAATTTCTTTCCATAAAGCAAATCCAGCGTACCGGTGCTCCTGGAGAACTTAATCCCTTAAAACGGCCATTCCCGAATTGAAATACATCGATCAACCCCAAAATGAAATCATTCAAAACCCTCTAAAATCGACTACTACGAGGAATGGCCGGTTTTATTTTCCAAATGACCCGTTTTTCTTCCCAAGTGCCATTTTTCATATGTGATACAATATAATAAATTATCATATTTTAAAAGGAGCCTCACATGCCAAGAAAAAAGACTGAAAACCTGGATTTACTTCTTGCCCTTCTAATGCGGATCGCATCACCACTCAAATCAATCACGGTCCAGACTACAGATGAAATGGTTTTCATAAGACCTGAAGATATCGCCTTTATCACGACTGATGAAAAGAGAATAGTGATTCATGATCTGGAAGGAAACAAGTGGGCCAGGTTTGATAGCCTCGCAGCAATGGAAAGAAAACTTGAAAAGGATCCTCGTTTCTTCCGATCACACAGATCCTTTCTCATTAATCATTTTGCAGTAAAATCACTTTACAAGGGTGATGCAAAAGGGAAGGTCTGGAAAGTTAAGTTTCACGGCGCGATCCAGGAAGAAGCAATGGTCTCTACTTTAAATCTCCAGGAATTCAAGAAACTTATGGAGCTTGATTAAATGCAAGTCGGCTCGATCACTCATAAACTCAAAACTGGAAAACCAGTTTCTTTGATCACAGAGGATGGATTTCTGTTTTCAAATACTTCTGAGTTGATTGCTTTTAAATCAGATCATGGAAGTGCTATTTGCACAATTGGAAATAAGAAATATACTGCAGTAAAATCATATACTGAAATGGTCAAACTTGTTTCTATACTTCCAGGATGGTTTCATACCGCGTCTGGTCTGAGAGTCAACTTGAATCACATTGCTTCTGTTATTGCCAAAAATGATAATGATTACACGCTTGTTTCTCACAACGGTTTGAAATTTGATTTGAACAAAGCCTTTTATAAAGAGGTGAGAAAGTATTATGATGTTAAGACTTTACAGCATGTGATACCTTTTTCACTTCCTCAATACTGGATGATGGATATGAATATCCGGCACATTGAGAAAAATATCATGCATATGACTGTTGAAGAATTGTTCAAGAACTTCTCAACAGATGCCGGTGATACGATTGTTGTTACTGACCTGATTACAAATTTCCTTTACCAGCAAGTAGAATATATTCGGAAAAGCAACGAGGGCAGTCCTATTGCAGGTGGTAATGTTCGTTCTCTTTGGTATTTGATCAAGCCTACTTTAAGTCGCCTGGATCTTCTCGATGGAACAAACCATTATAAAACCGTATCCAAAAGACTTGCTGAAATGGTAGAACACAAGATTCTTTCATATCTTGAATTTGAACTTTATGAATATGGATTGTGGAATGTAGGTTTGTATAATCCTCATATTATTTTTCTTGCAGAAAAAAGATCACATTACCAGTTTTTACAGCAAATGCAAGATCATGCTGGAGTAACTATTATTTCTTCCGAAGGACAACCCAGTATGATGACTAGTGAATATTTCTGTGAAGCTTTCAAGAAGAAAGTCCCGGAATATTGGAAACATGATCGCATTGTAATTATAAATATCATGGATTACGATCCACACGGCTATCTGATCCTGGACACTTTTATTGATAATCTCAGAGTATTTGGTATCAAACACCCGACTGAAATTAAACTTTCACTTCCGGAAAATTATACTGATCTTGAACTTGAATTTCAACACATCAACCTGGAGAAGGAAGATGATGATGATGTTGGAAATACTATTTTAAACAAGTGGATGAAGAAAACAGAAGGAATTAATGGCAATAAATGGGGAATGGAAGTTGATGTTATGATGCTGGATAGGCCGAGAGTAAGAGAATTATTCCTGGCTGCAGCGGAATCTTGGTTCAAGATCCTGCCACCTGTTCAGCGTAGAGTCTGGGAAGAAGTTTATAGGATTATTTAATAACTTTTGTTTCATATCTTTGTGATGAGTGGGGTCGTAATAGCAACGGGGCAAAAACCATCGATCCTTTCATATTCGTCTGAGTGAGCGGAGTTTCTTTCTGTTTAATTCTTTAACAACATTAAAAGTATACTTACCATATTTATTTATATGTTCAAAACGACAGGGAGA
>DAOVTB010000218.1 GCA_030633305.1 Candidatus Muiribacteriota bacterium
ATGAAAATAAAGTCTTTTCAACTTCTGATATACTATCAAAAAAATTTCAAAGGCAATCACAATGTTCTATTTTTTACTCATATTAACTCAGATAACTTTAAACATATTCATATTTGATTATTTATATAAACAGATTCTTGTTCAAAACCTGGCATTACGTCATCAAATATCAGTTTTAAAAAGAAACGTTAATAGAGCTTCTCTAAAAAACAACGATAGACTTTTATGGATTATTCTCTCCATATTTTGGAATAACTGGAAATCAGCATTACTTATAGTCAAACCAGAAACTGTTATCAAATGGCACAGGAAGGGATTCAAACTATTCTGGAAATGGAAAGCCAAACCTGGTAGACCTAAGATTCCAAAAATTCATATAAATTTCATTCGCAAGATTTCTTATGAAAATCCTTTATGGGGCGCTGATAGAATAGCTGGTGAACTGAAAATGAAATTCGGAATATTACACTCCCCTTCTACAATACAAAAATATATGATCAAACAACATAAACCCAGAAAGCCAACACAAAACTGGAAAACATTTCTTTTAAATCATTCCAGTGAAATATATGCTTGTGACTTTTTTACCGAGATTACTGCTTTATTCAACGTTTTTCATATCTTCATCATTATGGAAATAGGTAGTAGAAGGATTGTCCATTTCAACATAACTAAAAATCCAACACTATTATAGGTCGAACAACAGACTCGTGAAGCAACCAGCTGGGACACTTCACCTCGTTTCTTGATACATGATAATGACGGTATTTTTGGGCAATACAGGACAAAAGAAAAATGTTTCAGGTCACATTTAGATCAGTGGTTAAGTGAAACAATGAATATAAAAGGTATTCCAACTCCTTATGGCGCTCCAAATGCAAATTCATTTTGTGAAAGACTCATAGGTACTATTCGCCGCGAATGTCTAGATCATATGATAGTTTTAAATGAACTGCATCTGTTCCGTATTCTCACTGAATACACTCATTGGTATAATCACGGTCGTTATCATCAAGGGATTGAATATATTCCTGAGCCTGATCCTGACATTTTGAAGTCAAAGCTTTCACTAGAGTCTGGGAAATTCATCAGTATTCCAGTATTGAATGGTTTACATCACGATTACCGACTTGTAGCTTAAAATAATTCATAATTCTGTTTTCTGTATTTCCTAATTTATCTATGTTCAAAACAATGAATTTCGCTAGATTTTTTCATGATTTTGATCGTTCTTTTCATTATTTTTTTTAATATGACTGAGTTTTTCTGGATTGGCCAAAATTTCATGTCGATTGTTCAGAATTTACTGATTCTTGTAGATAAATTTTCGCTGTTTTGTATTTTCGGGGAGCACGCCACCTTCTTGAGGTTCTTAGAAATACTAAAACTGATAAAACTAAGTCACTCAAAGTACAAAGCAAAAAACTGAATCAAGATCTCAATGAAATCATATCAGAAGGAAAAGAGTTAGTTAGTTTTATTTCCAAAAGAGATAAAAATAAAGACCATGGGTTCATCTATGACCGCTTATCCGAAATCGAAAACCACAAGAAACAAATAGAGCAAGAGCTATATACATTAGAATACAAAATTAAAGAGATTCTATCAAAAACAGAAGATGCGAGTATCATTTGCGAGTTACTGTCAAACTTCAGAAACAGATTCTCTGACGCTCCATCGCATATGCAGAAAGCATGGATTAAATTGATTATCAAAAAGGTCATTTATTCTCCAAAAGAGATTGAACTTCAGATATATGATGACATCGAACAATTAGGCGTAGAAATGAAAAAAACAACCGAATCCAACTTTGGAACTGGTTGTTTTGTTGAGAGAACTAAATGGCTCCCCGAGCATCCCAATCAGCGCACGAGTTACCACCAATTCATTTCACAGTGATAAAGAGGAATTTGAAACATGGCAGATTTTGTTACGCAACTTTATAATAAGGCACATTGTAAAAAAAGTCAAATTGACATTATATAAATCTAGAGGTATACTATTTGTGTAACAACATGAATATAATTCTTATTATTAAGGAATAGTTATACCCATGAACATAAGAGAATTTGGAATATCAGCAGAAAATATTCAGAGAATTAGAACACTGAATCAAAAAATGAATGGACCCTTTACAGTCACGAAAGCTGCTAAAATTTTTAAAATATCTAACAATAAAACATCTGGTATCTTATCATATCTCGCAAATAAAGGCTGGTTAAATCGAATCAGTCGTGGATTGTATTGTGTCGTTCCCCTTGATGCAACTTCACCATCAGCTTGGCAAGAAGATCCATGGCTGGTTATATCGAAAATTCTGACTCCGGGTTATATTGGTGGCTGGAGTGCATGTGAACACTGGGATTTCACGGAACAGATATTTCATGACATTGTGTATATTACAAGTTGTAAACCTAGAAATAATAATCCAGTAATTCAGGATATTCGATACAGAATAAAAACAATACTAGAGAAAAAATTATTTGGCTTAAAAACAATCTGGAAAGGTACAAGTAAAATAAAAATATCTGATCCAACCAGAACAATTGTAGACATTTTAGATGAACCTTCTCTTGGTGGTGGAATTCGTAATACAGCAGAAATGTTACATAGTTATATCAATAGTGAGTATTTTGACGAAAAACTACTCTTACTATATATTCAAAAAGTTGGGAATAGGAGCATATACAAACGATTAGGTTATCTACTGGAAATTCTTAATATAGAAAAAAATCCTATACTTTGTGAATGCTCAACTAGAATGAGTAAAGGTTATTCTAGTTTGGATCCTGCAATAAATGCTAAAGGAAAATTAAAAAAGAAGTGGAATCTCTGGATCAATTCAGTTATAAGACCTAAGGAGGAATATAGTTGATAACGCGTGCTGATATAAATGATAGAGTCAAAGAATGGGGATTACGCGAGGACATTGTTGAAAAAGATTATGTTCTAGGCTGGTTTCTTCTTGGTATCGGTCAAAATCCAATCTTGTCAGAAAGTTGGGTTTTTAAAGGTGGTACATGCTTAACCCTATGTTTTATTGAAACGAATCTCGTATCAGAAGAGCTTGATTTTACTTTAATCAATAACGGACCGGAAACTTTAAAATCACTGAAACCAATACTTAACGATATCGCAATATGGATATATGAAAATAGCGGTATTGAAATATCTATTAAAACAGCTACATTCAAACGTTATTTAAATTCCAGAGGGAAGCATGCAATGCAACTCAAAGTTCCTTATGTTGGACCTAGACAGATGCGAAGAAGTACTCCAAAAATTAAACTTGATATTACTTCTGATGAGCTACTTGCTTTAAAGCCAGAGAAAAGAATAATTTTTCATCCTTATCCTGATATTCTCCATTCGAAAACTGTTCTCGCCTATTCATATGTAGAGATTTTTGCAGAAAAAGTGCGTGCCCTTTTTCAACGACTTCGTCCTAGAGATTTATATGATGTAATTCATCTATTACATCACGATCAAAAAAGACCTTCTGCTAAATTATTTCTTGATGTACTAAAACGTAAATGTGCATACGTTGAAATCGAAATTCCATCCATCATTGAACTTGAAAGTTCCCCTTTAAAAAATGATCTCTTGGCAGAATGGGAAAATATGCTTGCACACCAACTACCAAATTTACCTCCAATTGAAATATTCTGGAATGAGCTTCCAAAACTGTATCAATGGTTAAACAATCAACCAATTCAAGCATCCTCATTAGCACCAATAGTCGCAGATAAAGATACTCACTTTATGTTCTCCAATGGAATAAATATCTGGGGATATAAAATTTCACTAGAGAAAATTCGTTTTTCCGGATTAAATAGACTGCTCATTAATATTATCTATAAAAAAGCTGATGGCACTGAACAATCTTACTTGATCGAGCCTTATTCCTTGAGAAAAACAACAGAAGGAAATTTGCTCCTATATGCTTGCATATCAGGTTCTGATAAAATACAAACATTTCAAATAGAAAAAATACTCAAAATCGAACCTACCCCACAGTCTTTCAAACCAAAATGGATTATTGAATTTACAAATGAATTATGATGAACTGCTTCGCCAAAATCAACAACTTATTAATGAAAATATACATCTTAGAAAACTGCTTGGAATACCAGAAAAATCTGATCTCAGTCATTCAAATTTAGTAGACAAATATTCCTCAATTTCAGAAAAAGTTTCTATATTCAGAACTCTGTTTCAAGGACGCAATGATATCTATGCTGTATATTGGCAAAGTAAAAGTGGTAAAAAAGGTTATTCACCTAAATGTAAAAACGAATGGGACAGAAAGCTATGTCAAAAACCTAAGGTGCCTTGTAAGGAATGTCATTCCCGTTTATTGGAACCACTCACTGATCAAGTTATCATTAACCACCTTTCTGGAAAAATCATTGTTGGAGTGTATCCACTTCTATTAGATGAATCTTGTTGTTTTCTTGCACTTGATTTTGATGACAAATCATGGATGTCTGATATAAGATACTTTTTCAACACATGCTCTTCGAAAAATATACCAGTTTATCTTGAAAAATCAAGATCTGGAAATGGAGCTCATGCATGGATTTTTTTTGAATGTCAAATTTCTGCGATAAAGGCAAGATTATTCGGTTCAGCACTACTATCAGAAACAATGGAAAAAACAGGAGGTCTGACATTTTCGTCATTTGATCGTTTTTTTCCTAATCAAGATAGATTACCAAAAGGTGGCTTTGGAAATCTAATTGCATTACCACTACAGAAAAAAGTCCGTACTATGGGGAATACCGAATTCATGAATACAGACTTTAAATCCTATCCAGATCAATGGACATATTTATCTGCAATTCAAAAACTTTCAGAAAGTACAATCGACATAATAATCAAAAATATAATTCAACAAGAACAATTTTTGGGATGTCCTTCTTGGAAGGATAATAAAAAACAGATTCAGCTTAAACCAAAATTATCTACAAATATTTCTGAAAAGAAAGGAATTCAAATTATTGTTTCTAACAAAATTTACATTATCAAAAGGAATCTTTCTCCACAATTACTAGTAAAATTAAGACGTCTTGCAGTATTTAGTAATCCTCAGTTCTATCGAAATCAATCATTACGATTATCAAATTACAATACGCCGCGCTTCATTTCCTGTTTCATGGATCTTCCAAATTCAATTGCTCTACCAATTGGATGTATGGCAGATGCACTGGAACTTCTTTCAAACAATGGATACGAATTTCAAATGACAAACAGACGCGATTCTGGTATTGAGATTAACCTGTCATTCAATGGAAAATTGCATCCAGAACAGATTACTGCACATAATCATATAATCGAATACAATATTGGAATTTTAGTTGCACCACCGGGATTCGGAAAAACAGTAGTTGCCGCACACTTGATCGCTAAAAGAAATGTAAACACACTTGTTATAGTTAACCGCAGCGAACTTATGCAACAATGGAAAGAACGTATGTGCATATTTCTCAATTTAAAAAGTAAAAATATTGGATGCTTTGGTTCAGGTAGAAAACGATTAACCGGAAAACTTGATATAGCAATGATGCAGAGTTTATATAGAGATGGAAAAGTTAAACCTTTTCTTTCAGATTATGGTCAAATTATTGTTGATGAATGCCACCATATTCCTGCTTTTTCATTTGAACAAGTTTTATCTAGCTGTAAATCGAAATATATTCTTGGATTAACAGCAACCCCTGAACGCAAAGATGGACATCAACCAATCCTTTTTATGCAATGTGGCCCAATTCGTTATGAAGGAAAAATAAATAATACACATTTATGCAATCTTATTGTAAAAAAGAGAGAAACTGAATTTTCTCCTATAAATCCTGACTCAACGATTCAAGAAATATACTCTGAGCTAATTAGAGATGATGATAGAAACAACATGATATTTAACGATATAATGAATGCACTAGAAGCTGGACGATCACCAATTGTATTAACTGAACGTAAAGAACATTTAGAGTACTTGAAAAATAGATTAGCTGGATTTGCTCGTAATATTTTTGTCTTCCAAGGTGGAATGGGAAAAAGAAAAAGAGCTGAACTAATGATTGAAAAACAAAGAGTTCCTAAAACAGAAGAACGAATCATACTAGCAACCGGGCGATATATTGGAGAAGGATTTGATGACCCTCGACTAGATACATTATTTCTTCTACTTCCAATTTCATGGAAAGGTACATTACAACAATATACTGGACGATTACATCGTAATCTAGAACAAAAAGATTCATTAATTGTATATGATTATGTTGATCAACACCCTATGCTTCAGAAAATGTTCAAACGCAGATCAAAAAGTTACAAAGCTTTAGGATATAGAATTACTGATTCTTAATTTGAACAATTATCAATATTCATAAAAAATTGTTAACCAGCACTCTGGTGCGCTGAGTTGAGTTACTCGGTTATTATTGGTGTACCAGTGAGTAGACACGGGATTTTTCTCGGAAACGAAATGGCTCCCCGAGCATCCCAATCAGCGCACGAGTTACCAGCCATCCATTTCACAGTGATAAAGAGGAATTTGAAATATGGCAAGTTTTGTTATGTGGTTTCATAGTGAAAAAGATAATTACCAACTCTATTTAAAATCCAATTTTTGAATATTCATCAAAATTGTGCTAATATTTGCATAATTGGAGCATTATATGAATAAAAAAGAACTTGTTACACGATTACAGGATATTGAATGGGAAGACTTCGAAGTCAAGGAATCTAAGTCTGCACTTCCAAAAAATATCTGGGAAACAGTCAGTGCCTTTTATAACACAAGTGGCGGTTGGATAATTCTTGGTGTAACTCAGAATGGTCAAAGTTATGAAATAAATGGTCTGAAAAACCCTGAAAAAATCGAACAGGACTTTTTAACAGTGCTTCGTGGTGAAAAGTTTAATCGTTCAATATCTGTTACCAGTAAGAAATATGATTTTGATGAGAAAACAGTTCTTGCCTTCTATATTCCTGCTGTATCACCTAAGGATAAGCCAGTATATTTTAATACACAGGCAAATACTTTTATTAGAACTGGAAGTGGTGATCAAAGAGCGACTAAAGAAGAAATAGATTCTATGTATAGAAATTCTTCTTTTGAATATAAAGACGGTGAGATTACAAAATTTACAATCGAACATCTTGATAAAGAAACAGTCAATCGTTATAGAACATATCTGAAAAATATCGTTCCTTCGCATCGATACAATAGCTTATCTG
>DAOVTB010000181.1 GCA_030633305.1 Candidatus Muiribacteriota bacterium
AAAATTACAGTAAGGAAACTGAAAGTAAAATCACTGAAAGCAATGAACGAGGAGCTCTTAGAACACTTGTATGGGGGAAGAAAACTGCAATGTCTCAAGTTTCTCTCTTGAAAAGGTTTCTAAACAACCCGGGTATTGTTGAAGATGGAAAAAAAGTTTTTGTTTGTGATGCATGTGGATTCGTCATGATCAAAGGTGATACACCAGAAATTTGTCCAGTCTGCAAAGCTCCTGCGAGCAGATTTATTGGATATTAGGAGGAAAATGATATGTTTGCTGTAAGAAACCCTGAACTTTGTACTAAAGATTGTATTTGCCTATATGTTTGTCCAACTGGAGCAACCGCCACTGAAGACGGTTCGATAGATAAAAATAAATGTATCGATGGCTGTAGACTTTGCGTTGATTCCTGTCCTTCAAATGCAATATATCTTCTGCCTGAGTCATATCCTGAAAGTAAAAAACTGAATGATGAATTTACAGATGTTTTTTTTAAATTATCAAAGGATTATGCAGAACTCTATGTCACTTTTCTTGATTTGATCGAACACCATTCGGATCCAAATTATAAAAGGATCTATAAAGCATTACTACATTCTGTAAAAATATTATCACAAGATGGAATGAGAGCATGTGGTTATTTAAAACCAGAAAAAAAGATAATTGATACAATCCTGTCTTTTGATAAAAATAGTGTCGAATTAAAAAATATTTCAGACTTTCTTGAATCGAAGTAATAAGATTACCACTTGAAATAAACGAATTTTCGATAAATTCACGGTTTAAATCTGCATAATGGAGCTTGTCATTTTTATTTCGACAACTGTAACAACACAGCATTACTCCAGAATAACAGTTGTTTTGGGGTAAAAAAATCAGAAAAAGCACCGTTTCGGATTTTGATAAATAATTTGTTTCAATCGGATTTGCTGTCAAATCATAACAAAATCTCTCATGGCATAAGTTACAGTAATTGATGAATTCATCAAACTATAACTAAAACGCTCCATTTGAATTTCCTGAAAATTGTTTATTTCATGTCGCTTTCGCCAATAGACTTTGCTAAACATAAATAGTAATTGCTTCTGGTATAATGGTGTGTAAACTTTCTCACAATGTAAAATAGCGGCAGAATTAGATGAAGGTTGCGCCGGAAGCATTCTTTTTCTTTAATCAAATCCAATCTGCGTTCTGAATTAGATGAAGGTTGGATTTTTTTGCATTTGGGCAAACCGAGGCGCACTATCGTGCGTCGCAGGTTTGAACAAATGCAAAAAAATTCAAGATTCGCTAATTCAGGACGCAGATCATTTTGGGAAGGATTTTGTTCTTGGGTATACTACTGATTTATATACCGCTACATTACCATGAACATCCTGAATTACTAAACTAACCATAATTCCAGTTGTTTTTGAAAGACTATAGGTAATATGTTTTGCAAGATATTCATTCTTCAATTGTTTTGTAGCTTGAGCATCGTATTTAACCGGATTGAATTCTTCGCCAATTCCGATAAATCCACTTTTTTGAACAGGATTAAGAGGATTTTCAGCAAGAAGACCATATCTTACCTTTGTCGCAGTTCCAGCACCTTCAGTGTAATTCGTCTGCAATAGAGAATCAAATTTTATACTTCCATTTGTCCTGCGCACAAGTTTTGCTTCACGTCCTGCAATCATAAATTCATATGTAATATCTTCCGTATGAACTCCCTGAAACCTTAAATATCTCGAAAAAGTCAATTTTCGTGGTGAAAACTCTTTCAAATCATATCCCGTTGGATCTGAAGGAGATACAGGTAAAATAATTGCTTCACGCAAGTCCCTTTGTATCATAATCATACTTTTTCTTACATGGTGCAATGCATCAAGTTTTGAATGCTCGCTTGACCAGAAAATTCTACTGTTTTTATAAAAATAGTAGACTCCAAGAAGCAGCATAGACATGATAATGCTACTAACCATAATTTCTACTAATGAAAATGCACGTTTTTTTCTCATAATCAATCTTTCCTTATGGCAATCCATCCTCATGGCAACCCAAAAACTTTTTTATTGCTTATAATTGAAAATATCTTCATGCTTCTCTCGGGAAAATTAGGTCGATCTTTCCAGAATACTTCAACACTAATCTGAATTCTCTGCCACTTTTCAAGTGAAGAAGGATTTGTAAAATCTCCAATAGGAGGATTAGGATCAGGAAAGTAGGCAATTCTTACAGATCTTCTAAAGCCTCTGTAACCATCTACAGGAGACATTTCTCCAAATTCCCACCAATTATTTCCGCCTCCTCTTTTTTGATCAAGTTCTTTTTTGAGTTTTGTAAATCCCATGTATTTGTACTGTTCCATTTTCGAACTCGCAAGACCAATTGCTACAATAGTCATTTTCGTCCGTAAATTTCCCTTTGAAGAAAAATTCAACAGCTTGACTATTGGTATTACTAGAAGACTGAATAAAGCAATACTGACAAGAATTTCGTTTAAAGTGAATCCCCTGCGCCGGAACCAGTTCATCTTTTCTTTATCTCCTGAATAGTTTTCATAAGATCTGATTTCATTCTTACAATTGTCTCGAGTTTTTCATTGTTTATATTGTTCTTCTCAAGCTCCTTAAAATATTTAAACATCATTAACGAATACTTTTCGACGTCCCCTTTTCCCTGATACGCGTCAGCCATATACCTGTAGGCAGCCATTCTAACATATATATTTCTTTTACCGCCTTCTCTGAGAACAGATTTAATAAGAGAATTCGCCATATCAAATTTATTACGTTCAATCAAATTGCGTGCATGATCAAGTTTTCCGCCACCATTTTGGAAAATACGTTTCTTAGACTTCTGTTTTTCTTTCTGAGATTCGCTCAGCCCTTCTTTAATACTTCTGTAAAGCATTGCAGTTTTGAAATTTTCAGCTTCTCTACTTGATGTGAATCTAATTCCTTTCTCCGTGTAGCTTGATACATTATTTTCAGCTTTCATCAAAATTTCATCAGTTCTATCACTTTTTGAATAAGAAATATTAGATTTTTTAAATTTCTTTTTTTTCATTTTTATCTTTTTAAATGAACTCAATGTATAATACATAAAAAAACATCCAATCAGGATACCAAATACAAGGACAATTACGACATCCCTTGACATTTCTCCACGGATTTTCATGTATTTTTTAAACTTCATTTAATTTCTTCTCCACTAATATCCAATTATAAATTATTAGATATCATTTTTCAACCCCCTGCGTTTTGAATGAGATGAAGGTTGGATTATTCAGTATCTGGGCAAACCGAGGCGCACTATTCGTGCGTTGAGGTTTGAACTGATGCTTA
The DNA here is from genome assembly GCA_030633305.1 of Candidatus Muiribacteriota bacterium. GTDB lineage: Bacteria > Muiribacteriota > DAOVTB01 > DAOVTB01 > DAOVTB01 > DAOVTB01. The sequence goes on from DAOVTB010000181.1 coordinate 3,330, forward strand.
ATAATTCAAGATTCGCTCATTCGGAACGCAGACTATCTGTATTCTAGCCAGCTTATAATAGTCTCTTTCATAAAATACTTGTGAGTAATTCCATCCTCGCCTTTCCATGGTTCCTGCAGATCACGAAGATCTGTATCTTCAACTATTTTTACATCATATGGTAATTTTTTCAAATCAAGATTGTTTACAACAAGATTTCCCTTAATCGTCAAATCCATCAATTTTTGTACAAAAGCACCCTTTCCACCTTCCATTCTGAATCCTTGCGGAGCTGTAATCGATGCTTCCATATATGGATTAAGGTTTTTGAAAATTGCAGGGTATCTCGACCAGTCTTTATCGTGATGTGGTTTGTAAATTACTTCTCCATTAACTGATATAAGTGCAAGACCAGATTTCTTCCTGACTTCTGGACTGGCTCCCCATTTCATCAGATCACCGCTGATATATATATTACCTGAAGAAACAATAGCACCATTTCCCTTATAATAACCTTCCACCATAACATCACCATCAACATACTGGATTCCATTCAATTCAATCGGAGTTGAGGCATCATCGGCTTTAGTTGGATTTTTCCAGAACTGATACCATTTAGTCGGAATGTTCTGCCAGCTTCCCCAACCATTAAATTCAACTACATTTTTGTAGGTTGTCGGCGCAAACCCTTGTCCTAATATTGAAAACCCCTCATAACCTACCGATTTTTTCTGTGGATCACCATATTTTTTTGTTGCAACTCGCTGATATTCAGAATCAGTTTTCAAATTTGGTATCTTATCTATTACTACACCTGCATGAATATTATCTTTATAATCCTCCACTACTGGACTCCAGTAAGGATAGGGTATAATTCCAAAAGCTTTTTTCCATTCGAATTTCTTGTATTTCTTAGATATCCTTCCTTCAAGGACATCAACATCAGTCAAATCTACACCGCCACCAAATAATCCATATCCCATGTCAATAAATCTACATAGCTTATCAACAAGTTGATCTCCAAGGTCAATCGTACTTTCACGCATATAAACCCGTTCACCATGGACAATAAAATCACTATCCAGTCCAAAATGCTTAAAATATTGAGGATTCAAAATAAATAATGTCTTCCATAACGCTGGTACCAATCCGCCATCATCATGTCCATCAAGTCCGTAAAAACTCTTGGTTATCTCAATCTTTTTACTAGTCCCTCTATATTCTCCCTCAGCCATAATTGTAAGTTTCCCAAATTTCTGAGTCATAAAAAGAAACAGCTCATAACTGACACGTACATCCCTCAAACTACCGCCAGGAATCTCTATTTTTATCTTCTTGGCAATATCATCAAATGTCTGTAAAGGTATATCACTTCCTTTATCACTTTCATCAAACATTTTGTTCCAGCCATATTTCTTGACTTTATAAAGATCCGCCTGTATCTCATACAATGCCTGTTCAAGTCCAGATTCAGCAATATATAATGCCACTGTGGATTCAATATAGTTTGAAACAAGTTTTCCTTCATTAAACATAAAATAAAGAAGTGAACCTATTAATATCATCAAAACAGACATAATTGAAATAATCAGAAAAAATGTAATTCCCCTTTTCTTTCCAAATTTCATATATTTCACCACCTTAAATTAAGAAACCCCGAACTTACGAACGGGGGGTCTTATAAAATTTTAAAATTATTCCCTTGATTTTCACTTTAATTATAATCTATTCCTGTGTTTTGTCAACCCGTAACATCAATCCGCTGCACCAAACAGGTGCATTTTTCTATTTAATATAACATGAACATCTTCATTGCAATTCTTGTATGGAATATCTGGAATGACAATTTTAAATTTTTCCAGCTTTACATCTTTAAACTTATATTTTTCATCAATTTCAGCAAGTTTTCTCTCAACCCCCTGATAATAAGTTATTAAAATAAAAATAACAAGTCCAAGTAACATCATTCTTTTTTGATTATTATTACTCTTCATTGAGTTTTCTCCCTGATGAAATAAAATATTTTAATCGAAAAGGAAGCATTAACAAATCCTTCTTCCTTACTCTTTATGTACAGATCAATCAAATTTAGTGGATTAAAAGTTTTGTAAAGACTGTCTATGAATTTTTTTAATCCCATATAATCACCCTTGCACTTGAACGTATACTTCAAACCATAAAGATCACAATCTTCAATATTTACTTCTTCACTTTTAGCATTGACACCCCGGATTTCAATATCCAGTTTCGATTTCTTTATTAATTTATTGATCTCATTGATATAATACAGGCTGGATTTCTTTTCGTTAAAACAACTGAAAAAATGTTTTTTACTGTCAGCCTTTAATTTTTTCATAGCATCCAGCTGCTTACTTATCACATTTTCACTGAAAGTCTCCTGTTTTTTGATACCTTTCTCAAGTTGCTTATTATACAGTATAACTTTCTGATATTCTCTTTGAGGATAGAAAATTAAATTACGATACAACATCCCAATTAGAAACATGGCAAGAATAACCCACATAATCGTTTCAATAATTCGATCTTTACTTTCACTTGAAATATTCATTTCGTATCCTTCGTGGTTAATTCTTTAGTTTTTTCCATAAATTTTAAATTGATCTTAAAGCTGCACGGATCAACTAGTGAGATTTCAACAATATCTGCAGCTATAAAATCACTTTCGCTCACGAATCTGCCAAACGATTTCGTCATATTTGCAACATCATTAAATTCAACATTCAGATTTCCAGAAACATAGTGTTTTTTTTCATTAAATGTTAAATTCAAATGCTTTACTATTCCAACCTTGTCCAGACATTCTTCAATCTTTCCAACGCATTTTACAATTATTGGATAAGAAAAATATTTTTCCATTTTACCTAGTTTTTTTCTATAACTCTTAAACTTGCTTATTGTAGTTTTAAACGTCACAAATTCTTTTTTCATTTTATCAGCATTCTGATAATGTTTGCTTCTTTGTAAAAAACTCTGTTCCTTAATATTTTTTATTGAAAAATACTTGTAACCAAGGAACAGGACGAATATTACAGGAACTAAGATCAAAAACCTGATTATTAATTTTATCTTATCAGCTTCCCTGTTAATCAAATAATCCTTATGTGGCTGAATTCTCAGTTTAATTTTCATTGATCTCCCCCAGTTCGCTCAGCATGAATGCATCGCTGACATCAAGTTCAACCTTTTTGGGTTCAATAAAATATCCATCAAGATCAATATCATTCCACATTTTGAATTTAAGTGAAAATATATTTTCCAGGAATTTCAACATACTTTTACTTTCAAAATTTCTTGAGACACAATAAAATTCAATATCATTCGCCTTTAAATGATATTCCTGACGCATGGAATCAATAGATTGCTGAAACTTGGCTGTCCACTCACCGAGTACACGTTTTACAAGTTGAAGATCAATCATATTATCATCACCAACAGAAATTGCAGACTCAAAAAAACTGACAGCATCAAGCTGCTCGTTTCCTTCAGAAAATTGTTCAATATTCTTTTTGATATGATCAGTTCCAATATCAAAATTTCTATAGTATTCAATGATCCCGTTATTTTGAAAAAATAATGATGTATAACTATCATCTATGACCATTAAACCCTGATGTCCAGGAGAATCAACAATATCTAAAATATTAATCCATTCAATACAGTCATTGGTTATTCCTTCAAGCCTTACATCATGATTGAAAAAAACCTTTGAAATATCACGTAAAATTGAGCTGTTTATTGCAGATACCAAAAAGGTATAGATAGGATCTTCAATTGTTTCATCTTTTTTTACAAGTTGATAATCAAATTCTATCTTTGAAGCCAGCTCAGTTGGAAGATTTTTCAAAATCCTCCATTTAACATATTCATCACCTTCACTCTGAGAATATATCCTGTCCAGTTGAAAAAAGAATATATAGAAAAAATTTGCTGGTAGAATTAAATAATTTTCAGTCGTCTCCATACTTTTTAAATCAAGTAAACCTAATTGTTTTTTCAATAGGGATTCATTTAATGTCCAATTATGAAAATTACCATCAATTATTGGATCAGTCAATTTTTCGCTGACATCGGTTTTTCCGGCAATAATTTTTTTGTTCTTTATAATTTTATTCCCATCAAATGTATATTCAATATTTGAAAGATTCCATTTGTCTAAATAAATTAAGTTGATCTTTCTTTTTGGATTATTCACTAAAAGGACTCCTCAAAAGTTGTTCTGTTTATTTCAGGTATCGAAGTTATTCCTTGAATACCTTTTGTCCAGGCTGCGTTTCTAAGACTGATCATTCCTTCAGACTGAGCCTGTTTTTTCATTTCCAGTGGAGACTTGCCTGAAAGCATCATAGTTTTAAGTTTACTCGTTGTCATCAGGATTTCATAAATACCTATCCTTCCTGAATATCCAGTATTATGGCAAAATCTGCACCCTTTTCCAATGTAAAATATCTCATTTTCATATTTTTCTGCATCATCCATCAAATCCCGATATCTATAAAACGAATCACTATCCTGTGTTTTACAGTTCTTACAAATTACTCGGACAAGCCTTTGCGCTACAATCATATTTACAGATGATACAAATTGAAATGTTTCAACACCCATGTGCTGTAGACGACTTATTGTGTCCACGGTATTATTGGCATGAATAGTTGAAAATACAAGGTGACCTGTAAGGGCAGCATTAACTGCTATAAGTGCCGTTTCTTTATCTCGTATTTCACCAACCATCACTATATCAGGATCCTGACGTACAATTGATCTTAATCCAGAAGCAAAAGTAAGCCCTTTTCTCTCATTTACATTTACCTGAATAATATCTGGAAGTTCATATTCTACAGGGTCCTCTACAGTTATTATTTTATCTTCAGGACGATTTACTTCACGTAATGCAGAATAAAGAGTTGTTGTTTTACCACTTCCGGTGGGTCCACTAACCAGAACCATACCATAAGGTCGATTTATACTTTTCCTGAATTTCTTTAAATCAGCTGCATCAAAACCGAGTCTCTCAAGTTCAAGGCCCTGTGCGCTTTTATCCAATATCCTTAAAACAGCTGTTTCACCATATATCGAAGGTAATATAGAGACTCTGAAATCAACGTTCCTTCCATCTATCTCATGACGGAATCTTCCATCCTGAGGCTTACGTTTTTCAGCTATATCCAGTTCAGATATTATTTTCAAACGCGTTAAAAGAATATCTTTGTATCGTTCATTCAATTGAAGCACTTCAAATAAAACACCATCAATTCTAAATTTGATCTTGATAATATCCTCATAGACTTCAAAATGAATATCACTGGCTTTTTTTCTAATTGCTTTTACAAGAATATTATCAACCAGCTTAACAATCGGTGATCTTCGGGCAACATCTTCATCACTTGCATCAGTTCGCAGAAACTCCCTCAACTCATGGAATACAATTTCTTCTTCAATACCAGTTTCCAGGAAAAGATCGATTGTTCGATCAATGTCATCTTTGGCACCAAGAACCAGAACTACTTTTTTTCCAAGTGTTTTTTCAAGAAATTCTACAAATTTAATATCATTAACATCGTGATAAGCAACATGAAGTTCATCATCACTCTCACGAATAATTAAAAAATTATATTTCTGCATTAAACCTATCGAATATTTTTGAAGTAACTCGACAGGTGGTTCAAATTTTGAAAAATCAACAAATTCACATCCAATTAATTCAGCAGTTGCACGGGCAACATCTTTTGAATTAATCGCTCCAGAATTCATGAGAGCTTTTCCTATATCAGTCGGCATTACACCATGAAGCTGTAAGAGTTTAAATAGATCAGTTCTATTAATTCTGCCTGTTTTTAGCAGAACATCTTCAATTTTCTTTGACTTCACATTAGAAAATACTATTTTCTGTATCCCCGATTCATCAAGTATTTCCTTTTCAATTAACAAAAGTTCGATACTTTTTTCCTCTTTAGATAATTCGTTTATAAGGGTATTATATGAATCGTTATCAATAGTAAAATTTTTTCTCAAATGATTAAGAATATTCATTTCATATTCTGTAACAGGTTTTCTCATTATCCTCCTCCGGTCTGCTGCCACATTGCGAACATCGGAAGATACATCGCGACAACAATAACAGCTATGAAAATACCAACCAGCAATATAAACAGTACTTCAATAAAGACTATTGCAGAGCTGACCAACGCATCCATACTTTCAAAATAACTTTCTGAAAGATTACTCAACACATAATCCAGTTTACCACTTTCTTCACCAATTTTCATCATCTGAATATC
>DAOVTB010000291.1 GCA_030633305.1 Candidatus Muiribacteriota bacterium
TTATATATTTAAAAATCTTATCATCGGTTATCACATTACTGGTGATGGCAGTATCTTAAAACCTCTAATTCAGGGACTTGGCCAGCAATTACAAACAGACTTTTTCAGGTTATTCAGAGTGAGAGCTGTTAATACTCGATATCAGTAAATTTTGAATACCATTTGACTAAGTACAAAATCACCACAGAGATAATGATATAGTAAAAAATATTGCTATTTTACCAATATTTATTAATCTCTTTTTATTATTTTACCGATGTATTGATTATGAAAAAATATATACTAATAATTTCCATTATTATAGCAATTTCAATTATTTCCATTGGCTGTGCTCAAAAAGACTATGGTTTTGGAGCAGTGGATAATTCTGAAATGATTGCAACAGATGTCGTTATTGGTTCAGGTTTAGCACTTGCAGTATACGGAGTGCTTAGTAATAGTGATTTTTCTTTAGATAATTCGGAAATTAATTCAGGAGATGACTATACTGTTTCTTATCTGGGTGGAGATACAAGTCAAAGTACTCCAATCCATGACGATGGCTCACCAGTCCCTGTAGTTACTCCTCCAGACGATACACCAGAAACACCAGATGATCCTCCTTCGACGTCTACAGGTTTAATTACATTTACAGTAAAAGACAAGACAACAGGTACAATGAACGTTTATACGATTAATCCTGACGGAACTAATCAAAAACAGCTTACAAATAATACCGATGATGAATACTTTAGCGTAATTTCTCCAGATGGAAGTCAAATTATGTATATAAGAACAATCAGCGGGAACCCGAAATTGTATACTATGAATATAGATGGAAGTAATCAAAACATACTTATAAACAGCTCATATGATGAAAGTCCCGGCGAGTGGTCTCCAGATGGAACAAAGATTACATATAGATCAACTGAAAAAGGTAACGGAAACATTTATACCATGAACTCCGATGGAACTAATCCTATCCAGTTGACAACAAATAGTCAGGACGACACAGGACCTATCTGGTCACCAGATGGAACTCAAATTTCTTTTTTTTCATGGAGAGATTACAATTTTAATATTTATTTGATGAATTCTGATGGCTCTAATTTAGTACAGATAACATCTCTATCAGCAGCCGAAGGAGCACATGGCTGGTCTCCAGATGGTCAATATTTTGCATATAACAGTAATGAAAATGGAGAACCTGAAATATTTCGAATCAAAACAGATGGCTCAGATAAAACGCAATTAACATTCAATACTTATACTGATCAACATGCCGAATTTTCATCAGACGGAACCAAAATTATTTGCCAATCAGAGCAAAATGGATACTTCGAATTACACATCATGGACTTTGATGGTTCAAACAACAAAACACTAATAGATAGTGGAGGAGATGATCATCTCTATCCATTCTGGGGAAAATGATTACTTTATCCTTCTCCCCCAACGCTTAGTCCTTTAAAAAGAAGTGCCGGAGTATATCCAAGAGAATTTCTTTCAAGTTTTGTTCCAACTCCGCCAATCTTATGAAAATCTTCATAGACATTCCCGGCAAGCATCGTATTTAATGCACGACCAACAATTTTTCCATCCTTGACATAAGCTCCCATTCCAACATTCATGGAATATTCACCTTTAAGCATATTTCCGCTGTGAAAACCAATAACATCATTTACAATTATTCCTTCTTCACAGTTTGCAACCATATCTTTGTAATCAACGTCACCACATTCAAGAAGAAGATTTGTAAATCCAGGACTAGGGGCAAATTCAATATTCTTTCCCCACATGTTCTGCCTAAAACCATTTCCTGTACTGAATATAGTATCATTTTCACTACCCTTATATTCTCGACCGGAGGAGAGACTGAAAATGAAATTCTTTAAAATCCCATTTTCTACAACAGGTTTTCGTGATGTCGGAACACCCTCATCATCAAATGGTACAGACCCGGGAGCAAAAGACATTGTAGGGTCATCATAAATAGTGATTTTATCACTGAAGATCTGTTTCCCAATTTTATCAGCCAACGGTGAAATTCCTCTGTTTATATTTGAGCCGTTAACTCCTGCTAAAAGCCTGTGAAGGAGTGACCATGTTGCCGACGGACGGTAAATTACATCCATTTTTCCAGATTTTACTTCTACACCTTTTTTAAACTGGTGATAATCTTCAATCAATTCTTCAGCACTTTCTACTGGAAACGGTGCATATTTACTACTACAAATTTCTTTCACAATTCCGCCCTTGCTCTGTTCAAACATATGCATTAAAAGCTGTGTAAGAGTCGTCTGCCTGAAAGATGCATTCATTCCAGCAGTATTTAAAAGCCAGACATGCCTGAATTCATTTTCCAGATATACATTTAATAATATTTCAGGAACTTTATCACGAATAAAATCCTGGAGTTTTACAGCATCATCGCAAAGACGTTCAACACCCATTTCAAATAATTCTGCATCATAACATTCTGCATTTTTGATGTTCTTTTCAAGAATATCAGATAATTTTTCAATATTTCCTCCAGGAAGAAAAAGTTTGCTTTCTGGAGCAGGAAAAGCAAATTTAGCAACAGGTCCAAATTTTGCAGCTGTAACAGCAGAATCAATCAATGTATTAAAATCCCCTGAAAGTGATCCAAAGGCTTCTCCTATACGTCCATTTACAATTAAACGTATCTTGATTTCTTCAAGATCACGGGAAAGAACTTCTGTATTTCTAAAATTATATATATTTACAATATCACTTTTTCTTTTGATCAACAGGAGTTCAGCTGCATCAGATTTTTTTGCTGCTTTAGTTAGTAAACCATCAAGGAATTCATTTTTCTGTGTACTATTATTCATTAGTTTCCTCCCACGATCACATTATTTATTTTTATTGAAGGCGAACCTGTTCCTGACTTAGATAGCATCTGTATATTGTAGAATTCTGCCCGGCTCTTTCCACATCCTCCCCATTCAGAAAAACGAAGATTTGAACCGATTTCAACAATATTTCCCATAGTATCAAAAATGTTTCCAGAAATATTAAGGTTCGTCAGCATTTTTCCAAGTTTCCCATTTTTTACTATATATCCATATGCTGCACCAAAAGTAAAAAGATCTCCAAGAGTCTGACCGCCCTTGCCACCACAAAGATAAAGGCCATCAGGCATATTACTGATCATTTCATCAACATTGCAAGTTCCCTGATCAATAAAAATGTTTGACATCCTCACAAATGGACTGAATCTGTAATCAGAAGATCGAAAATTTCCTGTCGGTTTTCTATCAAGATGATATGCACTGTTTCTGGAACAGATGTAATCCGAAATTACTCCATTGGTAACTACAGAAGTCCTGCTTCCAGCAACTCCTTCGTGATCATAAGCATAAGTTCCAGGCGCACCAGGAATAGTTGCATCATCTATAATATTCAGATATTCTGGACCAATAACTTTTCCAATAGGAATCATCTCCCGTATTGGTATGTTACTTGCCAGATGATCAGATTCACTAAGATGTCCAAATGCTTCATGAACAAAAATTCCTGCAAGATCAGGATCGCAAATAACAGTATATAATCCTTCATTCGGACTTTCTGCATTTAAAAGATCTACAGCCAAACCTGCACGCTTCTCTACTATATCTTCCCTGTTAAGTAACTTCCCGAAATCTTCATCAAATCCAAGTGAAATCCGAACTTGTTCTATCCTGTTTCCGTCTCTGCTGATTATCGTACCAGCGATTCGGCAAAGTAATATTTCCTGTGAAATCTCACTTCCTTCGCTATTAACAAAAGTCTCATTATTAACAGTTTCCTGATATACAAGATTTGTAGTCTGGACCTTTGGATTTTCCATACATAACGCACTGTATTTTTTTAAAAGTTCAACTTTTTCTTCAAGCGATATAGTTCTTGGATCAATTTCAGGTGTAGCTTTAACATTGTCTTTTACTGGTTTGTAAGCTGCTAAACTTTCTTTCAATCCTGTATGCTTACCCAGAATTGAAGCAGATTTTTCAGAATTTTTCATAGCATCTTTCAAATTCTCAGGATTCGAAAATGAGGTATATGCTAATCCACCATCTTTGAGCACACGTGTAATTCCACCTTTAAAATTGTTATGGGAAACTTCTGCAATCTTGCTCCCCGTCATTCGTACAGTAAGATTTTCTGAATTTTCGAACCGAGCTTCAGAATATATCCCATCAGTATGTGATAACCCGGATTTTAAAATCTGTATCATCTTTGACTCCTTTAAATTGTAATTATGTATTTAGAATAACAGACTGAGTTTGATAAA
>DAOVTB010000007.1 GCA_030633305.1 Candidatus Muiribacteriota bacterium
CCTGTTTCCAAACAAAACAGCATATTTTCGATCTCCCAGTTTTCCTTTTTTCTTATAATGGGAAAGCCATTCGTATGCATCAGAATACGGGCGCCCAGCATCCTTCCCCATATGACCCAATTCACTCATATGGATTGGAAGTATTAATTTCCTGGGATTAATCAAATCTATAGCACTCTCCATCTCAATGTAATCATCAACTAGTGGCGAAACACCACCAGCCTTAAACAGTAATACATCAACAGGATATTTATCATACCAGTAAAATCCATCAGGATTAGTTGAATCCGCATCTGCAGTATGAAGAATATTGTTTTGCCCGTCCCAGATGGATGTTGTCAACATTTTTATGTTTCTTCCATTATCATATGCATGTATTGACTCACGAAAATTGAACTTTATTTCATTCCAGATATATTCCTGTCCATCTGAAATTCCAATACAGCCATCTGGAATTTTTTTCCCCTTATCAGTTGAAAATCCATCAGGCACAAGTACAGTTTTCTTTTTATGAATCATATATTCAATCAATTCAATCCAACAATGATCCCAGTGTCCATGAGAGACAATAAGGATATCCAGCTTATCGACTAATTCATCGTAAAGTTCTGATGGAATCTCCCAATCCTGACCATCATAATAGTTTTCAATCAACGCCAGATCTATACCAATAAGTTTTTTCTGTGGAGTCCAGATCAATGTTCCGCAATTATACGGAACCGCAATTGCAGAATTATAATTATAAATTCCAGTCAAAATATCATTAAAAGAGCCTATAAAATAATCCTGTATCTCTTTATCGCAGATATTACTAGTTTGCAGTTTGGTATCGATATATCTTACATTTGCCAGATCTTCATGATTAAATCTCATTTCCTGTATCATCAATATTTCCTTTATTTATACTGTTCTTTTTTTATCTATCTTTCCTTCATATTCTTCATGGTGATTTTTTTCTTTTCTTCATGCCCTTCATGCTCTTCATGGTGATTTTTTTCTTTTCTTTTCTTTTTTAATCTAGTGTCTTTCATGGTTTCATTTTTATGTTATCATAGTCACATGACGGAAGAGAAAATAATAATTCAAGAACCACTTGTCGAAGTCAAAGTACCTAAAAGCCTGAAGGAAAAAATCAGATTTTACCTTATTGACTGCAACACTACAATCGGAAAAGGTATTGATATTTTCATTATCTTATTGAACCTTCTGGTTTGTGTGACTTTTGTTATTGAAACATATTCCATATCTAAAGAAACAGCAAATATTTTGTGGAATATCGAAGTTATCGCTGTCATTTTCTTTATAATCGAATATATTGCACGACTTTACGGCGAAAAAAATCGCCTTTCTTTTGTTTTCAGCATATATGGTTTCATTGATATTATGGCTATTCTTCCCACAATTGTCCTAATTCTGCCAGGCGCGGGAAACTTAGCTTTTATTAAAGCTCTTAGAATATTCAAAGTTTTCAGGATATTCAGATTTTTGAGATTTCTATCAAATCCAAACTTTTTCTTTGGAAAAATTAATATGCAGCTCCTCAGAGTTGTAAGGCTGATCGTCACAATATTGATTATATTTTTCATAGCATCAGGCTTCTTCTATCATGTGGAAAATTCGATCAATACAAATGTAGAAACTTTCGGAGATGCCTTTTATTTCTGTGTAGTAACACTTACAACGGTTGGTTTCGGAGATATAATACCTCAAAGCGAAAGCGGAAGATGGGTGACAATCCTTCTTATCCTTTCAGGCATCATCCTTATCCCATGGCAGGCAAGTCAAATAGTGAAAGAATGGGCAAAAATATCAGATAAAGTAAATGTTATCTGTAAAAACTGTGGTCTTAAGTATCACGATAAAGACGCTTCGCATTGCAAATCCTGCGGAAACATAATTTATCAAGAATACGACGGAGAATAACCTCCAACGTTCTGAATGAGCGAATCTTGAATTTTTATGCATCATCCCAAATCTGCGGAGTATAATAATACACCTCAATTTAGGCTAATACAGAAAAATCCAACCTTCATCTCATTCAGAACGTTGTAGGGGTTAATTAAATAAAAGAAAAAATATAGTAAAATACTTAAGATTCATTTTCTCAGACTGTATAATAATTCAAAAATAAGAAAATTTTAAAACAGATTAAAAAGTTTTTTAACATCTGAGATCATTATTTCTATATAAATTTTGGTGGAAACAACTTATCTGGCGCAGGGGTCAAAGCAACTTTCATGAACTTAGATTTCAAGTTCACAAAAGTTCCATGTGATCTCATCTTTCTTTTTCTCTGTGTTCTCTGTGGTAAAATCTTCTTCTTTTACAAGATCAGGGATTGACCAGTCATTTCAGCAGGTTGTTCGATCCCCAAAAGTGAAAGAATAGTAGGAGCAATATCGCAAAGTTTGCCAGAATCACGCAATTTCGCACTATCAAGTCCAACGATTGTTAGAGGGACAGGATTTGTAGTATGCGCAGTCATCGGAGAACCATCATCAAGTCTGGTTTTTTCAGCATTACCATGATCGGCACAGAGAATACAAACTCCATTTTTTGCAAGAACAGACTGCACAACATCATTTACACATGTATCAACAGTTTCAACCGCTTTCAGGATTGCGTCATATATACCAGTATGTCCTACCATATCGCCATTTGCAAAATTACATATAATCACATCATATTTATCAGACTCTACTGCTTCAACAAGTTTATCTCTAACAGTTTCTGCACTCATCTCAGGTTGAAGATCATAGGTAGCTACTTTTGGACTATTTACAAGTATACGGTCTTCGTTTTCGTATGGATCATTTCTAAGGCTGTTAAAGAAAAAAGTAACATGGGCATACTTTTCAGTTTCAGCACATCTAAGTTGTTTAAGTCCATTTTTACTCAAAGTCTCCCCTAGATTATCTTTAATTTTAAGTTCCGGAAAAGCCTCATCAAAATTTCCGTCATCATAATAATGAGTCATTGCAGTGAGTTTCACATCATGTTCAATTGTGTTAAATTCAGAAAAATCACTTTCAACTATAGCTTTAGTCAACTGTCTTGTGCGATCAAAACGAAAGTTAAAGAATATGATTGCGTCATCTTTTCCAATTCCTTCATAATCAAGGAGTCTTGGTTTTATGAATTCATCATTTTCATCGTTGGAATAAGCATCTTCTACCGCTTCTTTCCAACTGGAACATTTTTTTCCTTCGCCACACATAATCGCTCTATATGCAAGCTCAGTCCTGTCCCATCGAGTATCTCTATCCATAGCAAAATATCTTCCAATAAGACTCGCAATCCGACCAACACCAATACGATCAATTCCGTCCTGTAAAAAACCAAGATGTTCCATAGTTGATCTTGGTGGAGTATCTCTTCCATCAGTCAATGCATGAACAACAACTTTTTCAAGACCCTCTTTCTTACACATTTCAAGTATTGAAAGGCAATGTCTGGTAACAGAGTGAACACCTTCAGATTGAATAAGTCCTATAAGATGCAGCGTTGAGCCATTCTTCAATGCAGTTTTAATAGATTTTAAAAACGCAGAGTTTTCAAAAAAGTCACCATCTTCAACGGATTTATCTATTCTGGTAAGGCTCTGATAAACTATTCTTCCTGCACCTATATTAAGATGTCCTACTTCACTGTTTCCCTGATACCCAGCAGGAAGTCCTGCACTTACTCCAGATGTTTTTACCAGCATCGTTGGATTTTCTTTTTCATATATATCAGTATATTTTGTATTTCCTGAGTAAATTGCATTTCCTTCCTCTTCAAGCCCTTTCCCCCAACCATCACGGATTATTAAACAAACAGGTTTTTTCATTTTATTTCTCCTAAGAGTTTATTTATCTATATCGTTTTTTTCAATTTTAAACAACGGTGAAACACTATCAGGTTCTTTCATCCCTATTGGATAAAGTCGAAGTCCCACTGTCTTCCTGGTCTCACTATACTTTACTTCAAAATGGGCGGTTTCAAAACCCTTTGCATCAACGCTAATTTGCAGTGGATGATATTTCTCTGGATATGCTAATTTAAGTCTCCCCTTTTCGTCTAGAATAGCATAATCAATTCCATTATAACCGTCCATAATCTTTTTCATTTTGATCTGTTTTCCTTCAAACATAATCTTAAAATCAAAAACCGCAGTCGCTTTAATATTTAAACAATCGTTTTTTTCCTTATTTGTGATCTTGCTTCCGTCTCCAAATTTCATTTTAGTAAATCTGAAAGGCTGTTTATAAATAAAAAAACCCGGAGTTTCTTCGCCGATCTCGATTTTATCGTAAAAAACCATACTGTTACAGTAATAAGTCACATCATAGGATTTATAATTTTCAAGATCGCTGATAATAAATCGGTCACCTCTTAATGCAATAGGAACTCCGTTAACACTTTTCTTTCCTTGTATCTTCATTTCTATTCCATTTCCAAAAGGATTACCACCCTTATCCTTACAGTCCAGTATAATCGCAACTTTCTGAGTTCCTGGAGATTCCAGATCATCAGATTTATTATCATCTTCATAAACATACTCAGTATCATTTACAAGGCTTTCATCAGAAACAATTTCATTATCCATCAGTACATCTTCAGGCCAGATAGAAAGATATTTTTCTCTTTCTTCTTCCGTAAATTTAAATACACCTTTTAATTTACGTTTAGCATCAACAAATGCTGTTTCATACTGCTTTACAGTTAATATTTTTTTTATTCCAATAGGTGGAAATATCGATTTCTTTTTATCTACAACCTTAAATTTTACTATACCTTCATAAACGATCAGTTCAGATTTTACATTCTCTTCAGCAAGTACTTCAAAACAAGTTCCCTCTACTCCGGAAACTGAATTAAAAGTTTCAACTGCATATCCAGTTGATTTTACTTTTTTAGAAAAAATTGAAAGTAATCTTCCAAAAGCTAGAAAGATTCCTGATTTCTTTTTGTATTTTGTCTTTTCCCTGATAATTATTTGTGTTTTGGGTTGCATCATGATGATCGTATCTTTAACATTCAACAGTAACTTTACGACACCTGTTCCTTTGTTTTCCAGTTTCTGATCAAATGATAGTTTATCTTTTGCTACAAGCGGTTTACCAGAATCAACATTTATTAGTTTGGCTCCTGGGTACAATTTGTCTACCACTCCTGCGGTTTTGCAGAAAAGAAAATTATTAATAGAAAAAATTACAAAAAGCAGTATTACTAATCTTTTCATGATACACCTCTTTTTTATTACTTTAAGGACTTTGCAACTTACCGAGTAGTCTTAGATTTCAAATTCCTGACCTACACTCAAAAAACCAGCAAAACCATCATCGACAGCTTTTTTATCCCACTCGCATGGATCACCAAATGCATCTTTGTTTTCATTTTTGAAATCCTGATAATGTGACAACCACATCTTACTTAAGATATCATCTGGCAGTTTGACACTATTCGCATCTTTATAACCAGCTAGCTGTCCATAATTAGCATGTACTCCAGAAGCAAATTTCATAGGAAGAATCTCGCAATCCTGAACAATAAGATCGGCTTTTTTATAGAACACCTCAACCTGCTTTGGTGAACAATGCTGACTATCTGTTGTAAAATATATAGTTTTATGTCCATCTTTATACATCATAAGACCAAATGTATTCATGATTATACTTCCAGTCATAACATGAACCTGTTGGATCAAATCACAAGTCCATCCCTGCCATACCCATCTTTGATTTGGTTCCAGTGGTGTAGTCCTGTAATAGGTATCAAGAGAAGCATCAAAACCTTCCATACTTTCCAATCCACCTCGAAGACTCCTGTTCCATAGATCTTCAAGAAGTTTAACATTTGCTATAAGACGGGGTGCATATGTATTGCCATTTTCATCAAGATTCTCATCCCATCGCCTTGGTCGATTAGCCCAGTCATATCTGATAAAAGCCATCTGCTCGAGTCCACCAATATGATCTGAATGTAAATGAGAAATATAAATATCATCAATTGATTTAATATCAACATTTGCATTTAAAAGAGCAAGTGGTGACTGATATCCATAATCAATAAGCATCCTTCTTCCATCTTCTTCCAGAAGAAAACACTGATTATAATTTATTTTTGAAAAAGCATTTCCGCAACCAAGTATCTTTATTTTCATAATTCCCCCAAATAATTAACTATTTAAAAACTATATCTTACATTTTAACAAAATATTATTATCAGTCAAGATATATATATATTAACAAGCAAATTGTATTGTAAACAAATTTTCTATTAATGAATAAAACTACCTCACACAAAGACCCAAAAGCACAAAGGAAAAAATCACATCTACTATACTTTCGGATTATATCAGTATATAGAAAAAGAGCAGGTAAAAACCTGCTCTTTTTCTATCATTTAAGACCTTATTACTATTTTGAATTCACCATCAAATCAGAAAGTTTACTGACAAAGTCTGCTGGGTTTTCCAATTCCATCCCTTCAATAATAAGCGCCTGTGAATAAAGAAGGTCACAGTAATTAGAAAATCTATCTCCTTCAGGTTCTTTCTCATGCAGATCTTCAAGTATAGAGAATATTTTATGCTCAGGATTTAATTCCAGAATCCTGTCAGCTTTGAACATCTGATTATTATTCATCTCTGAAAATGCCTTTTCCATACCAAAACTAACACCGCTGTCTCCGCATACAAGACAAACGGGACTGGATTTCAATCTACTGCTCAATCGAACTTCGGTTATTTTTCCTTCAAGTTTTCCCTTGACCGCATCTAATATAGATTTCTTTTCCTTCTGGAGTTCTTCCTTATTCTTCTTTTTTTCTTCAGTTTCTTCTCCATCAAGTTCTAAATCTCCACGACTAACTGATTTAAACTTCTTATCCTTAAATTCCATCAATCTTTCAATTGCAAACTCATCAACACGATCAAAAAGATAAAGGACTTCGTATTTTTTTTCTTTCAATGCTTCCATCTGAGGAAGACTCTCTACACCTGCTCTATCTTTACCACATACGTAATAAATATATTTCTGATCTTCAGGCATTCTTGAAACATATTCTTCCAAAGCAAACAATTCATCAACCTTGTATGAGGTTTCAAAAACAAGAAGATTAACAAGTTTATCTTTACTCTCAAAATTAGTATAAATTCCAGTCTTTAGCGCTACACCAAATTCCTTCCAGAATTCATCATACTTTTTTCGATCGTCTTTCATCATTTTTTTCAAATCAGAAAGAATTTTCTTTTCAACGTTTTTTGCAATTATTTTCAATTGCCTGCTATGCTGAAGTATTTCCCTTGAAATATTCAAAGAAAAATCTGGAGAATCAACAAGTCCCTTAACAAATTTAAGATAATCAGGAAGAAGCTCCTTACATTTTTCCATTACAAACACACGTTTTGAATACAACTGCATACCTTTTTCAAAACCTTCAGTGTAGAAATCAAATGGAACTTTAGAAGGAATAAATATCAATGCAGTATATTCAACAGTTCCTTCTGCCTTTGTATGAATAACATCAACAGGATCAGACCAGTCATGAAAATTATTCTTATAAAACTGGAAATATTCCTCTTCCTTGATATCTTTTTTATTTTTTTCCCAGAGAGGAACCATAGAATTAAGCGTTCTTGTTTCAATTTTTGTAATTGATTCAGCATCTTCAATGATCTTTCCTTCTTCATCTTTGGGCTTTTCCTCAACAGAAAAATCCATTTCAATCGGATATCTGATATAGTCAGAATATTTTTTTATAAGTTCCTGGATTTTATATTGATCCATGAAATCATTATCAATGTCTTCTTTCTTCTTCAATTTTAACGTAATTGTAGTTCCACGTTCAGCTTTTTTAATATGTTCTACTGTATATTTACCATCTCCAGTCGATTCCCATTTAACACCCTTTTTTTTGCCAGCGGCTAAAGTCTCTACAGTAACCGTATCAGATACCATGAATGTAGAATAAAAACCAATTCCAAACTGTCCAATCATATCCAGGCTGCTTTTATCAAAATCCTTGTTTTTCATTTTTTCAAAAAAAGCAAGAGTACCAGACCTGGCAATTGTACCGATATTTTCGTTCACTTCAGCCATAGTCATACCAATTCCATTATCAGATATAGATAATGTTCCATTGTCCTTGTCTACTTCCAACCTTATACGAAAATCAGAATCGCCCTTAAGAATATCATTGTCCGTTAATCCTTTAAATCTGATTTTATCAAGAGCATCTGACGCATTTGATATAAGTTCTCTCAAGAATATCTCGTTATTTGTATAGACCGAATGAATCATAAGGTCCAGAAGTTTCTTAGTTTCAGTTTTAAATTCCCTTGTTTCTATTTTTTTCTCTGCCATAACGACACCTCCACTGTTACTTTATAATAAAAGCTAAAATAACCTATTATTATTTTTTAGTCAATTTTTATGGTCTTTTTACCAGAATTTTTCTTTTCTTTCTTTAATGTTTTCTTAACAGATTTTTCATTAACTTCAGATATAAAACCTGCTTCTTTAAGCTCAAGTTCACATGTTCCAGCAGTGCTTTCAATATCAATAGCAAAAGGTGCTTTTCCAAATAAAACTTCATTTCCAGTTTCAGTAAAAAGAACTTCAGTATCAGGATAATTCACAGAGCCACTTTTAGAATTTATTCGTGCCGAACATTCCCTATTGAATTGTAAAGCCAGCTTGCACGCAGTTAAATTCCCTTTCATCTTATTGATCCCTTTCGATGTATCAATATTTATGGATGATCCAGCAGAATTTACAATATAATGTCCTCCATCAGTATCGATATCACAATTGGTACCATCAAGCTTTAATCTTACAGTAGAATTTCTGGGAATTAATATTTCGCCTGAAGCAGCAGTAACTTTCACTTTTACTTCATCATCAGAATTCATTATTTTCGGCTTTAAACCACTGATATTTACTTCCAGATTCTCAATTTCTTTAGCCTGGATGTCAAGATTACTTCCAGCAGAAATAATCACAATATTTCTACCATTTACCGGGATTTTTTCCTCGTGACTACCAAACATGCCATTTACAGAATCCGTTGCATTTTTTATTGCTGTTTCGGCCGTTTGAAGCGCAGTACCTATTACTCCGCCGATCAGATCTGAAATTGATTTATCATTTTTTTTATTTCCTGAAATTGTTTCTCTCGCCGAAGACGCAAGATTAATCTCTGAAATCAATTTTTGCGCATCAGCTGCAGATATTTTACCCTCTTCTACCATTTTAAGAACTTTCATTATTGCTTCCTGACTCATTTTCATTTTCCTCCTTTTAAAGCTCTTATTAATTCAAGAGCATGTTCAAAAGTAACTTCTCCACTTTCAAGTTTTTCAACTACCTCAATTACATCAGGGGATTTTTTTAAAAAGGACATTTCTCCAAGAACTGCATCCAATCTATTACGTACTGTAGGATGAGAAATATTAAGTTCTTTGGCAACCTCAGTAAGATTTCCTCTTTTTTGAAGCATTAATTCAATAAATTCAACTGATGATGAAGTTAAATAAAACAGCGAGTTGGACTTAAACTTTCCACAGACAGTCGTTCCACACTCGAAACACTTAAGTTCAGTAATGAACAATTGATTTTCACATGACGGACATTTATTAGGCATTTTATTCATGAAATTATTTTACATTATACTTTCATGTTTTGCAAATTAATTTTCATATATCGAAATATTTATATCGAAATTTTAATTTTTAAACTTAATTGCCACAAAAAAAGGGAAGAAAAATAAAAAAATCAACGTCCCTTCGATTTTACTTTTCCTTGTACACTATATATAAGGAGAACAAATCATGAAAAATCTATTTGTCATTATATTCATTATGATAATATGGTATACATTAAATCAATTTTCAGAAGGAAAAGAATTCAACATGGAATATAATAAGCTTTCATCAAAAGAAGAATACATTATAATCAATAAAGGGACCGAGAAACCTTTTTCAGGAAAATTTCTAAAACATGATAAAAAAGGAACCTATATCTGTAAAAGATGCAATACTCCTTTGTATAATTCTGCCGACAAGTTTGAATCACATTGCGGATGGCCAAGCTTCGATGATGAAATTCCCGGAGCGGTAAAACGACAGAAAGATGCCGACGGACAACGTATTGAAATTCTTTGCAAAAATTGTAACGGACATCTTGGCCATGTTTTTTCTGGAGAAAATTTGACCTCTAAAAATACACGCCACTGTGTTAATTCTCTTTCAATGAAATTTATACCAGCAATTCCTGAAAAACTTAATGAAACTGTTTACTTTGCAGGAGGTTGTTTCTGGGGCACAGAATATCATTTTCAAAAATTAAAAGGAGTTACATCAACAAACGTTGGATACACTGGCGGAAAAACAGAAACTCCAACTTATGAATCCGTATGTTCCGGGTTGACCGAACACGCAGAAGTAGTTGAAGTTATCTTTGATCCCGAAAAAGTTGATTACGAAAAACTCGTTAAACTTTTCTTTGAAATACATGATTTTACCCAGATAGACCGACAGGGACCAGATATCGGAACACAATATAGATCTGAGATATTTTATACTACAGAAAATCAGAAAACACTTTCAAATAAAATCATAACCCAACTGATACAAAAAGGATACGATGTAGCAACACAAGTAACCAAAGCCGAAAAATACTGGGAAGGCGAACGTTATCACCAGGATTATTACGACAATAAAGGCACAACCCCTTATTGCCATATCTATAAAAAGCTATTCTAGACCGCATATAGCATGATCGAATTTTGAAATTTTCTGGTATGAGTATAAGGTGCCAAAGCACTTTCATTTCAAAGAAATATTTTTAAGCAACGAAACAAAAGTCCAATGGCACCGGTATTAACTTTTTAAAACGAAGGGTCGGAATAAAAAGAAAGTTTCTCTTCTGTTTCAGGATGATAAAAACTCAAGAAATTCGCATGGAGTTTTAACTTGCCAATTTCTGTTTCTGTTCCATAAAAAGGATCACCCACAATAGGAATTCCTAAACCTAAATGATGCGATGAATGCACACGCAGTTGATGCGTGCGACCTGTAACTGGAGTAAATTCAATCCGAGTTATACCATCCTTAACTTCTAATTTTTTCCATTGGGTTATTCCCATTTTTCCAGACTCTGGATCGTAAATCTGAATAGGTCTATTATCAACATCCAGACGAAAGGCCAATTCAATCATACCGCAATCACCTTCAACAATACCATCCAGCAATGCAATATAAGTCTTTTCTGTCCATCTATCCTGGAATTGAATTGATAAATTACGATGGCTTTCTTTGGTTAAAGCCACAACCATTAATCCACTTGTATCCATGTCCAGGCGATGTACCGAAGGCTGTTCTATACATTCAGGAAAAAGTTCTTTCACTCTTTCAGTTACACAATCTTTATGCTCAGGCCTTCTCCCGGGCACAGACAGAAAACCACTTTTCTTACTGATAACTACAAATGTCTTATCCTTATGAATAATAGTAATTGGATCAATCATGATTAAGTCCACAGAGCAAGAAACCTAGAATAGGTTGACAACGACTTTTACAACTGGGATAAAACTCACCATGAACTTTAGAACTGCTTTTTCCGCCCCAGTAAAATTCGGCAATACCAACAGGCTTCAGATTATTTTCCACAGCAAAACCAAGAAGTTTAGGAGCACAGCAATCACCCACACCACCAGGTATTCCCTGTTCAGAAGGAAAAATTTCAAGTAGTGATTTACTTTCACCATTAAAATTCTGGAAAGTATAATTCATCTGTAACTCTTTTATAAGTTTCTGAGAGTTCTGGGAACGCAGTTTTTTTTTGTCCTTATATACATCTGTGTCAGGTGATAGATGTTTAAGCTCTTTTGTTAAGGTCTTGATTTCGCTTTCGCCAGGTATTAAAAGATTATAATAAACGTCATCACTTAAAATCGGCGGGACCCATCCATCTATTTTACGGATACCCATATATAACGACGAGAAAGCTCTTAAAACCACAACTTCTCCAGCTTCATTAAGACATTCAAGAACGCCAAACATATGCCCTCTTTCATACGACCCCAAGAGGTAATCAAATGAGAATGTATATTCAGATTGTTCTTCTGTGACCAGATAATCCAGGCGTTTTATCCTATCGAATTCATCCATAACCTGTCGGGCATATAATTTTGCATTGCCATAACCAAGGGAATGATATGTCTGACACTTTTCACAAAAGCCAAAGGTCGGGTTATTTTCTAAATCCATAGTAATTTTTACTTTTCTTTTCCCAGATTACATTGTACTAAAAGAAAATTAACTTTTAATCCACTTCCAGGCAGCATCCATGTCTTCAGGTTTAAAATATTCTTCCCCAACTCCAACCAGTTTCCCAAAAGGTCGATCAAGTGCTACGTACCATTTCCAGAAGTTGCTATCTGAAACAATCGCAAGCTTATTGATCTGTTTAATATGAGTCATAACCCATTTTAAATCTTCGATCCCGGCTTTAAGACCCCAACTTGGATGATCATCAAGATGGACAATGATACTAATCTTTCCGTGTTCTTCAATTACTTTGTTAATATGAGCAAGCCATTCTTTTTCCATACCTAAAGAAATTTTTCCTGAAACTCTGAAACCTATAAACGAACCTGCACTTTCTTTTAATCTCTCAATCATAATAATCTCCTTTAATTTAAACTCCGATAAATCACATACACTTGTATTTCATTTCTTCAATCATATTAAAGTATCATCACCCTCACTGTCAATTTTAGATTGCTCCTTGCTATATTCAACTCAGATTATAATTATACCATTTCACTAATAAATAAAGTTATATTCTAAGATTATAAGGGCTTAATATATATTGCATATAAAGAAAAACACTATTCTTTATGGTAATATGTGTTACATTAAATTAAATAAAACTTATCCTTAAAATCAATGAATAAAAAATTTGATATAAAAAAAGTAGCATTAATTTCATCAAGTCATTTTTTTCATGACATATATACATCATTCCTTTCTACAATGCTTCCACTTCTTATAAATAAATTTCAAATCACCTTATTTCTTTCAAGTTTTTTAGATGTAGCCAGAAAAATTCCAACGCTTTTTAATCCATTATTCGGTTTAACTGCTGACAAAATGAAAATAGAGTATTTTGTCATATTTTGTCCTGCATTTACTGCAATTTCAATGAGCCTTATAGGTATAGCAAATTCATATGCAGGATTAATCATCTTGCTAATGTTATCTGGAATCAGCAATGCTTTGTTTCATATTTCAACCCCTGTACTGATAAAGAGATATTCAGGAAAAAATACAGCTACCGGAATGAGTTATTTTATGCTTTTTGGAGAATCGGCAAGAACACTTGGACCTATTCTTATAGCTTTTATATTGTTACATTTTGGACTTGAAAGGTCTTATATAGTCATGCCAATTGGAATAATTACATCTGTTGTTCTTTATATGAAACTAAAAAAAATGGTTCCAAAAGAGAAAGTAAGCAAAAAAGAAAAAATTACAAAACCTATAAAAGAAGCAAAAAAATTTATCCCTTTTTTTATTTCAGTTGGCGGATTTATAATTTTCAGAGCAGGAATTAAATTAGTTTTAACACTTTTTTTAACAGTTTTTTTAACCAAAAAGGGATTATCTTTATGGATTTCCGGGGTTTTTCTTTCTATATTACAATTTTCTGGGGCAATCAGTTCATTTGCCTCTGGTTATATTTCAGATAAAATTGGCTATAAAAATATGCTTTTATTAACTGCACTATTTACCCCTCTATTTACCTGGTTCATATCCATTTCAAACAATACATTTTTAATTCCAGTTTTACTGTTGCCAGTTGGATTCTTCATCTTTTCTCCAGGTCCTGTAATTCTTGGTCTTGTGCAGGATCTTAAATCTGAATATCCCGCTTTCATTAACAGCATATATATGACATTAAATTTTTGCATAAGTTCATTGCTTGTAATTATTGTAGGTTATTCTGGGGATAAATTAGGACTTGAAACAACAATAGTAATTTTCTCTGCTTTATCTCTTTTTTCAATACCATTTGTATTTCTAATTCATAAATATCATAACCCGTAGCATGAGCAAAACTTGAAAATATGATATAATGTAACCTGATTATACAAAAATAAACAAATAAGCGGAGGTACAAAGATGGGACACATTGATCCAAATGTAGAATATCATATTAATATGAAAAAGGGAGATGTCGGAAGATATGTCCTTATGCCAGGCGATCCAGGACGCGTACCAAAAATAGCAGAATATTTTGATAACGCAAAAGAAGTTACTTTTAATAGAGAATATAGAACATATACCGGATATATTGACGGAATAAAAGTTTCCTGTACATCAACTGGAATCGGTTGCCCATCAACTGCAATCGCCGTTGAAGAACTTATTAAAATCGGAGCTGATACTTTTATTAGAATCGGAACAGCTGGCTCACTTCAAAAAGAAGTAAAACTTGGTGATCTCTGTGTAACTACGGGCGCAGTTCGAGAAGAAGGAACGACAAGACAATATGTACCAATGAGTTATCCTGCAATTGCAGATTTGGACGTTTCACTGGCATTAAGAGAAGCTGCAAAAAAACTTGGTTTCCCATGTCATACCGGAATTGGCCATTGTAAAGATGCATTCTATACTGAAGGTGATTGTGGATTACCTCTTGAAGAAGAAAACAGATTGAAATGGGAAGCATGGTATAAATCAAATGTTATTTCCACTTCAATGGAATCTGCAGCTCTTTTTGTGGTTTCATCAATTCGGAAAGTTCGTGCAGGTGAAATTCTTGCTATTATCGGACTTACTTATGATGATGTTCCGATTGTAAAAAAAGTAGGTGTCGATGAAGCAATCAAAACTTCAATTGAAGCAATTAAGATTCTTCATGCTTTAGATAATAAATAAAAGATTCTCGCGCAAAGAACGCCGAGGACGCAGGGAAAAATAAGATAGTAAAATAATTCAATATAAAAGGGGTCAGAAGTGACTTTTGTGAACTTGATGTTCAAGTTCATGAAAGTTACCCTGACCCCAGCGCCAGATAAGTTTAATTCTCCCAAATAAATAAAGAGGATCAAGCAAATCACACAAAACAGGAAAACACCCTGACCCCTGCGCTAGATAAATTGTTTCCACCAAATGTATTGTGAAACATTTTACATGATCCACCCCTGCAACATGTTCATTTAATACCTAAAATATCCAAGGAAATAAACACTAATGAAAGAATTAAACTTTAATCAACTCAACGAAATTGAAAAAAACCTTATAAATGAAGCAATCAACATCAAAAGTTATTCATATTCCCCATACTCTAATTACCCCGTAGGAGCCGCTTTACTCGATAAAAATGATGCAATTCATACTGGATGTAATGTCGAAAGTGCCGATTACACACTTTCAACACATGCTGAGATGGTCGCAATCAATTCAATGGTCAAATCAGGGGTTCATAAATTAAAAATCATGGTCGTCGTTGTAGAATCAAAAACAGGATATGGAATGCCATGCGGATTATGCAGACAGAAAATCAGGGAATTTGCAAAAGATCTTGATATTCCAGTTTATGGAATCAATGTAACTCCCGAAAATAAAATCAGTAAAATCTATTGCGCCCCCCTTAAAGAACTCCTTCCCTGGTCATTTGATGTTGAGGTTTTGAATAACTGAATCCAGCAAACACACTACACTGTCATTATGCGGCTTGACCGCATAATCTATTTCAATCGTTAATAAAGAAATAAGATTCTGTAATCTATTCTTTTGAAATTGCATCTCACAGCACACCAAAGGATTCAAAACACTTGATTTTTTGTTTTGATCTTTCTTTATCTTGTTAATCTTGTCCAATCTTCTTTTTTTCTTCGTGTCCTTCATGGTAAATTCTTGTTTTTTTCATCTGTAATCCCTGCATTTTCAGTTGTTTTAGAAATATTTATTTTTTTTATTTTTACTGTTGACACTTTTATGATCTTCTGGCATAATTCAAGGCTCTGAAAAAGCACAGAAATTAAAAATCAATTCGAGGAGAAAGAGAAGATGAAAAAATTATCAGCACTTATTATTTTATTTGTTTTTATGTTTGGTGTTATGGGTTCAGTAGATCTTCAAGCGAAGGGACAGAAAAAATCATTATGGAATAGAATGAAATGCAAAGTTAAAAAAACTGGTGCAGCTGTAAATAACTCTGTTAAAGATTCTTATGTTTCTACAAAAAAATCAGTTACTGGAAAAAAAGATAAGACTTGGGTAAAAGGACATTGCACAGTTAGAAACGGAAATAAACATTATACTAAAGGACATTGGAGAAAAGTAAAACAGACTGCTTCTCAGGGACCATCACAGGGAAATAGTCAGGGACCAGTTCAAGGACCATCTCAGGGACCAGGACAAGGACCTTCACAAAGATAAACTAACTTAATAATTTAATACCAAAAAGCCCTCCTATTAAAAGGAGGGCTTTTTTATATTTACTGCATAATAAATTGGAAGAAAAATCAATTTTTATTGCTTGATTTTTGCATATTCCCTGGTAGAAAAAAACACAGTTAATTCCCATAATTTGCAATCAATTCCTACCCAAAATGTTCCACAAGGGCACCTCGATAAATATCCATTACACCAATTTCGATCATTTCATTTTTTACTGAAATAAATAACATTATCCGGGTTAATACATCACTACAGAACTAATTTTCTTCTTGCACTTTTGCACAGAATTGTCTATCTGGCTCCTTTTTTTGTTTCACCCATTGGGCTAGGGAAATTTTTTGATAATCCCTATTATACAACGAAAAAAGTTTTTTTCTATTAAACATCGCCGTTTTTAGTTCTCACTTGAAAGAAGCAAATTCGAGAACATGAATATGAGAAAATTTCTTTTCATGGCGGAGAAACAGGCCGGATTTTTTAAAATAATTCTTGAAAACATTACTCGATGATTCAATTTTTCCATTGAAGTAGACTTGTCTGTTCTCGACCACTAGATAAAATCCATCCTGTTGTATTGTATAATCAAATTTTGATTTTTCTAAGGAACATTTCATCAAATCTAAATTCAGCGGAATTGGAACTGGAATTGCTTTTACATCTGGCAAATAATGATGAATAGGTGCTGAAAAATAAGACCGTCTTCCAGAATCCAAAATCCATTCTTTATGATCAGATTCAATTAGTGCTGGCGATATCAAAACTCTCTTTTGATCATTTTTCTGAAGCACTGAAAGATATACACAAGGTTCTCTCCAACTTGATTTTTTTGGAAGAATGAAAAATATGGCCATACAAGAAATTGAGGTAATTATGAGTATTAAATTTCTGATTCTTGAATTCTCCAGGCATGAAAAAAAAGAAAGTATGATCAAAACAAATCCAAGATAATTTGAACCTAAATACAGTCGTGATAGAATAGATGCTTTGAATAATTTAGAAACTACAAAAAATATCGATGATGGAACAAGGAACCAGCATATCCCAACTATGATTGTGTTAAAATTCTTTGAGAGTTTTTTTGCCGAATCACGTTGTAATATTAAAACTGATATTAGTATCAGACTAATAAGAAGTGGAACCAAAGGAAAAGTTATATTTATCCAAGTAGATAAACTTGCCTCAGGTATGTAATTATAGACAAAACGTTTTCTGAATACCATAATAATCTGATACAAATTTGGGGATGATAATATTCCAATAAAAAAAAGACTGCTGATCCATTTTTTTAAAAACACTTTTTTTTGCACAACGCATGCGATTAAAACTAATAAGGATTGTACAAGTAAAATCGAGCCAAGCAACCAATGTCCATAGATAATAGCAACTGAACAAAACAGATGTAAAACTTGACTTTTTTTACTACCAGTCTGCAGCCAGACTATGAAATAATATTGTGACGCTATTAGAAATGCAGTTACAAAACCATAAGGTCGAGCTTCAAGAACCGATGTAAACATAAATAAAAATGAAGTACCCAAAAGAGTCCCATAAAGGGAGAGTTCTCTGGAAAATTTGAGACGATATAAGAAATACTGAAACACACTCCCTGAAGTAATGCATAAAAGGCTGAAAAAACGGAGTATCCATTCTGTTGACCCAAAAATTTTTGACCAGGCGTGAATCATTATAAAGTATAAAGGACTTTGCCCTTGATAATTAAGTGCACGGTGAAAAGTAGTTTGAAAGTCTTCAGATATGATCCAGGCAGTTAAGCTTTCATCCAACCATAATCCTGCCGGCAGCCTGGTGCAAATATAATACAAAAGTCCAACAAATAAAATTAAAAATTGGCTGAAAAACCATACTTTTTCAAATATTTTATGTTTGTTTTTCAAATCTTGCTTTCTTTTTTTATTTGGAAAAACATCCAAGTATCCATTTTGATTTTAAGCATTTATGAGGCTTGCATGAACCTGCCGTTCCACAATAACTGCTCCATTTCCAATTAGCTATTACTATCAATCGTAGTATCTACATTGTCAGCTAATGGGACTTTACCCTCTTTTGCATCTTTAGCCATTTTCTTTAACTTCTTTTTTTCTTCCTTTTTCTTCTTCTTTGCAATTTCTTTTTGCCTTTTTTCGTATGAGTAATTAGGTTTTGCCATTAGAATTCGCTTACCTTTGCTTGGATTTAAATGATGATTACATTAAACTATAACACCCATTATACTGCTTATAACCACAATATAATGCATAATTACAATTTTATTTATTTTCATCATTTCTTCTATGATTCTAATCTTTTATCACTAGCATGTCAAACCATGTCTGTACTTTCCGTGTGTACATAAGTCGATAAATCTATAATCAATTTAAGCAGTTTATCAGACAAGATGAACAACAGTTCATGTAAATAACACTAGGAGTCTGTCTTTTAAACAGTTTTGAAAATAATATTTTTTTTATTTTTTACTGTTGACACTTTTATATTCTTCTGGCATAATTCAAGGCTCTAAAAGAGCACGAAATCAAAATTCAAGTTTTTAAGGAGATTAAGAAGATGAAAAAAATATTAGCACTTATTATTTTATTTGTATTTATGTTTGGTGTTGTAGGTTCAATCGATCTTCTCGCTAAAGGACACAAAAAATCAATCTGGAAAAAAATGGCATGCAAGGTTAAAAAGACTGGTGCAGCTGTAAATAACACAGTTAAAGATTCATATGTTTCTGCAAAGAAAACTGTGACTGGTAAAAAAGATAAGACTTGGGTAAAAGGTCATTGCACAGTTAAAAATGGTAATAAACATTACACGAAAGGACATTGGAGAAAAGTTAAACAGACTGCTTCTCAGGGACCATCTCAAGGAAATAGCCAGGGACCAGTTCAAGGACCTGCACAGGGAAATAACCAGGGGCCATCTCAGGGACCAGGACAAGGATCTTCACAAAGATAAATTAAAACTAAAATTTAATAACAAAAGCCTTCCTTTTAACAGGAGGGCTTTTTTATATATGATTAAATTCCCGCAGGATATTTTTAAAAAATCGCTCCCAGCAAGGAAAGGATACCAAGGATTCCTAGTCTTGACCCAACCATTTTTTTTATGATATAATTCGGAAAGTTTTGTGAAGGCCGCCTAACTTCTGAAGTGCTGCCCGACGCATTGTTGGCGGGTGTAAACTCGGATAGGTCAACCAGCCTTCGCGGAGTTCCCTGGCGTCTTCTGAAATCATCAGAATTACTGTTAACGCAAGTAACGCTGTTAGATTGGTTGTGGAAAATCATAAAAAAGGAGTGTTTTATGTGGAGTAGACGGATATTATTGGGATTGTATATTTTTTGTTTTATTCTTGCCACCTGTGCAATCGCAGGAGTAGGAGCTGGTAGGGGCATGAAGGCTTTTTGGACCAGCTGTGTTTATGGGCCATCTTTTCTCATTTTGGGTTTAATTTTTTTTACAGGGAGGGCTGTTTTAGAATATCAGGATAAAAAATATTTCAGAATAGCGGTGTATATGGTAATTTTCCTTGTTTTGGGAGTCAGTTTTCTTATGATAGGAAATCTGCCCCTAAATATAAGCTCAGTACCCTTCATATTATTTGCAGCGCTATATTTTTCTGCTATATTAGTGCTTTCAAATATGAACCAGAACTTTTACCTTGCGATTACGACGAATCCAATCGTTGCCAAAACCAAAAGTAAAGTTTCAAGTGGGGTAGAGGTTGCAAAGGCCAAGGTATTAACTAAAGTGAAAAATGTTTTGGATAATGTAGAGGCTGCCAAACAAAAAGACAAAGCAGCCGATGAAAATCCGACAACTGAATCCACCGATAAAAATGAACCCTCGAAAGAGAAGGAAACAGAGTAAAACGAGGTTGAGTCGTCATTAGTGTGTCAAATTGAATTAAGTATTATGTCCCCAGATATTTTCTCATCACTCAATAAATCGAGCTTTTCAGAAATCATACAGTGTGTTTTGCATCTGAAATTAAAAGTATCTGTAGATTTCATTTTAACATCCAATTAATATAAAAAATATTATTCCTTAATCTAGAAATAGTTTAAGACTCACTCAAATTATTTTGTTTTTCTTTCTGCTCTTTTTTTTACTTTTTTAAACACCAATTCTGGAAACATATTCGGATTCGTACGAAGTGAAGATTGGATTATACAAAGCGATCCAATCCGAGGCGTATTTTTATACGTTGAGGACTGGATCGTTGCATTAAAATTCAAGATTCGCTCAAGCTATTTTCTTCCTTGCTCTTTGTTTTTATTTATTATTTTTTTCAATCCTCGTCTGAGAATTGATTGAGATGAAGGTTGGAACTTTCAAGCCAATTTATGCTGAGGTGTAGTACTCTACTCCGCAAGCATAAATTGGTGCAGAAAGTTTCAAGATTCGCTCAAGCTATTTTCAGACGTTAGACGTCTAGTCCTTTTCTCATGGCCTTCTTGTCCACCAATTTTCCGTGGCTCACAACATGAAGAGGCTCTTTATGATACCAGAGTGCTTCATAAACTGTTTTAGCATCAAGAACAACAAGGTTAGCTGGAGCACCTTTTTCTACTCTAAATTTAGGAAGGTTAATACAATCAGCTGCATCTATGGTGATCATATCGTAAATTTCTTCCATTTCAGGGAATGTTGTCATCCATAAAAGATGTACATTCAAAAAACCAACTTCCAGCATATTGTTCTGTCCAAAAGGATAAAATGCATCTGCTATATCATCCTGTCCAAGACAAACAAGATTACCTTCTGCTCTGAGTTCTTTAACTTTAGCATGAAGTGGTCCAGTATGTGGATCACTTACAACACCCATTCCAGCTTTTTTCAAAAGAGCGGATATTCTTTTAAAATAAGGAGTGGAATATTGACTCATTGCACGAGCATGATGAGCAAGGTCTCTTCCTGTCCTTTTATCTTTGATCGATCTAACAGCCATTTTTTCAAGTGTGTGAAGTTGATCACAACCTGCATCATCAACCAGCATTGAAACATCTGCATCAAAATCCTTAGCTATATCAAACATTTCATCGATATGAGTCTGTTCATCTTCTACTGTATATTCTATCCATGGAATACCACCAACAACATCACAACCTAATTCCATAGCTTTTCTGATGAGTTTAACAGTTCCTGGTTCACGAACAACACCGTCTTGAGGAAAAGCAACGATCTGAAGATCCACAATTCCTTCAAATTCTTTTTTCATCTTCAAAAGAGCCTTCACACCAATGAGCTTGGCCTTTGAGTCAACATCAGCAAATGCCCTGATATGAGTATTTCCATGAAGTGCTGCTAATTTCAAAGCTTTTCTGACATTTATCATAATCGATTTTTCGTTATAATTAGCTTTGACTCTGGAAGCGGCTTCAATCGCAGTCATCGCTCCACCCATATCTCCACTGTGATATTCTAAAAGAGCTTTTGAATCAAGCTGTTCAGTGGTATATACTTTACAAAGATGCAAATGAGTATTTACAAATGATTCAGTTACAAGGTTACCTTTTGCATCAATTACTTTTTTCGCTTTTTCCTTGATAGTTGCAGCAATCTTTTTGATTACACCTTTTTCTACTGCAATGTCTACTTTTCCTTTTCTTTTCCTCAGATGTGCATTCCTTATTATAAGATCGTA
Source organism: Candidatus Muiribacteriota bacterium (assembly GCA_030633305.1). Taxonomy (GTDB): domain Bacteria; phylum Muiribacteriota; class DAOVTB01; order DAOVTB01; family DAOVTB01; genus DAOVTB01. The sequence continues at coordinate 22,107 of DAOVTB010000007.1, forward strand.
TGCCATTTACTAAATCCTCCTACCCTTTTTGTTTTTTTAATTCGGACAGGCACAGGGGCCTGTCCCTACATTATATTTTTAGGTTTATTGCGGGAGGGTCACAGACCCTCCCCTACAATATTAACCGTTTTATTCTTTTCTCTGCGTCCACCGCGATCTCTGCGCGAGAATCTTTTATTTCTTTCCTTCCTTCATATATTTTTGAGCAAGAAGCGCCCCGCTTAAAATCGCTTCATATCCCGTACAACGACAGAAATGTTTTTCGAGAGCATCTTTGATTTCATCGAGTGAAGCATCAAGATTATTAGTATATAAAACACATAATTCCATTACAATTCCAGGAATACAATATCCACATTGCACTGCGCCTTCTTCTATAAGAGCAGTCTGAATAGGATGTAAATCTGTTCCATTAGCCAAACCTTCAACTGTAACGATTTCCGCTCCATCATATTTTTTTGCAGGAAGAACACAACTTCTTTTTGCTTCACCATTAACAATCACAGTACAGGCTCCGCAACTTGCATCATCACATCCACGTTTAGTTCCCGTCATCTCAAAATCCTCGCGGATCACGTCTATAAGCTTTTCCCACCCTGCTATTTCAATAGTTTTTTTTCTTCCATTAACTTTAAGGGTTATTTTTTCACTCATCTTTTCCTCCATCATATCCTGGTCTTGGACAGGCACAGGGGCCTGTCCCTACATTATTAATTTTTATTTTACTCTTGTTCCAGAGGGGTCAAAGCAACTGTGATTTTTTTTGAGACTTCAAAGAAAATTAAAGTTCCATCTGACCCCATCTTATTTACTATTTTGTCCTTTTTCTTACTCTTTTTTTTAATCCTGTCTAATCTTCTTATTTTTTCTCTGCGCCCTCAGCGATCTCTGCGCGAGAATTTTCTTTCTTTATTTTTTCTTCATGCCCTTCATGCTCTTCATGGTAAAATCTTCTCTTTATTTTTTATCCATTTCAGCTTTCAATATTTCCGCTGTGAGCGGTATTCTGAAGAAATCAATCCCAACAGCATCGTAAACAGCATTCAAAATAGATGGTGCTACACCGATAACTGGATGTTCTCCAATTCCTCTAGCTCCAAAAGGACCAATTTCACCAGGTGTTTCAACAAACTCTATCGTCTGTTTTTCTGGAGCATCCTTGATGGTTGGAAATCTATATTTTCTAAACATGGCATTATGACATCTACCTTCACTATCAAACACAAGCTCTTCACAAAGACTTGCACCAATAGCCATCATTACACCACCTGCAACCTGTCCGCGAATCTGCTGAGCATTAATTACTCTGCCTACATCAAACGCAGAAGCAAAATGATCTATTATGATTTTACCAGTTGCTTTTTCTATTTTAATTTCACAACCCTGTGCTCCAAATGTATGAGAAACACCCATAGTACCCTGCCCATTTGCATCTGGAACAGAATATCTCGGAAGTCTAGCATCAGAAGTAGTATGAACTACATCTCCAACTGTCATTCCATCATCATACATATAACCTCTTGCAAGACTTTCTACAGTAAGTTTAAGACTCGGATCATTTCTCAGATAAACATGCTCTCCGTCATATTTAAGATTATCTATATTAACACGTAGAACTTGCGCAGCGGTCTTTTTCATCATTTTGATTGCTTTTTTACAAGCTCTCACAACAGCACGACCACCTTGTGTTGTAAACATAGAACCTATCGTCTGCCATTCCCATGGAGAAAACTGTGTATCTATTTCAGTATAAACCTTGATTTTTTCAGTTGGGATCATAAGAACTTCAGCTGCAACCTGTTGAACAACCGTTCTAAGTCCCTGCCCAACTTCTGCTCCACCCATATTGATTGCAACACTTCCGTCTGCATTGAATTTCAAATAACAGCTCTTGGATGAAAAAGGTGCACCTTTTGGAGTCTTCATAACACCAGAAAATCCGCGCCCATAATAATATTTATCATCTTCAGCAGGCTTTTCTTTTGAAAAGATTGCTTCCCGTACTAAATCTGCACATTTTTTGACATCTCCATGAGATGTGATCAATTTTTCTCCGAGAGCCGTAACACTTCCATCACCCATATAATTTTTCTCTCTGAGATCAAATGACGACATATTAAGTTTTCTAGCAAGGATATCTATTAGCCTTTCAGTTGCAAACTGTGATTCCTGATGACCATAACCTCTATATGCACCTACAGGCGGTGTATTTGTATATACAAGATATGACTGAAGATGAGCATTTGGAAATTCATATGCTCCGCCACAGTTATGGCCTGCACCAATAGAAACATGAACACCAGTATCAGAATATGCACCAGTTGATTGATAAATAGTAGTTTCCATTGCAGTAAAAGTACCATCTTTCTTTGCACCTATCTTCATTCTTGTTCTCATTCCATGACCAAGCAAAGTACTTAAAAGATCTTCTTTTCTTGTAGCAACCCATTTTACCGGATGACCTGGCACAAAGCTGGCTATCCATGCAATAGTCTGCTCGACAGTAATATCAGATTTATATCCAAAACATCCACCGAGTTCTGGAATATGTACTCTTACATCAGAAAGAGGAAGATCATATACACGACCTAGTTCTTCTCTTATGATAAAAGGACAGATCGATGAAGACCAGCACTCTATCGTTTTATCTTCATGAAACCACACAATGGAACCATGTGGTTCAATTGCAGCTGAAGAACCCCATGGATATACAAATTCACCTTCTACAAACACTTCAGCATCATCAAAACCTTTCTTAATATCACCTTTTTTTAATTCATAATGATTAGCTATATTTGTTCCTGCTTTTGGACCAAGACCTGGAAGGTGCCAGTATTCTCCACTTTTTTCATGTATCAATATGGCATCGTCTTTAAGAGAATCAAGAGCATCAACAAGTACTGGAAGTGGTTCATATTCAACTTTTATCTTTTTAACAGCTTCCCGCGCAAGATGTGTATTTTCAGCAATTACAGCTGCTACGGGTTCGCCGATATATCTTACCTTATCAACAGCAAACGGAGTAAGATCTCGAATATTATCTCCATACTTAAATTCACAACCTTTTCCGGTAACAACTTTTACTACTCCTTCACATTTTTCCGCTTCAGAAGTATCAATCGAAATAATTTTTGCATGTGCATACTCCGGTCTAAGAATTGCTGCATACAGCATACCTGGAAGTTTAACATCATCCAGAAAATACGCTTTTCCTGTAACTTTTTTTACAGCGTCGGGACGCTGAATACTTTTTCCTACATATTTAAATTCCACAAATACCCTCCCTGTTGAATTCAATAACTTTGTATTTTTTCCCTCTGCGTCCTCCGCGTTCTCTGCGCGAGAATCTTCTTTATATTCTGTCCACTTCGAGTACATTCGATGTGGCTTCTGCTTTAATAAAATAATCCATTTTATTTTCAAGCTCTGTTATATGAGAAATTACAAAAATCTGTTGATAAAGTTTTTCCATCATTCTTAAAAGTTCTATAAACGCATTCTGCCTTTTCTGATCAAAAGAACTTATCGGTTCATCGAGAAACAGGAACTGATGAAAAGAAATACCATCATCGGTATCATGCATGCCAGGAAATAAGGCCTTTGAAAATGCAAGTCTGAACATCAAAAGGATCTGATCTTCTGTTCCTCCTGACAAATTCTTGATTGGCACATAGTCATTTTTTTCATCAGAAAATATCTGTATAGAAAAATCTTCCTGCAGCAAAACCTTCTTGTACCTGTTATTTGTCAATTTCGGCAGATAAGTAGCAAAATATCTCTCAATCTGAGGTTTAATCTTCTTAATAACATTATCCCTGGTAAGATCATACATTTTAATAACTTCAGGAAAATACAATATATTATCCCTCATATTCCGTTCCAGTTCTTCTGTCTCAGATAGTTGTTCAAGAAGATTTTTCTTCATCCTTTCAGCATCTCCAAATTTATCAAGAAATCCATTCTTTAAAGCAATTTTTTCAAGGATATCCCTTACTTTCAGATTAAACCCATTCACATCTTCCCTTAGGACGGCAAGAGTTTCTACACTGAAACCTATCTTTTCAAGTCCCTTTTCGAGGTTATCATATTCCTGGTAAATATCTTTGATCTTTCCTTCAAGGATCATTTTCTCTTCTTCAAGTTTTGAATGATCCTGTTTTTTTACAGAAACCAGATTTTGTTTTTCCTTAAGCCTTACAATCCGTTCCTTTAATTCAATAATATTTTTATCGAGAGCCTTTTCATCCGAAGATAATTTTTCTTTATCTTTATCCGTGACTTCTACGATTGTTTGAGCATTCATATTTTTCTTAAGATCAGCAATTTGAGTTTCGATTATTTTCAATTCCCCAGCTAAAAAGCTATTTTGATCTTTATGCTTTTCCGATTCTTTTTCCTTCCTTTTAATCCTGTCTTCAACTTTCTTCAGACTTTCTGAATATTTTTCCAACAAACTTCTTTTTTCTTCGATCAATCTAATATCACTACCTGATTTTTCAATCTCAGTCTTTAGATTCTCTAATTCATCTTTTTTATCATTTAGGGCCTTTAATTCTGAGCTAATCGATTCATAATATTCTGTTAGCGTTCCGTCTATCTCATTTTCCTTCAAAAAAGTCTGGATTTTAAGAAGACTGAATTCAAAATTATTATCACTAAAATCCCTGAGTTTTTCCAGACTGTCTTCAATAGAATATCTATCATTAAGATTGATACTTTTTATCATCTCAGATTTTTTCTTTATTTCCTGAAGCTGGATTTCATAATTAGATTTTTCTTCACTATTGCTTTTGTATTCAGCATCGATAACGCCTTTCTTTTCTTTATTTAAAAAAATGTCACTTTCAAGTTCTTTTTCAAGAACAATTCCCTTTTTCCTGGAAACTATGGCAACAATCAGAAACAACAACGGGAAAATCCCAAAGCTTGCATATATATACACTTTTGTATAAAAAACCCATCCCAATATTGCTACAAGAGAAAGTGCAAACAAGCCACCAAAAAGATTTTCCTTTCCAAAATGATTTTTTAATAAAACTTTCTTACTGTCAATAATATCCTGATCATTAAATTTAATTATTTTCTGTCCAAGTTCAACAAGAAGCTGTTTTACTTTTTCCAGATTTCCATTACACACATTCTCTTCTTTGTAGTACTTTGAATTCAGAACTTCAATTTCTTCATCAATCGTTTCAGAAAACACCTTAATACTTCCAGCTTCTTCAAGTTTCTCACGGACTTCTTCAAATCCCTCGAGTTCTTTTTCAAGATTCTTTTTATTTTCTGTTTTTTCTATCAGAGAACTTTTCATCTCGCTTAGATTTCCAGTAGCTTTTTCACATTCCTGAGTTCCTTTTATTATTTCATCTTTCTCTTCTTTCAGATCTTTCAATTCCTCAGAAATAATATCTTGCGTCTCTTCAAGTGATGCAATTGAAGCTTTTTTCACTGATTCTGCTTTCTCAAATGACTTTAATTCTGCCTGGAGCTTAGTGTATTCAATCGCCTGTACGCCCTGTTCGTGGAGTCTAGCTTCGGTTTCCTCAAGACTGTTTTTCTCATTATTCAACTTCTCAAGTTCTTTTTCAGATGTTTCCAATTCTTCAGACAGATTTTTCGATTCCAATTCATACTGACTAAAATTTTCCATCTTTCCAACTAATGCTTCAAGATTATCCTTCAACAACAGTTCCTTTTCTTTCAAAATCCTACATTGCTGTGAAGAATCCTCAAATTCCAGTAATTGATTAAGTTTATCTTCTTTTTCTTTTATATTTACATCTATTGACTCTTTTTCCAGAACAAGCTTATCTATTTCATCAACAACTTCCTGCTTTTCAGCAAGTTCAAGTTGAACTTCAGAAAGGTCATCTTTAAGTTTCTCTATTTTTGAATCAATAGATTTGCTATCTTTTTTAGATATATCAAATTCTTCTTTTAACGCATCCTTTGCCACATCAAGTTTATTAAGACCAAGCATACTGCTTATAACTTCCAGCCTGTCTTCCTTATGACTTTGAATAATAGACAATTCTTTCTGAGCAACATAGGAGGAATATCTGAATTCTTTAAAAGACAGCTTTAATTTATTTTGATAAAAGCCTTTCATTTCATCTTCAGAAAGATCAATATTCTGATTCACATTTCGTATAGAAATAGATTCATCTTCTTTTGAAAAAGTCCTGGTAATTAAAAATAATTCTGTCCCGAAAGATACCTTTACCTCAACAAAACCATCTTTTGCGCCCCAGAACATAATATTCTCTACACCTGAATCTTCACGGGTACACTGACCGAACAAACCATAGGAAATAGCTTCACCAATAGTTGATTTTCCAGCTTCATTTTCTCCAATGATGCCAATTAGCCCTTTTTCCGGAATTTCCCTGATTCGGAGCTCTTTAAACTTCATAAAATTCTTACAATATAGGGATTTTATAATCATTACAGTTCCTTTCTCAGTTTTTTAAATATTTAAGGCCTAGCTGGCGAACATTTTTATAGAATTTACTGTAGTCAGAATCTTTTTTCTTTTTATAATATTCAATCTTTGAGTCCAGAAGATTACTGAATTCCTTTTCAACAGAAAAGATCCTGATATCATCAAATTTATCGATTTCCAAGTCTTCTATCTGTATTTCATTTTCAATAACATGAAAAAAGAATCTATTTCCTAAAATGTTTTCCACTTCAAGCCTGCTGTAATTTTTGTATATCTCAAAAAGAACTTTCCCGGTAAGGGCAAGTTTCAGGATTTTATCCTTCCTGCCACGCTTGATTCTTTTCTTTATTTCATTCAGGATAGAACTTGTTGAAAGCGAAAGATCAATTTTAACAATTTCCATCGGCCGACATGGTAACCTTTTGAATTCTACTGAAACATCATTTTTATTTTCGATAGTTATCAAGTGAAAACCTTTCAAGTGATCTATTTCTTTAAAAGAGACTTTTTCAAGACCCGGAGTCTGGATCAATGCATTTTTTCCATTTAGCTGGACTGATTCCTTACCAACCGTTGTGATTATATTTATTCCATTGCTATACATTTCTTCTTTAGACATTCCAAAATAAAGAGTTTTACCTGAATCGGCATCAATATGTTCTCTGTCTAAAACGATTACATTCAAATCCTTTTCTTTAAGACCATTTAGTTTCATTTCACTGGAGATACTTTTATGAAAATATTTTTTTCCATAAAAAACTATATTTTTTCCATATTTTTGAAATGTTAGAGGAGAAACTTCTTTTTCACTAAATACAGAAATCCCGTCATGCCCCAGAAAAGAATCACAGGAAAAAACTGCATCATCTTTTGAAATATCACATGGACCACTACCAATAATAATTTCACATTTTACTGAAGTCAAACGATCGAACTGCTGAAGAGCACTGCTTACCTGCCTTGGATCCGGCTTCGGAATATCAAAGAAATTACTTGTGATCAAATAAAAATCTGCTTTTTCTTCAATGGCAAAATCCACTGAAGAAACAAAATTATCAAAAAAATCTTTCTGTCTGGCTGCAAGTGTTTCTGGATCAAGATAGTAGTACTGTGGACAAAGATTCAGATTTCCAACCTGGACTATTTTAACCATTTGTAACATACCCCACTTATTTATATATAGTATTATTATAGTATAGGGGTAATACAAATTCAAGAAAACATTGAGGAAATACAGAATAATTATTAGAAAAATTCTAGACAGGATTAACAAGATAAACAGGATCAAGAAATAATAAAATTTTTGCCACAGATAAAAACAGATTGAGCACGGATAAAAAAGTAAGAAATATATAGAAGCTAAAATATAAGAAATCTTTTGAAAATTTGGGAATTAGTAGGAAAGATCAGTGGTTATTTGAAACAGTTCTGATAAAAAAGTAAGAGAGAAAGAGAATTGCGATAATCGTGAATTCAAGATTGTCCGTAAAACAATCATTCACTAAAAAAGAAATCACATCTGATGAAAAACCTGTTTGATTGATTGCAAAGATTAACATTATGCCGACTATGATTAGCATCATTTTATATACCTCCAGCAATTGGATTTTGTTTATTCCATTTCCTATATGAAATATTTGTTCCAAAACAGACAAACCATAGATAGATCCTTTATTTAAAGTGGTTTTCATATGATTCAATGTTTTTTTTGAGAAACAGCAGCAACAGCAACTGAAGCAAATTATATACACTTTGTCAAAATAGCGTTCACTATTTTCCAATATAAGCCAAAATAAAGAAAATTTTAAACATTTGATATTGGACAGGCACAGGGGCCTGTCCCTACAACGTTTATTATATATTCAGATATTTTTTCTTCATGTTCTTCATGTTCTTCTTTACTTCAACCTTAAAATCTTACGGCTAACTCTTTTAATATCTTCCATTACCAGATATACACATGGAATAACAATAAGCGTAAGAATTGTTGAAAATGTCAGTCCCCAGGCAAGTGATTGAGCCATCGGAGCAAGAAAAGCAGCCTGGCCAGTTGTCGCGAGACACATTGGCAAAAGTCCAAAAATGGTTGTTATTGAAGTAAGAATAATGGGTCTTATTCGAATACGGCCAGCTTTAGCTACAACTTCCTTAATTTCCATATCTTTTTCTTTCTCTTTCAATCTGAGAACAAAATCTAAAAGAACAAGCGAATCATTGACTACTATACCACTTAAAGCTACAACTCCAATCAATGACAGAAGTCCAAGAGATTGCCCGGATACAAAAAAACCGAAAATAACACCAATAAATCCAAATGGGACAGTTGCCATAATTGTTATTGGATGTATAAAAGACTGAAACTGGGTTCCAAGAATCATGTAGATAACAAGACCAGCAAAGCAAAGAGCATACAGAAGACCTTTCATGGATTCCTTTGTATCATCAGCTTCACCACCAAACTCAGCTCTATAATCCGGATATCCAGAAAAAATTTCAGGAATTTTCTTTTTAAACTCCTTCATCACTTTCATCGATGTATTTTTGCTTCTAATAATATCACCTGTTACTGTAATCGTTGATTCCTGATTATGTCTGCTAAGTTTTTGAATCCCTTTTACAATTTTAATTCCGGCAATGTCGTTCAGCAGAATATGTTTTCCGCTTTGAGTAATTATTGGCATATTCAGCACATCTTTCTTTTCATTCCGCCATTTTTCATCAAAAATGACTCTTATCTTGATTTCCTCATCCCCTGTCCTAATCGACGAGGCCACTTCACCTGCCACGCACGCTCGCAAAGTCTGAGCTACAGTCAAGACATCAACACCAAGACTCTTAGCTTTTTCTTCATCAAGTTCAACAACAATTTCACTTTTTCCTTCAGGAAAATCATCAGAAAGTTCTACAACTCCCGGCAATGTTTTAAGATACTCCATAGCTCGGCGTGCAAGTAGTTTTAAAACTTTGATATCTTCACCTTTAAAACGATATGAAATCGCATCTCCTACAGGCGGCCCACCTCGGGCAAGAAGTATATTAAAATAAATAAAACCATTTATTTTTTTTGATTTAGTTTTCAAATCATTAATAATTTTTAGAGTATCTGTTTTCCCGTTCATTTCCTCAATATCCAGTTCCACAATAACACTTGCCTTGTTATCTCCACGCTCCATAGAATGAGAAAGCATGTACATTCCAATTCTTGTAGTAACTGTTTTGATATACTTTTTGTCAATATTATCAGCAATAAACTTTTCAACTGTTCTTACCTGTTTTTCCGTGTCTTCAAGCGAACTATCAGAAAAGGCTTCCATATTAACCATGAAAATTCCCATATCAACTTTCCCAAAAAGAACAAACTTCATACGACTAGCTGTAAATCCTGCAATAACTGCTGCAACAAGTAATAATACAATAACCAGATAACGCATTTTGAGAACTTTTACCATAGTAATCTCATAAAAATCAAAGTACTTGTCATACCATCTAGTTTTACGACTTCCGCATTTCTCTACTTTTAAAGGGCGAACAAAATCGGCAAGATGAGAAGGCAGGATAAATAAGGCTTCAACAAGTGAACAACAAAGCGCAAGCACAATAATTACAGGGATATTGGACATGAATTTCCCCATGACTCCTGGAAGAAAGAAAAGCGGAGCAAACGCTGCAATAGTAGTAGAAACAGCAGCTATAACTGGCCACATAACCTCTTCGGTCCCTATTATCGCAGCATCCTTTGGAGAATAACCCATTTCAAGATATCTGAAAAAATTTTCACATATTACAATTGCATCATCAACAATCATTCCCAAAACAACAATCATCCCAAATAAAGAGAGCATATTGATAGAAATTCCAAGTGTCTTCATCAAAATAAATGTGCCTAGAAAAGCAAAAGGAATACCAATAGCAGTCCAGAACGCCATTTGAAAATTAAGAAGCAGACACAGACTTATAAGAACAAGAATCAAACCCGAGAGTCCATTGGTCTGCATCAGGTCAATACGATCTTTGATATGAATTGATCTATCATTTATAACATTCAATTTTATGCTTGGCGGAAAGCTTTCCTGTAATTTTTTTATTATTTTCCGCGTGGCTACAACCATTCCAATAGTGTCGCCATTTTTTCTTTTTTCAATATCAAGATTTATGGCAAAATTTCCATTTACCTTACTCAAAGAGTTTCGTTCTTCAAAATCATTCCTGATATTTGCAACATCTCCTACAAATAGATTAGATATCCCATTTGAAGATTTCAAGACTATTTCAGCGATATCCCTGTCAGTAGAAATTTCACCAAGTGTCCTGATCAGGAATTCACCTTCTCTGGTTTTTAAGCGACCACCAGGGAGATTAAGATTTTTTCTCCGTATTGCTGAAATTACTGATGAAATCGGAAGATTATTCTGAATCAGTTTTTCTCTATCCAGCTCAACCCATATTTCTCTATCTCTATAACCAACAAGATTTATTGTTCCTACACCACTAATATTCTTTAACTGATCTTTTGCTCTTTTGGCATAAGTCCTTAGTGTTTTTTCAGATACCTCCCCAGAGACTGTAACTGTACAAACCGGGAATTCAACTTTGATTTCTTTAATATACGGATCCTCTGCATCATCAGGAAGCAAAGATCTTATTTTATCTACTTCACTCTTTATATCCTGTTCAACTCGATAAATATCAAACCCATCAAGTACATCAATTACAATTGTAGACATCCCTTCGTATGACACAGAAATAATATCGTCAATACCATCAATCCCGCTGATTTCTTCTTCGATTGGTTGTGTTATAAGTTTTTCAATCTCTTCAGAAGTCGCACCAGGATAAACTGTAGAAATAACTATTTTATCTACTGAGATCAATGGAAGAAGTTCACGTCCCATAGTAAAGTAAAAATACAACCCTGCAATCAAGACTAAAATGATTATCATATTGGTTAAAACAGGTTGTTTGACTGAAAATTTAGCTATACTCATAAATTATTCTTTTGCCTTACCAGATATTAACATTACGGTTTCACCGCCAAGTAAAACATCTTTCCCCTCATTTACAATTTGATCTCCCTCATTCAGACTTCCAGGCATAACCTCTACAAAATCATCATTACTAAAACCAAGTTTAATTTTTACTTTCTCTGCAACATAGTTAACAGAATCATTCTTCTTAGCAACAAGTCGATAAACATAATGCTGATCGTCATTGTATACAATTATTTTTTTGGGAAGCACTAAAACATTATCCTTTTTATCAATTATTACATCAGCTCTACAGAATTCTCCTTCAGAAAGCAGGATGCCTTGCGAAGATTTGAAATCTGAAAAAGCAGTATAACGTCCTGTTTCACGATCTTTATGAGGAATAAGCCTGTTTAATTTGCACTTAATTTTTATACCTCTATATGGAAAAAAAACATCTACACTCATACCTGTACTTAATTTAGCAAAACTTTTTTCACCTACTACAAACTCCAGTTCACACTGGTCAACGCTGGCAAGTATAAACAGACTTTTCTGCGGTGAGACCATCTCCCCAGGACCAACTGCTCTATCAGAAAGAACGCCATCAAAGGGAGCTTTCAAAAGTGTATCTTTTATTTTTTCATCAACTTCAGAAATCCTGTTCTCAAATTCTTTCACAGATAATTCAAGACCTTCGATATCAAATTCCATTGCCTTTAGATTTTCTTCATCGAGTTTCAAATTGCTGAGTTTTATCTTTGAAATATCCAAAGAAATTTTCCCCGTTTTCTTATCCTCAACTCTACTACCTTTTTTCAACAGATTATTGCGGGCTTTCGTTGCAAAATACTGCGATTTTGCTGAAATCAGTTGTGAGTTAGCTTCATCAAAGGCCTGTGAAGATACAGATTTTTTCTTGTATAGATTGTTTATCCTGGTAAAATTTTTCTTAGCGTTGCCATAAAGAGCATCAGCTTTTTTTAGATTTTCCTCCATCTCAACAAGTTCCTCAGAACGTGCACCTCTGTTTAATTTTAATAATCCCTGTTTTCTAAGATCTACTTCATAGTCAGAAATTTGCAGATTATTCTGGTACTGTTTTTTCTTCATTTCATAGATCATTCGCTGCTTTTTGAGAGTCGTGTTTGTTTTATCACATTGGAGTTCCAGACCTTTTTTCTGAATAAGAAGGTATTTATCATCGGTCTTGAGAATAACGTCACCTTTTTTTACTTTTTCTCCCTCAAATTTTGAGACACTAAGAACTTCACCACTATTTTTTGATATAAGGGGTATCTTGTATTTAAACCGTGACTGGCCAGTCAAATAGATTCGTTTTTCCAAAGTCGTTTGTATTACTTTGATAGATGAAACACTGACACTTTTTTGATCTGATTTTTCCTTTTTAAACTTATCCTGACTACCAGTTAAACCAGAAGGCATAAAAATATTGAATAAAAATAATATGATCAGTATTCTTTTCATATTTCAAGTTCCTTTCCTTGTGCATACCATTTTTCATAGCATGAAATATAGTAATCATAACGGGTATTTATCATTTTTGAACGAGTATCCGATTTCTGGGTTTCGGCTTCTGTAAGGTCCAGAACCGTAACCATTCCATTGAGATATTGATCTTTCATTATTTCATAATTTTCATTACTGAGTTTTATAGCATTTTCAATGATTTTCAACCTGTCATTTGCCTCTTTCGCTTTAAGATGTTTGAAATATACCTGATGTGTTATCTGGTCCCTAAGATTATCTTTTTCTTTTTGAATTGCAACTATTCCCTGTGCTGCACCCTTTATTCCATATCGGGTTTCACCAAAATCAAAAAATTTATATGCTAATTGAAGTGACGCGGTCCAGGTACTATTTGTATCAGGATAAAATTCACTATCACTTTTGGTATATGTCGAAGAAAGATTAAGACTTGGCAGATTATCTGAAGAAACGATTTTTCTCTGGATTTCGGTTAAATGTTTTTGCTCATTCAAAATCTTATACTCATAACGCCTGTTATAGTCCATTTTTCCGGGAATATCAGAAAGTTTCAGTTCCAGCTTTATGTCTGCAGGATCAAATTTATGAAAAATTCCCCATCCAATAAGTTTATTCAGCTCCAGACATGCTATTGTATAATTATTATTAGCAATTATTACTTTCTCTTTTTCCTCGCTTATAGCAAGTTCTCCTTTAAGAACATCCGTCCGTATTGTCAATCCACTGTTAAATCGATTCTGGATCATTTCAAACTGCAATTCAGACAGCTTAAGGTTTTCTTTTTCAAGATCATACAAAGCTTTTGCTTTTAGAATCTTTAAATATGCCAGAATTATCTGAAATTCGATCTCTTTCATTTGCATCTTGTATCGATACAAAGTAATTTTTTGTTGTACCAGAGACTGCCTGACCATCAAGGAAAATTTCCGGTTAAATACTGGTGTATTCATTGTATACGATGATGAATTCAGTGTTTGATAAGATTGAAGCGTTCCCGTACCGGAACCAAAATTTGCAAACTGTGTTGAACTGAGATCCCTGTATTTCGTTCGAGAACGCTGACTGGATAATGAATAATTAAAATCAGGCAATAATAATCTAGTTGATTTCTTGTAATCATATACAGACTTCCTATATTCAGCTTTTCTAGCTTTTATTATAGGATTAAAACGCTGTGCTAGTTTCAAGGATTCCGAAAGTGTCAGTTTTTTACAATGTAAAAAGACAGAACATGTCAATAGAATAGAAATTATTAAAATTTTTTTCATAAAACCCTCTGTTTTTTAAAGATTGTTAAGTATATCAATATAGTTTCCAATTTTCAACGAACAGTCATAGCACAACTGTGTTTAAATTATACATTTTACTACGAAGATAAAAAGTGAGTTGCATAAAAATTCAAAATTCGCTCATGCAACACGCAGGGTTAAAAATAATTATAATATTTCTATAACATATTTGATTTTTTGTGATAGAATATTATTGATTATGTTGACAACAAGGAAAGAAATGAAGTTTAGAATAAAACGAAATGCTTTTACATTGATAGAGCTTATGATTGTTATCGCAATTATTGGTGTACTTGCAGCGATTGCGTTACCTAATTTTCGAAAAGCTCAATTTAAAGCAAAAAGCGTTGCATGTATAGAAACACTTAAAGGCATCGAAACAGCTCTAGAGATGTATATGATTGATTTTCCGCCGGATGGAATTCCAGTGGTAATGAATCTTACAAATGATCCTTTCCTTGCCTTTTTGCAAAAAAATTCTTATTACAAAAGTGTACCTCCAAAATGTGGACTTGGTGGTAGATATCAAATCCAACCAACCGTTCCAACTGGCAGTGGTGTAAATCTTGGTGTATATCATGTAGAATGTACTTTTCACGGAACCCTGTCTCAGAACCTCGGCGGAAAATAGCCGATATCATATTTCCCTGTGTATCTAATATGAAAAAAATAATTATTCTTTTATTAATTCTCTTTGCTAATATCCTGCTTTTTTCACAAACTATCAGGAACGAAGAAGCAATGTACTGGTTTAATAATGGTAAATATTTTTTTGAAAGAAAAAAAGACTATTTCAAAGCTTATCAGTGTTTTATAAAAGCAAAAGAACTTATTGGAGACAACCTGAAAATACAGAAATATATCAGGGATATTGAAAAAAAACTTAATATAACCCAGGATGTAAACTTAATAAACATTGAAAATAGCGAACAGTTTGTTAGGCAAGCGATGTATCAGTACAAAACAAATAAAAATACAACTAAAGCTCTTCTCCTCCTGGAAAAATCATTGATCCATAACCCCAACAATGAAACCGCAAAAAACCTTATGGAAAAGATAAAGACAACAGTAGATTATGATTTAAAAAAACAAATTCGTGCTGAAAAAAAAACTGATACACTGAAGGAATTTTACAAATTAATTATCGATAAAAAACATCATGACGCAATTGATTTTGCCTCTAAGCATTTCAAGGAACTGAAAATAAAACCTGCATTTTTAATCATATACTCTCATCTCCTGGCTTTTACACTTGATCACAAAGACTACATGAAAAACATTGCTCCACTTATTACTGAACTTATCTCCATTTTACAGGAACGTTCTTTTTCAAAACTGATCAAAGTTGAATTATTTGATCTCTATGAGCGTCTTCGTCTTCAAAAAGCAGTTTTTGAATTTAACAATGACATTTCTATTATGAAAAGGTCTATTGATCAGGACATTCTTTCGATACTTTCTGATAACATTTCTATTGACTTTGCTCCACCTGAGCCAATGACTATACTTGATATGGATAAACTCCAGAAATTTGATTTTTTGAAATCAATTCCAATATGTATTAAAAATGGTATGTTTTATCTGAATGAAAAAAATAATGTTGAATGTTCATACCATGGACTTAGTCGAGATACAGCAATTCTTGAGAAAATACTTAACAATCCTGATAAAAAATATCTTGATTTCTATTATGAAAAGAAAAAGATTTCTGAAATAGAAATTACTCCGTTTATTAAATCAATTGATCTTGGTAGAAAATTCGAAAAAGATGGTAATCTTCTATTAAATCAGGACAAATTTAAAGCAGCTGGCGAAAAATTCGAAAAGGCGTTACAGGTTTCTGGCCTTGCGATTTATTATTTTTTTATTGGAAAATGTCAATACAAACTCAAGGATTATGTAAAAGCAGAGAAAAACTTTAGAGAATTTGAATCAAGAGTTGGAAAAAATCCTGATCTTTATGAATTACTTGCAATGACATATCTGCATCTTAGTAAATTTCCAGAAGCACTTGAATATTTCATGAAGTTAATGCCATATCGAAAAGATAATTCAGATTTCATGCTTCAAATGGGGAATCTTCATAATAAACTAAAGCAAATTGATAACGCTGTATTTTATTTTCAAAAATCCGCAGAATTGAATCAGCAGGATTTCCTTCCTCATTATAAGATAGGATTAATATATTTAAAAGAAAAGAATTTTAATCGGGCACATCATTATTTCATGCTTGCCCTTGAAAGATTAAATATTGATACTGCCATCTATAAAAGAATTGAAAAAATTATCCAGAATCTTAACAAGCTAATAAAAAAAGAGAATAAGCTGAATGACAGAAAAATTGAGCTTTATTGATCATATTGATGAATTCAGAAGCAGAATAATCTTCTCTTTTAGTTTTTTCATACTTTTTTTTATCCTGTCTATCATTTATTATAATCAACTGCTTTCTATCTGCATGAATCCTCTGCGCAATATCAAAGATATAAGTTTTGTTTTTATTTCCCCTCTGGAACCCTTCTTAACAAAGATGAAATTATGTTTTTTTTCCGCACTAATATTGAATGTTCCTATTATTATGTATCATGTAACAGCGTATATTCTTCCAGCCCTAAAATCAAATGAAAAAAAATATTTACTCTTCATGTTTCCACCAGTACTGGTTCTGTTCACAACAGGTGTCATTCTCACATATTACATCATCATGCCAGTCGGGGTTTATTTTCTGATATCATCATCGGGGCCAAACATAAAAGCAATGCTATCTATTTCAATGTATATTGATTTTTTCATCTGTTTTGAATTATTGATAGGAATACTTTTTAATATCCCTTTATTGATTCTTATTCTCGGGAAAATCGGTATAATTAAAAGAGAGTTTCTTGTCAGACACAGAAAAGACGCTATCATTGCAATCTTTATTATAGGAGCTGTTTTGACACCGCCTGATTTTATCACTCAAATAGCAGTTGCAATACCTATGCTTTTTCTTTATGAACTTTCTGTTTTGCTGCTTAAAATTATGACCCCAAAAAAGAAAATTTCTCACCATGAAGGGCATGAAGTAAAATAAATTTATCCTGTCTATTCCCCGATCAAGTCGAGTAATGAATCAATGCCATTAATAAAGGGCGGATTTGGAATCCGCCCCTACAATTTTATTTGTACTTATTTATTGTTATCTCAAACTATTTCGCATACATCAATTTTAAGTTCAATATCACGTTTTTCAAATTCTTTGAAAAAGATATCTCCTGAAATAGCCTTTTCCAAAGATACACAGCCTTTGTAGTCACCTTTAGTGATAATTATTGCAGTTGTTGACGCAGGATAAGCAGTTCCACGTTCCATTGCCGTAAATCCAGTTTTTTCATCCTCGCGATCAAACATTCTGATTGTCATAAGAGATTTTTTTCCATTCATCATACCTTCTGCAAACATATACAAAACAATAATATCTTTTACATCTGGGTAATCAATATGTGGAAAAATTAATTTTTTTAGAACTTCTCTAGGAATTATCTTCTGGCCATTCACATCAATTTCTTCAGTTGAAAAAAAACCAAGTTCCTTCAAAAAAGAAAGTTTTTCATAATGCCCTTTATATCTTAAGGTCTTATAATCTAGATTTTTAACTTTTCCTTCAAAACTCCACGGAGCTGTTGAAACACCCCCACTAGTTACTGCAGCTTCAAGATCTCCCAAAACTTCATCAGACATAAATTCCAATCCAGATAAAGTATCTACTTTATTAACTTTTCCATCTTTCAAAATGACAGCTTCCCCGCTGTACTCATTTATCAACCCATCAAGCGAAAAAACCTGCCTGTACTTAAACATTCCACATGGTTTTTCAGGAATTCCACCACATCTTAATTTAACAGTGTCTACAGTATCAAATTTATCAACGGCATACCTTACCATTGTATTTCCTATTCCAGGCATTAACCCACAATCAGGAATAACACAGACTCCAGATTTTTCAGCTTCATCATTTAAATTCAACTGTGAAAGAACAACATCAGTATTTCCGCCCAGATCAATCATATTGGCACCAGCTTTTATAGAAGCTTTGGTGACTCCAAGATTATAGAAATATGGTACAGCACTGATTATTGTATCGAAACCATCAAATTCACGACTCATTGACTCAACATCTGAAACATCCATCTGTCTGGCTTCACATAATTTTATTTTTAATAAGCCATTGACTTTATCAGCAGCAATTTTAGAGATTGAAAGTTCTCTATCCCATAGAATTATTTTTTCAGCATCACCAAAAACACCTAGATCATATGCAATCGCTTTACCTTGACAGCCAGCTCCAACTATTCCATAGTTATACATCTTAAAATCTCCTTAAGTTAATTCAATATTTCTTTACTTATTGACATTTTCATTCTGATTATTTAATGCAATCACTTTATCTATCACCCATTTAACCTTATTCACATATTTCACATCATGACTTGATTTTGCTGATTCATTGATTTCATCTTCAAGTAATCTAATGATAAAATCCACTGGAAATGTTAAAAATAATTTAAAAATTTCCATATTCAATTCTCGTTTTCCAAGATTCATAACATTTATCAAAGGTCTTATCTGATTTTTAGTAAAATTAATTCCAATCATGGATATCATTTTTTTTTGTAATGTAAACTGAGATTCAAGCCTTAAACTAGTTAAAAGCTGATTAAACATTTCAGGTATATGATTTAAAGCCATGTTGCGAAGGATCATCAATTTGATATTTTTCTGATGAACTTTTAGAAAATAATTACAAAATTCCTTTTTAAAAACTACAACGGAACTTAATCGATACAGGTCTTCAAGCTGTTCATCAGAAACATCTGATTCCTCAAATTTGCTTCTGAATTCATCGAGCTGATCCTTATATTTAAAAGATTTTTTTAAAAGAAGTGCTAAAAAAACACGATTAAAAGGATTCTCTATTTTTTGAAATTTTTCTTCCAGTTTTTCTCGATATTCAGTAAGATCACACTCATTATTCAACATGAATACAATTACATCAAAACAGAATAAACTACTTTCAAATACATGGATTATAAGTTTATCAATAATCTTTTTTTCTACTTTACACCCAAAAATGCGCTTCAAATTATTGAAAATATAATTTCGTACAACAAGTTTTTCGCTGTCTAAAAAGCTTGTCAAAACATCAAAAAGTGTTTTAGTACTGCACTTGTTGATTAAGCTTTCAAAAAATATTGTGCTGGAAAGAGAATTCAACGATTTAATAAAATCAATAAGTTCTTCTTTTTCCATAATATCAATAATAATGCTTGAAGCATTACCTTTGACTTTCTTGGAAATCGAAGGCATATTGATTATTTCACATAAAAATTCTTTAAACTGACTTGATACTTCAATCACATTTTTTTTATCAAGGACTTCCAAAAAATTATTTCTATCTTCAAGCGAACCTCTTGAAAAAGCATCTTTCAACATAACAATTGACTTTTGATGCTCTCCGCGAGAAAGATAGTACTTGAAGATAACATCCAGATATTTGCCATCAAAGATTGGTAAAACTGAATTTTTAACAAAATCATCTATTTGTTGAAATTTATTTTTTTCAATATGTTTTTCTTCACTTAATTCACTGAAATAATCAATAAAATTCATCAGGATAACCGGATCAGTACAACTGAATGCGAGATCAATAATTTTTTCAGATGGTTTTAACCTATTTCTTTTCATGTATTCAAGCAATGGATAGATGATCATATGTTCCGACTGAATTTCAGTCAAAAGTATCTTAAATATTTTTTGCTCGAAAATAGTATTAATCATCCGATCTTTATGAAGTAGTAAAAGGGCATTTCCAATTACTATATCCAGATCACGATCACAGGAATTTTTTTCAACTTCTACATCAATCTCATCCATAAGTTTATCTTCAATCTGATGAGTATCTATCTCTATAACAATTTCGATAAATTCCTGTAATAATTTACTAATGATTTTTTCTTCTTCAAGAAATTTGATATAATTTTCAGAAAAGGATTTTACAGAACCCTTGTCAAACGACTTTATACAAATCATTATCGGATCAGAAAAATTAAATTCCTGCTTATTTTTAACAATAAATGAATATAATTCATGACTTTTCGTTTGGAGAACATTTAAAAAACTACTCTTCATTTTTTTACTAACTGGAACCAATTCAATCATTATCTTGGAAAAAAGGTCTTTGCCTCCAGTAAGATCAATTGAGAGAAAAAGATTTTTAAATTTATTACTGTCAATACACAGTTCACCTAAAGACTCAATAAGATTACTGGATCTTATCAACTCAAGAAAAACTTTTTTAAAAGACTGTCTATACTTTCTTCTAGTTGCAGAATCAAAAGTTACAAAAGTTCTAAATATGGAGATACTCTGATCTATGTTTACATGATTAAGAGTGCAGAGAATATCAATAAACTTTTCGAGATCCTTTTCAATACGCAATATGGGCTCAAGCCAAAGGTTATATCTTTCATCAGATATTTCCTTAATGGTATCAATAATAAGAGTTTTTAAAAATGGGTCTTTAACCTTGTTTTCATCTATAAACACAAGTGAATTTAATTTTTTTGATAGAACAGATAATCCAAGCTTTCTAATAATAACTATTAATTGTATCTGGATTTTTTTTGTTAATTTATTAAAATTTGATAATAGCTCTTCATACCCATCAAGATCACAAAATTCCAGGACATATTCAGGTAATTCATCACTATTTTTTTGTTTATTGATATATTCTAAATAACTTTTGAAATAATTGCCAAGTCCTACTTGTCCAATTTCCAAACCAACCATTACTGCTACTCTTTCTACTGACTACTCAGTTTTTTTTTTAGTGCTTCGACTTTTTTTTTCTTTTACTTCATCTGGACTCTTAGCTATTTTTTTTGGCTTTGCTACTTTTTTTGCAGGGACTGATTTTTTTGCTTTTTCTTTTATTTTCTTAGTTTCAATCTTTTTATCTGTCTCTATTGATTCAGATTTTTCTGTAGACTTTTTTTCTTCTACACTATCTGTTTTAACAGCTTCTTTTTCTGCATAATACTTTGCCAGCTGTTTTTGATTACTTAATTTTTTTCTACATTTTGAACATCTTTTCGGTCTACTGGTCTTATAGCTAAAGGAAACACCACATTCGTCGCAAATAGTGGTTTTTTCTTTATTCTCTTTAGTTGCTAGGAAAACTTTATACACTTCACAATCTTTACAACGGGAAAGATCCATTCTCTTACAGCATGGTTTTTCCTTATTCCATTCCCAACAGTTTTTCTTATTGAGATAAGCATTGCATATATTATAAAGACTTGCAGGACAGCAACGGATTTGCCAGCAGGTTGACATCGTTTAAATTCCTCCTAAAGTTTTTCCCATTTATGATATTTTGTAAATAAAACCTTGTAGTCATATACTACAAATATATAACGATCATAAAACAGGACTTTCTTTAAAGTACCTTCTGGAAGATACCAGATTTTTTTCAAGTTCGTCTGACGCCTTGATGCAATTCGGATCAAGGCGTTCTTAAAAGTAACATATAACTTGTCATCGTGTAAACAAATACTTTTAATTTCCTTAAATCCCAACAGGCTTTTCGCACCAATATCGATTGGTATATTCAGCACATTTTTTCCGTTCCAACGGAACAATCCGCCATGCTGTGTTCCAATATATAAATTTTTCTTATCTGAGCCAGCAAGTAGATCAGAAACGACCATGTCGTTTAAACCTTCTTTCAATCCAATTTTTGACCAGTTTCTGCCATCAAAGACACCAATTCCAAAATCTGTAGCAAAATAATATTTACCATTAAACCAACTGGTCTTTTTCACTTTCTGAAAAAGGTTGATATTCAGGTTGTAAAACCCTTTCCAACTTTCCTGATTATAACGGTTTATACCATCTGTGGTACCAAACCAGAATTCATTTTTTGCCGGTAAATAATCAGCACTGTTAACATAGTTACTTAGAAGGCCCTGATTTTTTCCGATATGACTCCAGTTTTTTCCGTCATATCTGTATAAACCCTTTCCATATGTAGAAATAAACATAATAAATTGACCAGAATACGGATAATTTTTGAATGCAATTTTCTTCACATTATTAGTTTCAAAAATCGAATTATCTTTATGATACCTATTGATCTGTTTTCCATTATCCAGAATTTCAAAAAAACCTCTTGTCGTTGCAGCATATATATTTACTGACTTTGATATCGACGAATACTTAAGGGCTAAATCATTAATTTTTGCACCACCAAAAATCCGGTCCAAGGTTTTCCATCTCTGGAAAAATGGTTCCTTTGATTTTTTTACTAATGTTCCTAAAATATCTGTTTTCCCAGGTTTTTTCTTATCAAAAACATAAAAACCATTACCACTTGTTGATACAAATATACTGTTTTTTGAAACTGAAAAATCTGTTGCATCAGATATTTTTCGTCCTTCCAGTTCAGTCTTCCAATAGATACTGTTAAAACTGAAAATTCCATCAGGCGTCAGAAAAAACAGTTCTTTTTCATATGCAATCATCCTGATTATGGAATTGCTTTTCAAACCAGAATTACTTCCATCAAGAAAGTCAATTTTCTTAAAATCATTTTTTAATCTTATGACTCCCTTAGAAACAGTTCCAACCCAGAACTTGCCAGACCAGTGTTTAATTGAAGTAATTCGTGTATCAGTCATAATGGTTTTAATATC
Source organism: Candidatus Muiribacteriota bacterium (assembly GCA_030633305.1). GTDB lineage: Bacteria > Muiribacteriota > DAOVTB01 > DAOVTB01 > DAOVTB01 > DAOVTB01. Next base: position 45,043 of record DAOVTB010000007.1, read on the forward strand.
ACCACTTTTGTAATCCACAAGTTGAAGTCCAAAATCCCCATAAGCCAGAAATTTCCCGTTTTGTAAACTGACTTCCAATCCCTTTATATTGTCACTCAACAGGCCATCATGAATACTGAAACCTCCCCAATTATCAAGTTCATCCAGTACAGAAATTCCCTGTGAGGTAGCTATCAGCAAAACCTCGTCACCATTTCTATTTCTGATGACTTTAAGATCATTAATATAATCAGATAAAATTCCAGAATTTTTCATATCATAATGAATAAATTCTCCACCCTGGATCTTATAAATTCCATTCCCAAATGTTCCAAACCATATAGTATTTTTATATTTTTCAATACTGGTAATCACTCTGGTATTAAGCGGCAGAGTCTTCATGCTCAAAAAACGATTAGTTCCCTTTGAAAACACGTTGAATCCGTCTAGTGTCGCTAGCCACAGTCGATTACTTTCATTGAATATCCTGAAAATAATTGGACTACTCAATGGTGTATCTAAATAATGTTGGTCAGCGGAAATAAGATTGGTTGATAATGAACAGATCAACAGTATTAACAATATCGATAAATGTATATTATTTATTATTTTATTTTTCATAGTTAAATAAATCCTTCATCGTGTTTCCAAAGGGGTCAAAGCAACTTTCATGAACTCGAATTTCGAGTTAACAAAAGTTCCATGTGACCCCATCTATATTCACTATTTTGTCATCTTCCTTCGTGGCATTTTTTTATTTAATCCTTTTTATCTTGTTAATCCTGTCTAATCTTCTTTTATTTTCTTTGTGCCTTAGTGCCTTTGTGTGAACTATTCTTTTTATTTTTTTATGATCTTACCAAATTTTCTCTTTCCATATTTTATGACCATTCCATCAGTAATTGTTACCGAACTAAAGGGATCCGTTACAGGTTTTCCATCAACTTTAAATCCACCCTGTTTGATAAGCCGTTTAGCTTCACTTTTTGATGGCGCAAATCCAAGTACTACACTGATATCTAAAGGACTAAGTTCAGATTCCGAAACTGCATATTCTTCCATATCAGTAGGGTTTTCCTTTTTACTAAATACTTTTTCAAATTCATCTCTAGCACCCTTAGCTTCTTCATGTGTATGAAACTGTGAAATAATTTCAACAGCCAGATCTTTTTTTACAGTCATTGGATGAAGTTTGCCTTCTTCCACTTCATTTTTCATTTTTTTAATTTCATTCATATCATGATCAGTAAGTAGTTCCCAGTAATTCCACATTATATTATCTGGAATAGACATAAGTTTACCAAACATATCCTTTGGTGCTTCACTGATTCCTACATAATTTCCAAGAGACTTACTCATTTTTTCAACACCATCAAGACCTACCAGAAGTGGCATGGTCAATATAACTTGTGGCACCTGACCATATTCTCTTTGAAGAGATCTACCAACAAGAAGATTGAATTTCTGATCAGTTCCACCAAGTTCTACATCTGCTTTCATCGCAACAGAATCATATCCCTGCATCAATGGATACAGAAATTCACTGATACTGATCGGCTGGTGTGTTTTATATCTGTTTTCAAAATCATCTCTTTCAAGCATTCTTGCAACAGTATACTTCCCTGCAAGCATCAGAACATCCTGGAAATTCATTTTGGATAACCAATCACTGTTAAAAACAATTTTTGTGCGTTTCATATCAAGAACAGATCCAATCTGGTCACGATATGTCTGAGCATTTTTTCCGATTTCTTCTTTTGTAAGAACTGGCCGAGTTTTGGATTTTCCAGTTGGATCACCAATAAGTCCTGTAAAATCACCTATTAAAAACTGGACTTCATGTCCAAGATCCTGAAATTGCCTGAGTTTCCTAAGCACAACTACATGGCCCAGATGGATATCAGGAGCAGAAGGATCAGCGCCAAGTTTCACAACCAGTTTTCGTGATTCTTTTTCCGCAAGCTTCAATTTATTTTCAAGTTCTTCAATTGAGATTACTTCTACACAACCTCTTTTCAGTATTTCTAATGCTTCTTTTATTTTAGTCATTTTATGCTCCTGTTCAGGTCAATTTTTGGACAGGTCACTATCTGTCCTTATATTTTTATATTCTTTGTTCGAAATCCCCTGTACCATCATATATGTTTAATGGAAACAACTAATCTGCCACCAAGGTCAAAGCAACTGTGAATTTTTTTGAGACTTCAAAGAAAATTAAAGTTCCATGTGACCCCATCTTTTTTTCTCTCTGTGTCCTCTGTGGTGATTCTTTTTATTCTTTCAACTTCAGTTTCCCAGCCTGGAGGATTTCCTGATTCTTCAGTAATTCTACTTTCTGATTACGGCTTTTTTCTACAACAGCTTCAGGAGCTTTATCGATAAAACTTTTATTGGACAATTTTTTCTCTATTCTATCAAGTTCTTTTGCAACTTTATCCAGTTCCTTATCCAATCTTAAAATCTCATTATTTATTTCTTCAGAACTCATTGGGATTGAAACAATTACCTCACCAACTTTTACAGTAGATGAATGTTTAAATTCCTGGTCAGAAAATTCGATTTCAGACAGTCGGCATAATTTCGATATTTCAACTTTGTGAGTATTTATCAGACCTTCTATTGCCTTTTCACTTATCTTGAAGTACGCCTTTCGACTTTCTCCTGGTTTAATTCCTGTCTCGCTCCGCATTGTACGGATTCCAGTTATCAAATCAAGTACAAGCTGATATTCCTTTTCCAATCCATGATCAATATCCAATAATTCAGGCCATTTTTCAAACATTATTGTCTTTTCTTCATTTCCAGGAATGTTCTTATAGATCAGCTCTGTTAAAAAAGGCATGAAAGGATGTAAAACAATCAGAGTTTTCTGCAGAATATCCTTCAATGTATTCAAAGCACTTCCTTTGGAAGAATCATTACCATAAATCCTGTGCTTCACAAGCTCCAAATACCATTTACAGAAATTATCCCAGAAAAATTCATAGATTGCCCGTGCAGAATCATTAAATCGATATTCTTCAAGTCCCTTATTAACCAAATCAAGATTATGGTAAAAACGAGTCTCAATCCATTTATCCATTGCTATCTTTTCACAATCAGAAGAAACGTCTCCATGTTCATTTAAAAATCCAATAACAAGTTTTGAAGCATTCAGCACTTTATTTGCAAAATTCCTTCCCATTTCAGCCATTTTCTCAGAGAAAAATACATCTTGACCAATAGGAGTCGTATAAACATAAGAAAACCTGAGAGAATCAGCTCCATATTTTTCAATCAATGTGATAGGGTCTGGTGAATTTCCAAGTGATTTTGACATCTTTCTTCCAATATCATCACGTACAATTCCATGTAGATAAACATCAGTAAAAGGTTCTTTACCCATAAACTCATATCCAGCCATTACCATCCTTGCAACCCAGAAAAAAAGTATCTCTGGAGCTGTAATAAGTGTGTCTGTTGGATAAAAATAATCAAGATCCTCCGTTTTTTCCGGCCAGCCTAATGTAGAAAATGGCCATAGCCAACTTGAAAACCAGGTATCAAGTACATCAGTATCCTGATTTATATTAGTTTTCCCACATTTATCACAGGTTTTTACATCAACATCTGATACCATGATGTTCTCGCAATCATCACAATAATATGCAGGAATACGGTGACCCCACCAGATTTGACGGGAAATACACCAGTCACGGATGTTTTCCATCCAGTTATAATAAACTTTTTCCCAACGTTTAGGATGAAATTTCACTGTTTCATTCCGAACTGCATCAATCGCTTTAACACTTAATTCCTTCATGTTAACAAACCATTGGATGCTTACTCTGGGTTCTATTACCGTTTCGCATCTATAACAATGACCAATAGAATTTAAATGAGGATCTGTCTTTTCCAAAAGACCCAGTTCCTGGAGATCCTTTATTATCAGCTTCCTGGCTTCAAAACGATCCATTCCACTGTATTTTCCGCCATTTTCATTTATACCAGCAGTTTTAGTCATGATATTTACAATCGGAAGATTATGTCTTCTGCCCATTTCAAAATCATTCGGATCATGACCGGGAGTTATTTTTACGACTCCTGTACCAAATTCCCGATCAACATAACTGTCTCCTATAACATCCAGTTCTCTTCCTATAAGTGGAAGAATTACCTTTTTCCCGATCAGATGCATAAAACGTTCATCTTCTGGATGAACTGCTACAGCAGTATCTCCAAGCATCGTCTCTGGTCGGGTAGTAGCAACAGTAACAAATTCATCACTATCTTTTACGGGATATTTGATATACCAGAGATATGAATTTTTTTCTTCATGTTCAACTTCATCATCTGCAAGAGCAGTTGTGCATCTCGGACACCAGTTGATTATATATTCACCTCTATATACCAGTCCCTTTTCATACAATTTTATAAAAACAGTTTTTACTGACTTGGACAAACCCTCATCCATGGTAAAACGTTCACGATCCCAATCACAACTTGATCCAAGTTTCCTTAATTGTTGAATAATTGTTCCGCCGTGTTTTTCACGCCATTCCCAAACAAGTTCTAAGAATTTCTCTCTACCCAGATCTTCTTTTGTCTTTCCTTCTTTTTTCAATGCTTTTTCAACAACATTCTGTGTTGCAATACCCGCATGATCTGTACCTGGAATCCAAAGTGCATTATATCCTGATAATCTTTTCCACCTGATCATAATATCCTGCAAGGTATTATTAAGAACATGTCCCATATGCAGAATACCAGTAACATTCGGCGGAGGTATAACTATAGTAAAAGCTTTCTTTGACTCATCTCTTTCTACTTTAAAAAAACCGCTTTCTTCCCAGTAACGGTATATCTCATCTTCAAATTTATTTGGTTCATATTTTGAGGGTAATTCAAACATTTGAAATATCTCCAACTTTATATATTTTTTTAATTTATTATGGGTATTTTAATTGTCTGTCGAACTGAAGGTTCATTGCATGACCTTTATCTTTGTTTCCGACAATCTCATTGTATCTCTTGAAATACTTACCAGCAGCAACTCTGTTTTGATTTGCGGCATAAAGAATGCCTAGATTATAATATGCTTCTTTTATATAAGGGTTACAGGAAATCGCTTTTTTGAAATATTCTACACTGATGTGATCTATTTTTATTTTTGCATATGCAAGTCCCATATTGAAATAAATATATCCGTTATCTGGCATTATTTTTTCAGCTTTAGCCAAAAGAATAATAGACTTCTGGAAATTTTCCTTGAGAAAAGACTGATATGAACTATTCATGATATTTTTAACTTTTCTATATTCCTGAGACATGTTTTTGTAATAACTATAGAACCATCTAATTTTCTTGACAAAATTTCGAGTTTCCTTAAATGGTGGAATAGCACCAAGCTTTTGAACAATTGTAGGTCCTGCATTATAGGATGCAATTGCTAAAGTTGCATTTCCATTAAATCTTTTCTTCAAATACGCAATATATTTTACGCCTATATCAATGTTAATACATGGATTATAAAGAAGATTTATCTTCCTGTTCGGAGCTTTATCAGGCATGAGCTGCATAAGACCTATGGCTCCTTTAGAGGAACATGCTTTATCATTAAAATCTGATTCAACCTTAATAAAAGCTTTTATCAGAAAAGGATCTACATCATATTTTGCAGCTGCGCGATTTATCTGTACTGAAAATTTTTCATTTTCATCAATCAAAAAATGTGTATCAAGGATTTTATTGATATCAAAATCAGCTAATAAACCTCTCTCATCCTTTGATTCACACTTTTCTGAATTACTTATCTTAAGGTACAAAAAACCATCTTCACCTTGAAAATAATCAACAGAGTATAGTTGCCCCAAGGTGAGAAGAAAAGTTAAAAAAATTAATACGGTTTTTTTCATAATTCTAAATCTTTAATGCTATTTAAAATAGTCAGTTTTGCACGAAGTCCTTTTAATTTGTTTTCATTTTTCACATCTGGGTTAATATCATATACTTTCTGGAAGCATTCAAGCGATTTCTCAAAGTTTCCAAGTTTCTCGTATACATCACCTTTAAGCCTGATAGAGTTTTCATTATCAGAATCAATTTTTAATGATTCCTCAAGCCGCAAAAGAGCTCCAGAATAATCTCCACCATGAAAATAACTTCTGGCAATTTTATAAAAAATTAATGCAGCTTTTTCTAATTCTTCTTCTTCCCCAATTGACGTAAGTATCATATCAACTCGGGCACCACAACCTGAGCAAAACTTATCATCAGATTTTACAGGTTTTAAACAACTGCTGCATTCCACACTGTTTTTAACAATGGTTACTTTGGCCTTTTTCAATACCAAATCCCTGAATATATAACCTTGTCCAACTTCATTTAAAACAACACCTTCAGGAAATTTTTCGCTTCTCACCGAACCTGCAAGTTCATGAAAAGCAGGATTATATTCAACACCAACAGTTTCAACAACAGAAAACCCAAATTCCTTGAAAATAACTGTTGCAAAGTCCTTATCCTTTTGGTCCCATTCTTTACTTCTTTTTTCATAAAACTCAATAACTGGTTTTAAATTATCAATTTGATTTGTAGAAATCTCATATTCAGGTGAAGCCTCAACTGCTATTTTCAATTTTTCTTCAAGACTTTTATTTACCATTTCCAGATCATCTTTGAGTTTTAAAGCTACCGATAACTCCTCAAAAAGTTTTGACTTATCGTCCTTATCATCAGAATTACTGGTGATTACTTTCATTTTATCAATTTGTAAACTCAAGTCTTCCTTTTCTTTCTGTAACCTCAAAATCAATTCTTTTTCACCAACAAGCTCTTTTTCAAGATCATTAAGCTTTAAAATCAATTCTTCGACTTCGTCAGACACTGTACTTTCAAGTTTTTCTACATCCGCAACCGAATCTTTTCCCTGTATCTGGTCTTCAACAGCCTGTTGAAGAATCGAATATTCTTCAGACAATTTTTTATTCTTTTCTCTTAAACCTTCTAGTTCCAAACTTTTTTCTTCTAATTCTTTCACAATTGATGTACTACTGGCATCAACATCTGTTTTATTTTTAATTGATTCATTTAATTGATTCCCAGTGGTTTCCAATTCCTGTTTTAAACTTTCAAGTTCAAGTTGAGTTTCAGAGCGAATAGTATCAAGCTCAGTTTCCAGAGATTTTATCTGAACTTCGTATTTGGAGATAATTTCTTCATCAGATGAATCATTTAAAGATGAACTTAATTCACTGTTTTCTTCTGAAAGCTCTTTTATCTTCCTGTCTCGATTTCCAAGTTCAACTTCCATCATTTCAATTCTGCTCTGAAGTTCTTTTGCATCCTCTTCTAAAGTATCCTTGAGTTCCTTAATAGAATCACTTCCACTCAACTGATTCTGCAATTCCATCAATTCATTTCCCTGCTGATTTATTTTAAATTCAAGTTTTTCAACTTTTTCAATAAATGCATTTATTTCATTATCTTTTTCAGCAAGCTGATTATTTAAAAATTCAATTTTTCTGATATCTTCTTCAACTGGGGAAGAGTTTTCTTCAAATTTTTCAATTACTCTGTTTAAATCTTCATTCTCTCTTTTAAGATTTTCAATCTGATTAAGAAGATCACTGTGGTCTTCATCATTTGATTCAATTGACATTCCATCTTTTAGTTTTTCAATATGCTTCTGAAGCATTTTTATAAGTTTATCTTTCTGAACTATCTGCTGATTGAGTTTTTTATAAAATTCTGTGTTCAGATTTTGATTTATGTCATTTTCATTTTCTTCAAACATTGTCACCTTTCTCCTGAATTTTAAATTTTTTGTAATTATAACATATTTTTGTCAACTTACATAATATATATTAATAGTAAATTTTAATTTATAAATTGATTATTCGGAATAAAAATCGCCCAAAGATACATTATGATTGAATTTTAAATAACCTGAGAAAAAATTCGAAATTGTTTCAAATTGCCGATTGCTAATCACTAAAGAAGAAGCGGGGGTTTTCTCGATAAATTCAAGAATTTTGAAAAAATCTGATCCCAGTTTTACTTTAGATCCACTAAATTTCCGACTACAGTCAGAGCACAAAAACATCATTTCAGAAACCACTCCATATTCAAGAAGTTCGTTCTTTCCACACTCGCTACACGAATAAATATCAGGGTAAAAACCAAAATATTTCAACAGTATTATGAGTTTCTTTACAAATTCAATTTGATTTGTTACAGGCAAACTATGCATAATACTAAAAAGAGTTTGAATTTTCATCCCAGATGGCACTAATGCCCGAATTACTTCAATAAAATATCCTGTTGAAAGATAACAGAAGGAATTTTTTATTAACTGAGTATTTGATTTCAATGTACAAAGCTGTGTAATCCTAGACAAAGTGTTCCGAAATTCTGAAAGTAATGCTGTATTTTCAGTTCCATCCAGTATAAGAAATTCGACCAAATCAAAAAACTGTAGAAATCCTTCTTTTTTTTTTCCATCAGGTACTAAAAAACTGTTTATTCCATGATTTTCTGTCAACATGGTTACAATAAGATCCTTCTCTTTGTAATCCAGTTTCTCTAATATATACCCTTTGCAAATCATGATGGCAACAATCCATAAACCTGTTTCAGACTTGAAGAAAAAACTGTTGGCCCAAACTTATTCCATGCACGCCATTTAGCAGAATCACGCATTGCATTATACAATTCCTCGTTGTTATGTAATTGTATTATTTTATCTACTGCATCTGTACAATTACAACAATCAAAAAGTAATCCTGTTTTATCTTCCTCAACAAGCTCCTCAAAAGCATCAATTCGTGGCAAAACTACCGGAATCCCATATTTCATTGCTTCAAGCACTGAGATTCCAAATGACTCTATTAATGAAAACTGAGTATAAACATCAATTTTTGAAAAGAATTCAGAAACATTAGAAACAACTCCTAAAAAATCAACGGTATCATCAATTCCAAATTCATGAATCAATTTAAGATATTTCTTATCTTCACAACCGCCTACAATCCCTTTTACTTTTATCCCCTTTGCTTTTAACATTGCCAGAGTCTGCAGGAAAAAAGGAATCCCTTTTACTTCCAGATCCCTGACAAGTGTACCTATTACAAGCTGATTTTTTTCAAAATTTGTTTTTGGCTTTTTTTCATCCAATTTTAAATACATCTCTGGAGTACATGGATAAATCAGTTCAGATTCAAGACCTGTTATTTTTTTTGTTCTATTTTTCATAAAAATACTAGGTACAATAATTATTGTTTTTCTTAAATACTTTAAAATCCATTCACTGCCAAAACCATTAATTGTAAAAAATGATTTAGAGAAAAAGTTTAACCAGCAAAACACGTCACCACATATCGCCATACTATAACTGAAGGAATGATATACGACAGGTTTAAATCTAAGAATTAGACGCAATATATCAAAAAACATAAAAAATGGATTATTTCTGATAATTTCGATTTGCATATCATACTTTTTGAACATATCAGTACATTCCGAAGCACTATTTGTTATAACTATTGGTACCAGATTCATTTTTTTCAGTTCAAAAGCAGTAGCCAGAACCAGTCTTCCCGGTCCGTTAATATCAAGAGAAGATCTCAGGAGAAATATTTTATTTTGTAGCATGTTTTTTCAATCGTTTATTATGTATTTTTCGATAATAAACAACGAACTTAAAACTTCCAAAATAGATGATTGGAACACTAATAAATCCCAGGACAACGCAACCAAGTAATAACGGATAAAGTATATCCCCGCCAAGTTCTATGATCTTCCAGAACGTAGTACACTTGCTGATTGCCCATTCAACATCTGGATCCCCCAGCATCCATCTTCCAACCCTAAAATTGAAATAATAAAAAGGGATAAAAGTAACTGGATTACTGATCCAAACTCCAATGGCCGAAGTTACTTTACTGGCTCTAAATAAAATGGCTAATGGAATTGCGACAATTGTCTGAAATCCCATTATGGGTAAAAATCCAACAAAAACACCAATAGCCAAGCCTAAAGCTATGTCATGTGGAGATGACCTTATTGCTATAATATTCTGGTATAGAAAATGCCGGAATCTTTTTATATATGAAACTATACTTTCTTTCATCTTTTTTTAAACTTTATTATTTATTATTTATATCGGATAGGCACAGGGGCCTGTCCCTACATTGTTTTATATTTCTTTTATTAACTATTTCCTGCGTCCTGAATGAGATGAAGGTTGGATTATTCAGTATTCGGGTAGACCGAGGCGCACTACTCGTGCGTTGAGGTCTGCACGGATGCTTAATAATTCAAAATTCGCTCATTCAGGACGCAGGATATTATAGCACACTGGATGGGTCTATATCTATTATAATCTTAACACGGGAATGGTACTTTGTCCCCCGCGCGACCTTATCAATTAAGCTTACAGCACTTTTTAATGAAATATCATTATGGGCTTTCAGAAGCATCTGCCATCTGTATCTACCCCTTATTTTAGCAATTGGTGCCGGAATCGGACCAAGAATAATTACATCCACATTTTCTGCATCTTTTTTAAATTGATTTCCAAATTTTTCTAGAAAATTTACAAGATTGTCTTCATTATCCGAACTGAATACAATATTGGCTATTATGCTGAATGGTGGATAGAAAAGCTTTTCCCTATGTTTTATTTCAGATTCATAAAAATTCTGATAACTGTTTTTGACAAATGCCTGTAATGTATAATGTCCTGGGTTATAGGTCTGGACAATGACACAACCTGGTTTTTCACCTCTTCCAGCGCGCCCTCCGACCTGAGTAATCAATCCAAATGATCTTTCACATGAATGATAATCTGGAAGTGATATCAATGAATCATACGCAACTATACCAACGAGCGTTATATCTGGAATGTGTAGTCCTCTCGATACCATCTGAGTTCCAACAATAATATCAACTTCTTTATTCTTGATCATTGAATATGCTTTTTCGTGATGTTTCAAGGAATTTATACTGTCAGAATCTACTCGTAATATTCTTGCTGCTGGAAGAAACTTCCTGATTTGAAATTCAAGCTGTTCTGTGCCTAATCCAAAGTACTTTATCGCTCTACTTGAACAGGCCGGACATTTTTCCGGAACATTAACCTTGTAATCGCAATAATGACACTTTAATGTTTTATTTGATTGGTAATATTTAAGTGCAAGTTCACATTCCGGACATCGCATCTCATGACCACAGATTCGGCAGAACACGAAAGTTGAAAATGCACGTCTATTATGAAATATAATTGTCTGTTCGCCAGCTTCCAGGTTTTCTCGCATCCGCTTTAAAAGAAGTCGTGAAAAAATACTTCTGTTTCCACGTTTCAATTCCTGCCTCATATCAACAATAAAATTTTCAGGAAAAGCTCTTTTGGATACTCTATTATGAATCTTTGAGCTCTGGAGAATAGAATTTTCAGATGCATGAAAAGTTTCTATTGAAGGAGTAGCACTTCCCATAAGCACCATACAATTTCCAGATAGCTCTGCTCGAAAATTGGCTACTTTTTTGGTCTCATAACGGGGATCTTCGCCTTGTTTATAAGAACTTTCTCCTTCTTCATCAACAATTATAAGACCCAGATTGGAAAATGGTGAAAAAACTGCACTTCTTGCTCCAATTGCTACTTTTGCAAGACCACTTTTAATCCTCAGCCATTCGCTGATTCGTTCTTTTTTTGTCAATCTTGAATGATAGACAGCAACCAGATCACCATATCTTTCTTTCAAAATTCTTACTATCTGAGGAGTTAGTGAAATTTCAGGGACAAGATAAATCACATCTCTATTATTTTTCAACATACTGTCTATAACACGCAAATATATTTCTGTCTTTCCACTTCCAGTCACGCCATAAAGTAAAAATGATTGAACACCTTTGCAGTCACCATCATCCTGAAGCATTGAAAAAATATTTTCAAGTGCTGAATTCTGTTCTTCTGTAAGTATAAGTTCCTCATCTCTTTTAATCTCTATTTTTTTATATGGAGTCTTAAACTTTTTAATCATTATTTCTTCTAAAACA